>CAYSJO010000151.1:0-3694 GCA_964431285.1 uncultured Planctomycetaceae bacterium
TCCGGCAATACGAGATACCCCTCGACTTCGATCTGACGAATCCGCTCGCCGAGTGTCAAAGCCGACCAGTCGCGGTCATCAAATCGAGTCGGCGTCATCGAGTGCTCCCAAATGCCTGACGTCAAGTCCCGTGACGAGTGGTCATCCGCCACTCGCATTCACACCATACGTTGCTGCCAGAACGTAATCTGCTCTTCCACAGCCGCTCGGCCGCCGGAGCCGTAGCTCTGTAATGCGGCGTTCGCGTTGCGTGTACCGAGTACGTCGTAAACAGACTCATCAATCTGCGGACAGGCAGCCTGAAGGTCGTCCAATGACAGGTCGCTGAGTCGACATGCGCGGCTGTCACACTCCGCGACAAGGCGACCGACGGTTTCGTGTCCGGTTCGCATCGGAACGCCCAGCTTGATGAGATACTCCATCAAAGCAGTCGCGTCGAGGTAGCCGTCTTCCAGCTGTGCGTTGATACGGTCGACCTGCAATTCTGCACCGGCCACCATCGCGGGCGCCAGTTCCAAGCACGCAACAACCGTGTCGATCGCGTCGAACATCGCCAGCTTGTCTTCCTGCAGATCACGGTTGTAGGCCATGGGCAGACCTTTAAGCAGCAGCAGCAGTTGCGACACGTCCGCCATGACTCGTGCCGACTTGCCGCGGATCAGCTCCAGCACATCCGGATTCTTCTTCTGCGGCATGATCGACGATCCGGTCGTGAATGCGTCGGGCAGCGTCAGGAATCCGAATTCCGTCGTGAACCACACAATCCACTCTTCGGCCCACGAGCTGAGATGCGCGGCGATCAGCGACAGATCGAACACAAATTCCGCCAGAAAGTCGCGATCGCTCGAGACGTCCAGACTGTTGCGCGAGACCTCGTCAAATCCAAGTTGCTCCGCCGTGTGCTGGCGGTCGATCGGCAGCGATGTGCCGGCCAGAGCGGCCGTTCCCAACGGCGAGACGTTGACACGTTTACGACAGTCGGCGAGGCGTTGTCGATCCCGCTCAAACTTCTCGCAATATGCCAACCAGTAGTGCGCGGCGAGGACCGGCATCGCTCGCTGCAGATGTGTAAACGCCGGCATGACGATGTCGCGGTCGCGGTCGGCTTTCTCGACAAACGCACGTTGCAGATCGAGCAGCAGTTCATCGACGTGGTCAATCGCGTGGCGCGTGTAGAGCTTCAGGTCCGTTGAGACCTGGTCATTGCGGCTGCGACCGGTGTGCAGCTTGCGACCGGTATCACCAAGCCGCTCGGTGAGGCGACTCTCGATGTGCATGTGAATGTCTTCGAGGGCCGTGTCGAAGGGCATTTCGCCACGCGTGATCTCGCCGCGAATGTTCTCCAGTTCGGCAACAATCTCGTCACGTTCCGTGTCACTGATCAGGTCGACGTGTGCGAGCATCCGCGCATGTGCCTGCGAACCGGTGATGTCAACGTCCGCGAGACGGGCGTCGAAGCTGATCGACTCGGTGAATTTCTCGACGCGGGCATCCGTCGCCGCCTGAAACCGCCCGCCCCATGCTTTCGCCATCTGACTGCTGCTCCCGCAATTTACACAGTGCTGTGTTACGACCCGAGCAGCGAGTCTAGGTGAAGTCACAACTTCACGGGAGCGTTTTGTGTAACTCGGGCGCTACTGTCCGATTGTCGGATTGAGCCGCCTAGCCATGGCGAGATCGGCCTGGGCGCCGGCTGTGTCACCCTGCTGCGACCGTTGCTGCGCTCGACGGAAGTAGGCCTGCGCGACGCTGTCGTCCAATCTGCGAGCGGTTGTGAAGTCGGCAATCGCCTCGTCATACCGCCCCAAAGCAAACCAGGCATCACCGCGCAGAGTCAGAGCTTTGTGGCTGGGCTCTTTCGAAAGTGCCTTAGTGGCATCGTCAATTGTCTTCTGAAGTTCGCCATGACGGAACCACCATTCGGCACGTCCAACAAGGCCGGCAGCAGTCTCCGGGGCAACCTCAATCGCACGCTCGAAGTTCGTCATCGCGATCTCGGTCTGTCCACCGTCAGCCAGATGGTTGGCTCGTAGGATGTAGGCATCTGGAACAGACGGGTTCTGAGCGACTGTAGCGTTCAGCCGACCCAGTTTGAGCAACCAGGCAATGTGCTGACCGTCCGCTTCGGCCTGCTCAGTCTGGCCGAGCTTCTCCAAGGCAACCTTACGGTTCTGGTAGTGCTTGACGTTGACCTCGTCGAGTCGAATCGCCTCGGAGAAATCGGCAACCGCTTCCTGATACTGCTTCTCCCGCATGAACAGCATGCCGCGATTGTTGTACGCGTTGACATAGTCAGGGTTCAGTTCGATCGTCCGATTGAAGTCGTCGAATGCCTGTTCGCTGTCCCCTTGCTGGAACCGGGCAAATCCGCGGTTGTTGAATCCATCGGCGTATGCCGGGTCGATCTCGATCGCGTGATTGAAGTCTTCGATCGCTTCTGTGAACAGGTTCTGCGCCAGTCGTACCAGGCCACGGTTGTTCCAGGCCTGGACGTACTTGGGATCAATCTGAATGGCCGCGGTGAAATCGGCGAGCGCCGTATCGAGCTGCGTACGTGTGAGTAGAAACAGGCCTCGCATGTTGTGATAGCGAACTTCATCGGGAGACAACTCAACGGCACGCGAGTAGTCGTTCAGCGCGAGCTGATCTTCTCCCGCATCAGCCAGAATTCCCGCTCTCTGGAAGAACGCTTCGGCACACTCGCGGTCGGTCTCGACGGCCTTGTTGAGCTTTTCGATTGCATCGCGCAGCTGGTGCTGCTGGATCAGCGGTATCGCTTCCTCAACCAGTGCGGTCGCCTGTTTCTTTGACTCGGCCTGCGCGAGCTGTTCGGTGTTTGCGGGTGATTCGTCAACAACGACCGCCTGTCCGGCCGGTTCGTCAGAATCACCGCAGCCAGCGAGACTGATCAAGAGTGCGAAAATCGACAATGGAACGAGCGCGAGGGATCGATTCGACATCCGTGTCTGTTCCCATTTTTGGGGGTGGGAATGGCGATGAGACGTGCAGTCAGAAAGCGAGATTCACGATGGTCGATCTGATTCAGGAGATTTCGAATTCGAAATCTCAGTGTGGGGCATGAGAGAACCTCTACCCCTGACGTGAGGGGTGGACTTTTATTCGGATTCTCGTTTGAGCGTCAATGCGAATCCGGGACGGCGGGGTGCGGAAGCGACCAGAGCCGCACTCGTCCCGTACCTGGAGGAACCATGCGCGCGATGTGCGAACTGTCACACAGTCAGGGGGGCAGCCTCACAGACACTGTACTGATCGTTCGGGGTTTGCCGGTTGGGGCAGAAACTGAGGCGCGAACGGCCATCTTTCGCCGGAAAAACCGTTACGGCACGGTGTGCAGAACCCGATGAGAAAACTACCCAAATGAGTTGAAAATGCACGTTCTTCAACCTGTCGCAACGGGGCACAGACTGAAGAAGTGCACAACGTCTTCAGCGAAGGAAACTGCCATGAATCTGCAAAGAAGTCTAGTGGCAACCGCGTGTGTGTTGTCCGTTTCGCTTGGCACCATTCAAGCGGAAGACCTGCTGGATCAGCTCAGCGCTCCACCGCAGAACCTGATCGCCCTTGTTGATGCCGAGGCGCAGCCCGCGTCGACCGGTTCGGATGCAATGCAGGCTGGATGGCGGCTGTCCGATACTCAGTGTGGCGCCGGTTGTGGCGCCTGGGTTAGTGGATC
>CAYSJO010000152.1:0-14854 GCA_964431285.1 uncultured Planctomycetaceae bacterium
CGCATTGAACCAGGGAATCCTTGGTTTTCTCCCTTCAATTACGTCGTTTTGCGTTCCACCGGTCGTCATCTGGTACGTTCTGAAAGTTTACTGGAAGTAAAGCAGCGTTGTCCTCCGGTTATGGGCAGACCGGAGCGGACACATCTGACGGGCCACACAGTTTCGCAGAATTCAGAGGGATCGCCCGCAATGAGTGGCAACAAGACTCCAGAAACGGCTCGGTCGTCGGGTCTCGCTCCAAACTCAGAAGTGGAAGTCAGGCTGGCGACCTTGGTTGCCCGACCTGCGGCCGCAGAGTTACATGCGCTCTGGGAGTCCCAGGGATCTTCACCCGATGTCTTCGCAT
The DNA here is from genome assembly GCA_964431285.1 of uncultured Planctomycetaceae bacterium. Taxonomy (GTDB): domain Bacteria; phylum Planctomycetota; class Planctomycetia; order Planctomycetales; family Planctomycetaceae; genus CAUZFZ01. The sequence continues at coordinate 347 of CAYSJO010000152.1, forward strand.
TTGTGCGCAACGACGAATTCACGGCGCGCGATTACTCCGACGCATTCCTTGTCGATCAACATCATCGCTGGTTACGGGGCCGAGGCCTGCCGGCCGAGGCTTATTGTCGCGAGTTACGTCGCTGCTTCGAGGAGTTGCTCGAGGACCACGAATGGGAACTGGTTGAACACGAGTTTGTGTTGCGACGCGATCTGGATGATGCATCATCGCCGGTCGTCAGCGATTTCTCCGCCCGATTTCCGGACCTCGCTGACAGGTTGAGTGCTCGCTTTGGCACGGCCAGCACGGAATGGGGAACAGCTCTGGAGTCCACGAAGTCGACCAGAAGTGACCGGCCCGTGGCAATCAACAAGGCTATGACCCACACATTCATGCGAACTGAAGAGGACAGCGAGGAGATCCGCAGCACTGTCGAACTGAAAAATGAGCCCAGCGGATTCCTCATCCGAGAGTCGGCCGAATGGTCACACTCGCCAGATTTTGTCCTGGGTCAGTCGCGGCCATTCGCAAAACTGCCGCCAACACTGGTTCAGCATGTCGAGAACCTGCTTGAGCCGCGTCGTTACGATCCGGGCGAATACCTGATGCATCAGGGAGAAAAAGGGGACGGCCTGTTCCTGATTACGCAGGGTCAGGTCGAAATCCAGGTCACGGACGATGATGGAGACATGCACGTGATCACGGACTGTGGCAAGGGTGAGATTCTCGGTGAGATGGCACTGGTCACCGAAGAACCGCGGACAGCCGATGTCGTAGCGATCACACCTGTCACGTCGAAGTTTCTGCCGGGCGACGTATTCGATGAACTTGCGGGTCGATTCCCGGTCATCAGCCGAGTACTGACCAATCTGCTGGCTGACCGTCTGGGCGTGCGCGGCCGCGACGTACTGGCTGGCAAGACGTTTGATGATTACCGCATTTTGCACCGGCTCGGAAAAGGTGGAATGGCCATCGTCTATCAGGCCACACACGAAGCGACTGGAGAACATGTCGCTTTGAAAATGATGAGTCACCGACTCGTTTACGATTCCAAAGCACTGGAACAGTTTCAGCGGGAAGCGAAAACTATCGAGTCGTTTGATCATCCGCATATCGTACAGATGAAGGGACGTTTCCGAGCGTTCCGGTCATTCTTCATCGTGCTGGAATACTGTGACGGAGTCACCCTGGATGTCGCACTTCAGGACAAGGGTGCCCTGCCGCTGCCCGAGTTTCGAAGGGTCATCGGGCAGCTTGCCTCGGCGCTGGCGTATGCCCATCATCACAAAGTCGTTCATCGTGACGTCAAGCCGTCTAATATTATGCTGACGGATCGCGGCGACGTGAAGTTGATGGACTTCGGCCTCGCCAACCCGGTGGATGATGCCAAATCGAAGAAGAGAATTGTGGCGGGGACTCCGCGATACATGCCGCTGCAACAGCTTCGTGGCGGGTCTATCGATCCTCGAGCCGACCTGTTCGCCCTGGGATGCACGGCGTGGAAACTTCTGACGGGGAAAGACCTGATCACTGAAGACAGTCTTGGTGCGATTGTGAAACGGCACGAAAGCTGGCAGGTTCCGGAAGTCGATTGCGAAGACGCAGCGGTCTGCGATTTCATCCGGAATTGTCTGCAGCACGAACCCGAGGACCGCAATGTTGACCTGAACGAGGTCGCTCGCTGGTGTGATGAGAAGGCAGACTTGTGATCGATCAGGATCCACTGCCTCACTCTCTTGGTGGTGTCTTGCCCGTCTTTCAGACGCCATTTCACAACGACGAGTCTCTCGACATCGGGACTCTTGATTGCGAGCTGAACTGGTTGCTCGATATGGGCGTCGCTGGCGTCGTGATGGCAATGGTCTCTGAAGTCCTGCGCCTGTCCCATTCAGAGCGAAAGCAACTGGCCGAGCATGTGTGCGGATTCACTGGCGACCGATGTGCGACGGTCATCAGCGTCGGTGCAGAAAGCACACACACGGCTGTGGAGCTGGCGACCCACGCGGAATCAGCCGGTGCACATGCAGTGATGGCTATCCCGCCAGTGGCCACAGCTCCGGACGAAGCCGAACTTCACGCGTACTACGAGCAACTGCTGCGAGCCGTTGCTATCCCCGTAATCGTGCAGGACGCCAGTGGGTACGTCGGTCGCCCGATGTCTATCGAGCTGCAGGCGAAGTTACTGGATGCCTGGGGCGACCGGGTCCAGTTCAAGCCCGAAGCCACTCCGGTGGGTCCGCGGCTCTCAGCGCTCCGCGATGCAACGCGCGGGAAAGCACGAGTCTTCGAAGGTAGTGGCGGCATGTATCTTGTCGACAATTACCACCGTGGCGTCGTCGGGACGATGCCAGGCGCGGACTTGGCCCGAGCCAACCTGGCTCTCTGGAAAGCATTGGAAGATGACGATCAAGGGCGTGCCGATCAAATCTCGCTACCACTGATCGCACTGGTCAGTCTGCAAACCAGCCTCGACGCGTTCCTGGCTATTGAAAAACACCTGCTGGTTCGTCAGGAGATTTTCACCAACACGGTCATCCGCGGGCCCGTGGGATACCAGCTTGACGACGAAACGCGATCAGAAGTCGACCGCCTGTTCGACCTGCTGGAGACGGCTTTGAATTAGAGCGTCAGAGTTGGTGTCCTGTACTCGTAACGTCCCGTTCACTTCGGGATTCGCGCCGTGCGTTTCAGAATTTCAACACCGCGTTCCAGCGTGTCGCTTTCGGCTGCGTACGAGAGCCGAAAGTGCGTGTCCTGACTGCTGAATACGTTACCCGGGATGATCAGCAGGTTGTTTTCGATCGCAGCCTTCACAAACTCATTCCCGGTGCCCCACGGAGCTTTGATGAAAAGGTAGAAGGCGCCGCCAGCACCCGCAATCTCGAAATCGTCACTCAGTTCCCGCACCATGAAGTCCCGTTTCTCACGATACTCTTCGACTCTAGACGAGATGTCGTAATCCAGTGCCGAGAGCACAGCCCACTGCATCGGATGGGGAGCACACACAAACGTGAACTGCTGCAGCTTGATCATCTGCTGTATTATGTGAACTGGTCCGTGAACGAAACCAAGTCGCCAGCCGGTCAGTGAATGTGATTTGCTGAAGCCATCGATCACGATCGTCTGGTCATTCCATTTCGCCGGACTGACGAATGGCGTGTCGTAGCAGAACGATCGATAGATCTCGTCGCTGATCAGAGCAACGTCCTTTTCCGCGGCCAGTTCGGCCAGGCCGCGCATTTCCTCTTCCGTTGCCACTGCCCCGGTGGGATTCGCCGGGCTGTTGAACAGAATCACTTTCGTGCGATCGGTGATCGCATCACGCACCCGGTCCAGATCAATGCAAAAACCTGGATAGGTGTCGATCAGCACGACTTTGCCGCCGGACATCGCAGTCAGGTGTCCGTACATCACGAAGTAGGGATCGAACACGATCACTTCGTCGCCAGGATTCACCAGTGTGCTGAGTGCCAGCATCAACCCGCCACTGGTCCCGCTGGAAACAAAAACCTGCCGGTCGCTGTGACCAAGTTGATCGTCCACCTGCTGCTGCAGTCGATCTCGCAGCGGAGCAATCCCCTGCGTCTGGCTGTAAGCGTTCCTGCCCTCACGAACGGCTTCGAACAGCGACTCTTTGATTTCGTCTGGTGTATCAAAGTGAGGCTGCCCGATACTCAGGTTGACCGGATCGGTCATATTGGCCGCAAGGTCAAACACCTTGCGAATTCCAGACGCATCAATGCGATGCATCCGGTCGGCAATCCAGCGGTCACTCATAGTGTTGTTTTCCTGACCGTCCCGTGTGGCAAGTGGTCTTCGATCCGCGTCTTGTATCACGGTCATGAATCCGCTGCCTCTGTCTGCAATCTCTGGAATCCGTCATGGTGTCGATTGCTAAGGAAAAGTAGCCAAGCAGGGTGCGTCAAGACGCACCAGCCAATCGATTCACGTGGCCCATGTACGAATTCGAGAGTGCGTCAAAACGCACGCGACATCCGGGCAGGATTCAGGCTCCCACAACGGGTGAAACCCGGAAAGTCACAGTCGGCCACTGCGGAAGACGCCGTAGATCAACCAGATGCCGAGCAAGCTTGAAACGACATAAACGGGGACGCTCAGCCACCATTCATTGTTGCCGCTGCGGAGAATCAGGGCGGATGCCACGATCAGAGCTGACAGGATGAGGCTGATCACGATGCGATTGCTCGAACGGTCCACTTCGTTGATCAAGTGGTCGATGTGTCGGTGCTCCAGCTGGATTCGCAGGTCGTCGTTGCTCAGTTTCTCCAGGGTCCGCCCCAGAGCCCTCGGAACCTGGTGAGCCAGTTCGCCGAATGTCTTCAGCTCGTGGACAACGTCCGACGCGATTCGCCCAGGGCTGTACCGCTGTTTGATGGCTGACTCGACGAATGGTTGCAGGACGCCCGCCAGGTTGAACTCCGGGTCGAGTGTGCGGCCGACTCCCTCCAGAGAGACCAGTGCCCGGATCAGCAACATCAGATCGCCGGGGATTCGAATGCCGTGCGTTATCAGGACGGTGATAAAATCGTTCAACAGGTTGCCGATATTCAGCCGGCTCAGCTCCACGCTGTAGTACGTCTCGATGAAATCTCGGACATCCGCGCGCAACAGCGGCAGATCGACATCCTCGTCCGTCTGGCCGATCTCCTGGACAACCCGCACTGCTTTCGTCGGGTCGCGTTTGACGATCGCGACCAGCAGATCGATCAGCAGGCCGCGAGTGAGCTCTTCCAGCATGCCGATCATGCCGTAATCGAGCAGACACAGTGACCCGTCCGGCATGACACGCATGTTGCCCGGATGTGGATCGCCGTGGAACACGCCCAGTTCGAAGGCCTGCCGCAGGAAGATGCGAGCTCCGTTGGCCGCCAGCGCCTTTGTGTCGATGCCAGCAGAGGAAAGCTGCTCCGGATCATCCACGCGCAGGCCGTCGATGAACTCCATCGTCAGCACGCCGTCGGACGACTGCTCCCGGTAGACCTTCGGAACGTGTAATGTCGCGTCGCGTCGGAACAGTCGTTCAAACTCTTCCAGAGTCCGGGCTTCGCGGGACAGATTCAGCTCGCGACGCACGGTTCGTGAAAAATGGTTCACCAGCCCAAGTGGGTCGAAGACGCGCGCCTCGGGGATGTACCGGTCGACAAGCACGGCCAGCTCGTGCATCAGCGACAGGTCGCGTTCGATTTCCGCTCGGATGTCAGGACGCAGCACCTTGACGGCCAGCAGCGAGCCGTCGGTGTGTCGAGCTCGATGAACCTGGGCCAGCGATCCTGCTGCAAGCGGCTCGGTCTCGAAATCCGCGAACGCGGCATCCAGAGGCTGACCAAGCTCCCACTCGACGAGTTCCCGGGCCTTCTCAGAGGGAAACGGAGGGACATTTTCCCGTAGCTCCTTCAATTCTTCGATGACATCGGTCGGAACGAGGTCTGGACGCGTGCTCACGACCTGACCGAATTTGATGAATGTCGGGCCAAGGCTCTCAAGGGCGAGACGAATCCGCTGAGCCCGCGACAGCGGCGATTGAGGCTCGCGGCGTTTCAGCAGGACTCGGCGACCCCACCGGACGTATCCGCCAATCTGCAGACGCTCGACGAGATCTCCGAATCCGTGGTTGAACAGCACGCTGACGATCTGTCGCATGCGTCCGAGGTTTCGAATGAATCTCAGGGGTCGCGCTTCCACGATCAGACTGCACCTGCCAGGGGGAAAACGCATTTCCAGCAAAGATCCGGATGAATGCGGTGACTGCACACGAACTCTGCCATTTTAGACCGGGGCCGCGACGATCCGGTCCGCAATCGTTGACCCTGCTCGTTTGTGGACAATTCGTTGTCGAGCATTCTGATTGCGTCGTTGCCTGGCCGAACGAGGGGTCAGACGACGTGCACGAGGTGGCCGGCAAGCGTGTCGTCGTGCCGATTGTACTGGTTGCGAAAGAGTTTCCTTTTTTCTCGCAAACGACGGCCGATTTGGCTCGTGAATGGGTTGCCATGAATCGCGACTGTTTGTCCTATTCGCGCCCCACCGGCAACATGGCCAGAAACAATGGTGACTCACGGATACAGTCGCTCCTTCCCGCTCTGGCCCGGCTGAAGAAAATTCAGTAATTCCCGAACCAACAATCCCGAATCGGACACACCCGCTCCTTCCCGACGGTCGATACTTCTTCCAACGGGCCAGCGGGAATCCCACCCCAGATCCACACCACGTGCCAATTCTCGCCGTAGGTTTCACTTCGCGTGATCTGCACGGCGTTGGCTCGGACATTGCGGTTTAAACAGAAACTCGCCCAACTCTGGGGGGCGACGTTATCCGGCTACGGGCTTGTTTCTGGACCTGGTTGCAAACACCAGATTTGGCTACGTGCCCGTGACGGTTCGTCCACAAGCACGCCCCGCGTGCATTCATGTTCCTTCTGCTTTCGGAATCTGCCATGAACGGCAAAACCACCTCGCACCTCGCGCTCCTGCTTGTCGGTGGTCTCACAACCTGGACGGTCGCCTGCCTGCTGATGCACGGCCCGGCGATTCTCATGTACATCGGAATCCAGGCCATCACCTCGGGCATCTTCGCCTGGGAGATGCATCGTCTGGAAAAGACGACACGACGACCCGCCGCGGTTCGAGTCCGGTCTAACGATCGCTGAGTCTGACAACTCGCGAACGTCAGCCGAACGTGGTCGTAATCGCTCAAGGGCGATATGCGCTGCCTGATTGCCGCACGTCTACTTCGCTCCCGAGGGACCGTTGCAGACGCGTGGCAGGCATACGACACGCGAAGGTGAGCTGTTTCGGGGTGCGGCTGCGCAGGACACGCTCCTGCGCAAAGCACCTGCCCTCCGCTCCTCGGCGCAACGCAATCGTCGAATGTCCGCACCCATCCTGTGCGAGTTTCTCGACTGATCTGCCTTCAGAACGACTGCCCCGTTGTCCCGGTACACGTTCGCCCCGTTTCTGGTTTACTATGCGTGCTGGCCTGATTGGCCCGGATCGATCTCACCTGGAACAGTCGTCCGATGATCGCTCGCAGCATAACCGCAGAAGAATTCGTAGAACGCCGCTGTGAACTGCCCGATGGCGGGCAGTGGTCAGAACTCATCTGTGGCGAGGCAGTCTCGCTACACCCACCTGAAGCGGCACATGGCACGGTCGTTCTGAATCTCTCGAAAGCGCTGGCCGACTGGATCGAGCAGACGCGCACCGGCTATGCCTGCTTCGAATTGGCCCTGATTCTGAACCGATGTCCGGACACGGTGTGCTGCCCGCCGATCAGTTACTTCGTTGCCGGTGACCGCTGGGCCGAGATGGATAAGACGATCACGGAAACCTGTCCGGCCCTGGTTGTCGAAGTTCCGTCGACTCCTGATCGGACACGTCTGGTGGCCGGTCGGATTCAGCAATATCTGGAACGTGGAGTCGCTGTGGTCTGGGTCGTTGATCCCAAGCAACAGAGTATCACGGTCCAGACCATCCAGGCCGGTCCACTCGTGCTTTCGCCCGCCGATGTACTCAGCAGCGGTTCCGGCTGGACCAGCAAACCTGGGGGTGAATCGGTTCTCGCGGGATTCTCGCTGCCTGTCGAACAGGTGTTTCGCGAGCCCGACTGGTGGGGTGGACGTTCGGCTTCGAGCGACTGAATTGATCAGCTGTTCGCCGTTGAACCAATCCCGCCAGGTCGCCAGAATGCGCTGACTTCGGAGTCATATCCGAAGTATGTTCGCGTTTGACGCGGATTCGATCCAATCCGGCAGATTGTCCTTTGAGCTGAGTCACCAGTTGAAAGTGCGTCCCTCACGACGCAAGGTTGCAGCGACTCTTTCACTTCAGACCACTGCATGATCTAGACTGCCTGCTCGGCCACGGGTGGGTATCGACTGCAAGCGAGTTGTGACGCGACACGGAGAGGTGACAGAGTGGCCGATTGTGCAGCACTGGAAATGCTGTGTACCGGAAACGGTACCGGGGGTTCGAATCCCCCCCTCTCCGCTCCCCGGCAAAGCGATCATCGTAACCTGGTGATCGCTTTGCTTTTGCGCTGAGCACTCAGGCGATCCAGTCGCCGCTGTGCTGATTTTGTACTGATTCTCAAACTGTGTTGCTCGTAACGTCGTCATCGTCGCTCTCCGATTCCGTGGAGTCAGTCGGGGAATTCGATCCCTGCCCGGCTTCGTCCGTCTCAGTGTTGGCAGCCAGCCCGTCTGGCTGCAGTTCAAGCCACCTGATAGCGTCCTGTGCTCGCTGGTCCGCAATGTGCGTGTAGAGGCGGATAATTTTTTCGTCCACATGACCGACGACGTTTCGCACGACGGATTCGGGGACGCCCGATGAAAGTGCGTTGGAGATAAAGGCGTGTCTGAACGTATGGAGATGGCCTTGTATACCGAGGCGTTTCAGCAGACGCTTCAGTGATCGGAGCAGGCGACGTTCCGAGATTTGATGGTCGCCTCGGGGGTATTTCCTGGAGGGAGCGGCAGTGAAGACCCAGCGATATTCGCGCTGGCGTTCCTTGAGTAGCTTGCAGCCGCGTTCCGTCATTGGAGTCGCGCGCTGATCTCCAGTCTTGGGAGTCCAGTCATCCTTCGGTCGGATGTGCAGGACGTTGCGTTTGAAGTCCACGTCCTCCCACGTCAACCATTTGATTTCCCCGATCCGAGCCCCTGTGTCGGCAAGAACCGTGTAGATGGACCGCTGTGGCTCCTGGCTGGCTTCGAGGATCAACTCGACTTCTTCACGTGTAAAGCACGGCTGTGGCGTCGGTTTCGGTTCTGAGATCTTCAGCCCATTGAGTGGATCACCTGACAGCATCCCACGACTTTTCGCGAAGTTCACAACCTGGCGGACGACGACCGTCTCGTTGTAAACCGTCTTCGCGGACACACCCGCTTGGACACGAGCGTGCCGGTATCTATCTATGAAAGAAACGGTGATCTGCTCGACGGATTGGATGTAATTTTCTTCGGCGATCTGGCACAGGCGGGTAAAGATTCCCCGGTACTTCACCAGCGTCTTCGGTTTTCGGCGTTCCGTTTCGAGGTGCCGTATGTACGCGCTGACCACGTCCGTGATCGATGCGGCTTTAACCTTCTTCCGGTGTTCACCGGTCAGGATTTCACCTTCCAATCGTAAGGCTCGAAGCCGCGCTTCTTTCATGCTTTTCGTTTTAAGAGATTGTCGGTGCTGGCGACCGGCGTGCTGCCAGTTCGCCCACCAGGTATTCTCACGTTTGAAGATTGAGACGAGTTCGCCAACCGGATCGTACGGCTGGCTGTTTCTGTGATTGGACTTATCAGCCATTGGAGGAAATGCCCTCGTTGAAGATCAGTTGAAGAAGACGATCCCGGACGAAGAGCACTCGTTTGCCCACGCGGCGACTGCACTGATCGAGAAGACCTCGACTCCGCCAGTCGTACATCGTGCTCTTAGGAACCTGTAGAAGCGCGGAGGCCTGTTCGATGGTCAGCACAGGCGGGAACTGCTCCGCCCACGGGCCTTCTGCAAAAGCGGATTTAATTTCTTGCTCGCTGAGTTTGAGTCCGTTCACCGTGCCATACCTCGTCCGAACTGCCTCTGATTGCTGCCGGTCGTTCCGGCTCTATTTGCAGTTGGAATTCCGGACGATTTGGTGAGGGCGGTCTTCAAACGTGGCACTGCGGAGTGGGACGGCATCGATGAGCACTGGCAGTCGCGGTCTAAAAGTCCGGACAGTCTGGAATTGCGAGTGTCAGAGAAACTGCATCGCGGCGATCTCGACGTCGTCCTGCTGAGTCGAGTCGATGAGGGCGGGAGGGGCTTGTGCGTCAACACTCGGCGAGGAGGCTCGTCGCCCACATGGCGGAGTTTCTTCGCATGATTGAACCAGGTAGCACGGGAGCCGTGGCCCGCTCGATAAAGGCTTGAACTCTCTGGCCCTCTGAAGAAAAGCTTGCTTCAGTTTTGAGACGGGCAACTTCGAGTGCCGTACCCGTCAGTAACCGGCTGAGCACGAATTGTCGCCAGTCGAGGCCGGCCTGCTTCTTTTTTCAGGCGAGCACGTATGTACGAAACGAGTGCTCTGCGATCAGGTGCAGGTTGTCGGCAACGAAGTCGAAGATTTCCTGATCCCAGAACCACTTGGCGGCCTGCTGGTGCAGTTCGACCGGTGTTGGTTCGAATGAAATCGCGTGACCACGGTCCAACAGTGCGGCAACGTCGAGATTCGGGCATTCCCAGCGATTCGCGATGATCGCGACACGGCTTGTCGTAACAAAACTTTTGGGAATCCCGTGTTTGTCCAGTGCGGCGGCGTTCGTCAGCCATGACAACGTTTTCGCCGGGTCTGTCTGGCACAGACATTTCAAGAGTCTTACGCCGCTGCGGTTGGCGTAGAGCCCGTCAACGTCGTCAAGTACCAGAGGCCGATCCCGAAACTCCCACGCCTGCATGTAGATGCCAAACGGCGTCGCTGTGCCGTCGATCCAGCACACTTCTCTTGCTACTCGACACTGCAGAATCCGACTTTTTCCGACCCCAGGGGAAACAATCATGTCCGTGAACTACTAAAGGCGCATGTGGGGCTTGATGCTTGTTTGCGGATTCACGAATTGTCCCTGCCCCACAAACGCATGCAACACGCCTCTGGAGCCGGCCTGCGGGGAAGGCGTTCTACGCGGTCGGCCAAGGAAGGTCATACGATCGTTGTCCACCGAATCCCTGGATTGTCAGGTGGTCGCCGATCGTCACAGCCGCGAAACTGGCATTCCAGTGAGTGGCCGCCAGCGTGATGTAGTGCGTCTTGTCGTAGACCGTCCAGCGGTTGCGGTGTTTGTGTCCGAAGAAGCAGGCAACCACTCCACCGTCCTCGGCTAGCAGACGACGGATCTGCCATCCGTTGTCGACATACGACGTCTCCTTGCCGACCGGCGAAAACGGAACATCGCCACCCGCCCCTGAACCTTCGGGCGGCGTGTGATGAAGCTCTTCGTGGCAGAAGACAATCTTCGGTCGGCTGCGATGACGGGCCAGGTCCTCGGCCAGCCATTCCTGCTGAGCACTATCGATCCAGTAGGCACCGACCACGCCGTCTTTGCCTCCCGGCGCCGACGCGTCCGGCGGGTTGTTCCCGTCGAGCACAATGAAGTGCACGCCGCGTACGTTGAATGAGTAGAACCGATGCGGCATTCCCGTCACGTCGAGGAATTCCTGCTTGGTAATGTCCTCGCCGGCATGGCCGCGGCCGATCAGATCGTCTGGTGTAATCTTTTCATCGCCGCCTTTGAGCCAGCCGACATCGTGGTTGCCCATGACGTGGTACCGGGGGCATTTCAACTCAGCAAACACGCCGACGTGATGCCTGAGAGCGCTGAGCTGGCCGTCGTGCATCTCACGTGTCGTCTGCCCTTCGGCCACCTGACAGCCAAAGTCGCCCAGGTCGATTGCAAACGAGGGCTGGGACTCCTGCATCTGATCGACGAACTGTTTGAAATTTGCCTCATTGCCTGGCGAACGACGCCCCAGCAGGTGAGGGTCCGCGTTGAGGCCGAACCGCAGCGGACTTTCTTCGCTGATCGGCTCCTGCTCGTCGGCCGGAGCGGAGTCGCATCGCGTAATTGAACTGGCAGCGATTGAAAGCCCGACTGCACTGTGCCCAAGAAACCGGCGGCGGTTCATTGAATTCGTTTGTGATCGGCTCGAAGGCATTTCGTGGCATCCCAATTCTATGACTTTTTGAGATTCTGTCTTTTCCTGGACGCGTGACGAGCCTCAGTTCCAGACCAGCTTCGCTTTAGTTCCATGACGGGGATGTTGCATGTCCAGTGTCTGCAGTTCGATAGTCACTCCACCCTCCTGCAGGTTCATGCTCAGCCAGCCAACGGGTTCATCGGCGTGGAAGGTGTAGCCAACTGATGGCAAAGACACGAAATGAAGCTTCCGCCATTTGAAGATGTAGAACTGATGCATGTGCCCGGTCACGACTGCCTTGACGTGCGGCTTTGTTGCCAGCAGGTCGAGTAACTGGTCTGAGTCCTCAAGACCACCGGCCAGTCCCCTGAAGGGGCTGGCGCTCTCGACGAGGACCTGTTTCTTTCCTGACCGTTTCTGATATGCGTCACTGGGGTTGATGTTGTGATGGAACATCACGATGGCTGGCTTGTCAGAATGAGCATCGAGGATCGATTCGAACCACGCCAGTTGTTCCCGGCCCAGGATTCCAGGGCCTTTCACGGGCTTGTCTGGATTCTCCATCGTCAGTGAGTCCAGCAGGACAAAATTCGCATGCCGGGACTTCAGGACTGAGACGTGACGATTCTCCAGCAGTACACGCTGATCTGTATCCTTGAATGCACCGGCGAAGTCACCGCGATGGTCGTGATTGCCCATCGTCACGTGAATCGGCGTGTTCTTAAACAACGCGAACTTGCTCTCGAGCTGGCTGTACTCGTCTTTGCCGCCCACGTGCACGCAATCCCCATTCAGAATCATTCCCGCCGGTTTCTCCGGCATTGCATTCACGTGCGCTGCGGCCAGGTGGAAGTTTCGCGAGGCGTTCGTCGCCCGCTTTTCTCTGGTGGTCTTGCTTCCGGCATAGTGACGCGCAATGGAATTCGACGACAGAAGGTGCGTGTCGGATAGAAGTGCCCAGAAGTCGGAATCTTCGCTGGACTCATCGCCGTAGAGTTGGCCTTGCCTGAGTGCAGCAATGGATGCGGCTGCACCTGCAAGGAACCGACGGCGCGATATTGGCAGTAAATGTGCTGGCATTGGTTTTGGTTTCCTTGAGTTTCAACGGCGTTCCACGGTTGGTTCGCTGCGGCTACGGATCGAGGTAACTGTGAGGATCGTCGACAGGTAAATCGTAAGTCCAGTTGGCCGCTTCGTAGAGAATGACCTCGTTGATCTCGGGCCTGGCCAGAAGATCGCGGATGATCTGCTCACGCCGGGTGGCAGTGGCTGCTTTGTCCTTGTGGCGCAAGGTGTATTGCGCTTCGTAGAAGAAGCTCTTCGGGCCGGAGTAACTCGAACCGTGGTTGTCCGACGGTTCTTCAGATAGGCATCAGCGAACAGCGAAATCGGTCCGTCGTCAGGCAGGTCGCGCAGGCCGAGGAACATTGGTTCGGTACGCAAGCCGCTCAAGTCCAGCATGCTCATTCCTTCACCAATGGACGGGATCTGGTTGTTGTCCGAGCAGAGGAAGCGGTAGTAGCGTGCGTCGTAGTGACCGCTATCAGGATCAGGCGTTTCTTCCAAAGCCAGTTTGACTCCGTTTTCCACCATGGCGCGGGGTGGGATCATGACACGGATTCGCGTGTCGGGAAATTCCTGCTCCAAACCTTGGATCAGAAGACGCACGCCCTGAGCGATCGCCGAATTGCGGGCGTAGCGCCATGGAAAATCTACCGATTCGCTCTGGCAAGTGCCCTGCCATTCGCCAGGCTGCCAGTCGGTGATCTTCGCGATGGCTGAGTTTGCCCCGTCCTTGAAAAACGATTGAATGGATGGACTTTGTGCAACGGAGAGCGGCGCGTAAGCGCGATCGATACCAAGGTGGAAATAGTTTTTGCGGCGACGACGATGATGTCCGATCGTCTGGACGCCGAGGTCGCCGTCACCATTCGAGCCGGCCAATTGTGTGTGCGAACGCGTGTTGATGACGATCTCGTCAAAGGCTGGCGCGGTGAGCGCGGTTTTGATTTCGCTGATCGTCAGCCGCCGTGCGGCCTCGCGATTGTAGTCCATCATTTCCGGTGACCAGTCGGAGCCAAAGTCGATCACGATCTCGTCATTTGCAAGTGGACGAAGTGGCTTGCGGCTGCTGCGCACTAGGCGGAAGCTGTTTTCAATGGCCTGGAAATCCGTCCGATAACTACCTGCCGCCGTGATGCCTCCGAGACGAGAAGTGGCGTTCTCCTCGCTGGTGTCGGCAAGCAACCAGTAAGCGTTGATGCGTCCGACCGGTGAGCCGGTGGTCGAGCAGACTGCGACCGGCAGTTCTACTGGCAATTGAATCGACGAGGCGTCGCTCTCACCTCGTCTGACGATCAGGTAGCGATGATCGTGCGGTCGCTTCAGATCGCTGAGTTGAATTGAGCCGTCTTCCTGAACCTCAAGTGACCAGTCCTGAAGTTCAACTAGTTGCGATTCCACCCGATCGGCGATTCTCTCGAAGCGCACCACCTCGAAACTGCCGCTGTCATCACGAAGAAGGACAAACGATTCCCTGGCGATTGGCGGCACCTGTGCGGCGTACACACGAAGATGATTTCGAGTAATCGGCTGCTTCGTGCACTCAGACACGGCTGAGAAGGTGACGCTTTGCAGTTTACTGTGAGCGTGTTTGCCGCCTGCTTCCAGGATTCTACGGTAATGGGTGAAGGCCACGTCCTGTGGCTCAAAGTTGACCTGCGGATTTGCTCCCGGAAGGAAGTTCCATAGAAAGCGGCCTTTGGTATCGAAGACGGGAATGACGTAATACTTCATTAGCGCGTGTTCGAAGGGGCGATAGCTGACGGTGAGCGCGATGCCGTGATCAGCG
>CAYSJO010000153.1:0-7505 GCA_964431285.1 uncultured Planctomycetaceae bacterium
ACGCTGCCGGTCTGGGGGTCGCCGCCGGCGATGTCAACGGCGACGGATGGCCGGACTTCTTTCTCGCGTCGACACTCGGCAACTACCTGATGCTGAATGACGGGTCTGGTCGATTCAGTGAGGCGCCCGGAGCCCACGAGACATTCGCATGGCCGAAAGCCAAAGGCGACGACATGGTGTGCGGCGTCGTGATTGCCGACGTCAATGGGGATGCCCTGCCCGACATTGTTCTTGGACAGCACTTTGAATCACCATGGGTCGAACCGGTCGCGAATCGGCTTTACCTTAACTAGGGTGTGGACAAAACACTGGGAGGTCCGAAGTTTGCCGACGTCACTCAGGATGCCGGGCTGGTGCCGTTACCTCTGAAAGGCCCGCACGTAGAGATTCAGGATTTTGACAACGATGGCCGACCCGATATCTACACCAGCATCGCCAAGTTCGCTCAGGGCCGACCCCATCCCGTGATCTTCCGCAACACGGGAAATCGAGGTGGTGTCCCGCGGTTTCAAACGTACGCGCTTGGTGTCAACGATTTTCCAACAGACGAAGACCGTGCCACGAAACGGTCGGGAACTTTCTTCGAAAAGATGGTCGCCGAGCGAAAGATTGTCTACACGGCTCCAGGACCAACCTGCGACTTTGACCGTGACGGTCGACTCGACATGGTGTTGCCCAACTGGTGGGGCGAGATGCCCTCGATGCTTCTGAAGAACGAGACGGAAGCTGGCCATTGGCTCGACGTGCGGGTAACAGGCGGGAAGCGAGTGAATGTGATGGGGGTTGGTTCCCGGGTTGATGTGTATGTCGCCGGAAAATCCGGGGATGCCACGGCGCTGATCGGATCGCGCGAAATCGCCACTGGATTCGGCTATGCGTCGTCGCAGGAGGCCGTTGCTCATTTCGGTCTGGGCGACCGCGTCGAGTGCGACGTCGTGGTCACCCTTCCGCATGCTCGCGGTCGCGTGACGCGTACAGGAGTGAAGGCAGACCAGCGTGTCACGATCGCGTAATGAGACCCCGTGTCCATTGCACGACTAAGCGGGCACGATGGCGTTGTGGTACACGTCCTGGACGTCATCGCAGTCGTTCAGCATGCTGAGGAACTTCTCGAACCTGGGCAGGTCTTCCTCGGAGATTTCAACGTCTGTCTGGCCGACGAAGGTGATTTCCTGGACTTCCAGTTCGATTTCGGGAAACGCGTCCTGAAGGGCCTGGCTGGCTTTGTAAAACTCGCCGGCGGGGGCAAACAACGTCAGTTGCCCATTCTTGTTTTCGATATCGTCGACATCAACATCGGCGTCCAGCATCGCTTCCAGTACCTGGTCTTCGTTGTCCCCCTTGAAGGACAAAACGGCCATGTGATCGAACAGATGCACGACCGAACCTGTCGGTCCCAGCTTCGAGCCCGTCTTGGTGAAGCAGTTGCGGACATCCGTGATGGTCCGGTTGGCGTTGTCGGTCAGGCAATCCACGATGACCGAGCATCCACTGGGGCCGAAACCTTCGTAGCGGGAGGAGGCGTAGTCCTCGCCACCAGAGCCCTTCGCTAATTCGATGGCCTTCTCGATCACGTGACTGGGAACCTGATCGCGCTTAGCTCGATCAATAAGGTTTTTTAAGGCCGGATTCGCGTCGGGGTCCGCGACTCCATTCCGGGCAGCCACGTACAACTGCTTACCATACTTGGAATAGACTTTGGATTTCTGGCCTGCAGTCTTGAGGATCGAGTGCTTGCGGTTTTCGAAACTTCTTCCCATGGCGAATGTCTTTATGTCTTGTTGCTGACCGGCGTCATGCTTTGAGTGAGACTCTCCGCATGGAAAGTGTTGCGTCGATTGTTCGCACAACCCGACTGTCTCAGCGACATGATACGGGAATGCACGATGAGGCGTCAGGGCGGACTATCCCTCAGTCTGCTGGCCAGGTCCACGCCTCGGCATCAGCCGCCGGTCGTTATTTTCCGGGCGGCCTTCGATGTAGAACCAGTTGTGGATCGGGCTCAGGATTTCCACCACCTCGCTAAGCAACTGCTGGTCGAGTGGTTGCTCGGCCCAGTCGACCCACTGGCTGACTCTGTCAGGATTGGCAGATCCCGTGACGCACGTGGTCATGTCCTGATTTGCGATCGAGTACTGCAGAGCCAGTTGAGCGATGTTCACACCTTTCGACTCGCAATGATCAGATGCCTGCTTTGCGATGGCGCGGACCTCGTCAGTGGCCTTGTGCCACGGTGGCAACGGAGCGTTTGTCAGCAGTCGGGCCGAAAACGGGGCAGCGTTCATGATGCCAATGTCTCGTTCCTTCAGGAACGGAACCAGGTCGGCGTACATGGTGTTCTGCAGCGTGTAGTGGTTGTAAGACAGGACGACGTCGAGCGTGGTTTTGGACAGGATCTCACGGAAGATATGCATCGGGTAACCGCTCATGCCGATGAAGCGGACCTTGCCCTGTTCCTGCACCTTCCGCAGCGCAGGAATGGTCTCGTCGATGATCTGCTGCAGGTCGACGAATTCAACATCGTGACACAGCATGATGTCCAGATGGTCGACGCCCATGCGGTGCAGACTCACATCGACGCTTTCGACCACACGCCTGGCTGAGAAGTCGAAATGACTGGCGTCGTATCGCCCCAGTTTCGTGCCCAGGTAGTAACTGTCGCGGGGAATCTCGCGGAGTGCCGGACCGAGCAGAACCTCTGACATGCCTCGGCCATAGAAGGGCGACGTGTCGATAAAATTCATGCCGCGGTCGAGTGCGACGTGGACCGCCCGAATTGCTTCAGACATATCGACCTGGCGGAATTCCTGTCCCAGTGAGGAAGCTCCGAAACTCAACGCGGACAGCTCAAGCCCCGTCTTTCCCAGCGGGCGGAATTCCATTCTGACGTCCTTCTTTCAGTGTCGGCATGAAGTACAGCACAGCGGCAGCGGCCACTTCCGAGGCGAACCATATCACGCGCAACAGGGCCGCGGCAGCGACGGCCGTTCGGCCTCCGGCGCTCGGTTCGAGCATTGCAATGATTAATCCCTCACGCACTCCCAGGCCGCCAGGTGCGAACAGCACAATGAATCCCAGCGATGTGCCAGCTGCGACAGCACAGGTCCATCGCAGGAAGTCACTCGTTGACTCAGCGGAGTGGCCGAGACTCTGCAGTACGCAGCCCAGACTCAGGCCGAACAGAAGCCATGCTCCGACAAAAGCCAGGGTACCGCGAAACAGCAATCCCGCGTTGATTGTTCCAGGACTGATGGAATCGTTCGAGTCTGCATCAGTCAGAGACATGGCACTGTCCGCCCTTGTTCCAACCGGATAAATTCGGTTACTACGAGCATCAGCCACGGCGGCGGCAGTTCGCAGGTCCTTCTGAGTCAGGCGAACAGCGATGCGACTGGCGAATCCCGCACATAGCGGAATCAGGATCAATGTTGCGACTCCAACGGTGACCGGGCCAATCCATTTCATGTCTCGAACTGGGGACAGCCATGCGGGGAGCGCCTGCCAGACGCTGTCGGGGAACACCCAGCCGGATAGTGCGGCAGCCACGGCAAGACCGACTGCCATGACTCCCAGAGTTTCAATGACAACACCCAGTGCGGACTGGGCGACCGAGACTCCATGTGGCTTGAGCAGGCCGGAGCGGATCAGCAGCACGGCGGCTTTCCCCGGCACGTATTTTCCCAAGTGGCCGCAGTAATAGGCGCGGGCCAGAGCCAGCCATTCCGGATACTGGTCGAAGCGGGCCAGCAGCGAGCGCATGAACCATACCGAGGGGAGCCAGCCTGCGAGGTAACACACGGCGGCCAGGATCAGCCAGCCCGGCGAGAAGCCAGGGATGTTACCGGACGAGTCCTGCCAGAGTTCCGCGGCGCGGTCGCCGACAAACCACAGCACGATCGCGCAAAGTCCCCAGCGCAGCAGCCGGAACGCGTGGTCTCGCGTTGAAGAGTCGTCGGACATTCCCGCGTTTTAGCAGCCGTTCGTAGTAACCGCATTCATGCGGTTTGCACGTGCTTGCACATGGCAATGTCTGCGTCGTTTCGAACCGGATGAATCCGGTTACTGCGGACGTGTGCAACGCGACCGGTCAGATGTCGATCCCAAGGTCGTACTTCAGCTCGTTGAACCGTTCGATGTATTCCTCGCTGGAGGAATGCACGTGTTCGGCTTCCGTGATGAAACGAATGTCTTCATGACACTCCAGGTTGTAATCGGCGAACGTTCGCTCGAAATCGTCTAGGTCCTGACCGTAGGCGACCAGCAGCTTGTGCTCGTCCAGCTGCACTTCCATGGGGATGTTGGAGTTCAGCACAGCGACGCCCAGGCAGCCGTCGTTCAGCAGCAGGTCCTCGTAGTCCATCAGAATACTTTTGAGGATCGGCAGATCGATCGACTCACGGATCATGTCCTGATGTCCGCCGTGGTCACTGTCGTGGCTGGTTTCCAGCACGACATCGACCTCAAAACCCATCGGGTCGAGCATATCGAAGAACAGATCGAGCAGCGTACTGCTGGACGCGGCCGCCATGACGACCGGAATCTCGATTCCGGTTTCGTTGTCGCGATGTTTCTCGTGACGGAAGCCGGCCTGCGGCACGACCTGCAGGTCATAGGATGGACGCACGGCGTCGGTCAGCATGAACGAGCCATACTTCGCGATCCGCAGATGAGTTTCCAGCTGATCTTCAGTCAGATGCTCGAAACTGCTGCCGTTGTTCTGCTGGCCGTCCCGGTAAGTGGTTCGGGTGGGCCTTTGCAGGTAACTCATGGACACATCCCCTCTCGGTCAGTCATCAGACTGGTTGAGTTGCCGTCGACCTCAGTGACCGACAGATGCCGCGACTGTGCAACGTGTCAATGCCCTGGGCAGCAGTCCCGCGAGGATGCAGCCAGTCAGCACATCGAAACGTCGACCGCCACAGTCGGCGGAATCTCCTTCAACCTGGCATGCGAACCGCGGACACGATTTCCAATCTGCCTGGATGTGCTGTTTTTTGGACGCGGACCTTGCCGCCAGGCCCGCTTTCGGGATGTGGGATGAGGCGGGCAATACGCCGGACGTGGCGTTTCTGATGATTTCACGGCCCGCGTGATCGGCGTCACAGTCGCGTCCGGAGGAATCGAACGGCTTCGGAGCGACGTGACTGAAACGACCGCTATAATCCGGTGTGCAGGAGATGGCCGGCTCGGTTGTCTCGATTCCAAAGACAGAAACGACAGGTGGATACCTCCGTCATGACACAGCTCAACACTTTCCGCGTGCCGGCCGTGAGTGCTGTTCTCCTCGCAATGTTGACAGTTGCCCCCCTAAGAGCGGACGAAACGAAGACCGGCGACAAGTCCCCGGAAGAAAGCTGGCAGGTCATTTACATCGATGGTCAGCGAGTCGGTTACGGCCGTGTCGTCGTCAAGCAGGAGAAGCAGGGGCGGACGACAATCGTCAAGTCGGACGTCGAAGAGCACCTGACCATTCGCCGGTTCGGCCAGGAATTGAAGATCACCTCGAAGACACATACCGAGGAGACGCCGGACGGGCAGTTGCTCAGCTACCGGTACGAAATGCTGAATCCGCCGCTGCAATCGTCAAAATCGACCGGGCGGATCGACGGGCGGTTTCTGACGATCGAAACGACTATCGGCGGGCGCAAATCAACGCGCAAGATCGATTGGGATCCGACCGTCAAATCGCCGCTGTATCAGGATCGACTGCTGCGAGAACCGCCGCTGAAGCCGGGCGACAAGCGATCGTTCAAAGCGTTCCTGCCGGAAGCCGCGCGCGTCGTTGAGATCAAAGTGGACGCTCTCGATCGCCGGACCGCCAAACTGCACGATGGCAGCCAGCAGGAACTCCTCAGTGTCCGCATCAGCCAGTCGCTGCTACCGGGCATCTTCACCAGGGCGTTCCTCAACAAAGAAGGCGAGTCGCTGCGCAGTGAGACCAGTTTGCTGGGCATGCAGATGGTGACGTACTCGGTGCCTCAGGAAGTAGCTCTGGAAGAAATCAAAGGGGCAGAACTAGATGAGGCGGAGAATTCGCTCGTCCGTGTTGCCAATCTCCCGGTAGACCTGCACGGCCGCAAATCGGCGGTGTATCGGGTGAAAACATCGGGTCGCGATCCGAGCCAGATTCTGCCGAGCGGCGAGACACAGACGCTGAAAAAAATCAGCAACAACTCGGTTGAGGTGACGGTGACATCGCTTGCCCCGCCACGAAATATCCAGCCTTCTGGAAGGGCGCAGCAGAAGTACCTGACTGACACAGCGTTTCTGCAGGTCAAGGACAGGCGAGTTCGGGATCATGCCCGCAAAGCGGCTGCCGGCTCGCAGGACCCCGGAACGGTTGCTGTTCGCATGGAGAAGTACGTTTATCGCGAACTGAAGAAGAAGAACTTTTCGACCGCACTGGCATCGGCCGCTGAGGTGGCAAAGAACATGGAAGGCGACTGCACGGAACACGCCTGTCTGCTGGCCGCCATGTTACGAGCCGAAAAGATTCCTTCACGTGTGGTCGTCGGGCTGGTCTTCGCCGAGCGGTTCGGAGCATTCGGCGGGCATATGTGGACCGAAGCATGGCTCGACGGAATGTGGATCCCGCTGGATGCAACACTGGGACGGGGCGGCATTGGCGCCGGCCACCTGAGGCTGGCGGATTCCGACCTGGCCGACGAAGGCCCCGCCCCGGTCACGGCATTCGTGCCGCTGCTGAATCTGATGAACGATGTCGAGATTGAAGTCGTCAGCACTCAGCGATGAACTCTGGAGTTTGTACCGGCCATTCCGCAGTGAGTCTTGATTGATGAGTGTCGATTGGTGATTTTTGATTTGGAAAGTGCCAGGACCGATCAACTCGGGATGTTCACATTCCCCGTCAGCGACTCACTTCGAAAATCAGCACTCATCATTCGACAATCATCAATCGGCGGCCCACATTAATTGACGCCGCGGAGGCGGTAGGAACGTTGTTCGGTCGGCAGGACACGTTGTTTGTTGCGGTCCGTAAAAACCCGGCATGACACGCCACTCGCTGGATTGAGAGCGTGTCTGCTGTGGGCGTGTCTGCGGATACCGGTCGCGCGAGTTGGAATAGGAAATGGGCTGCCAGGATCGTTGTTGTCCCGCCTGTGGTCCCACCCCCGGAACAGGCGGCGCGGCCGACGGAGCAGGCAATGAGACGGCCGGGCGGGTCGACTCTGGAAGCAACAGACTGTCCGGCGAAGTCAGATCGTCCGGAACGTCCCCCTCAGGTCCGGTGGAGCTGTTCGCGGGCCGTGGTGTCAGTGTCGGCACAGGTTCCTCGGTGGTCGAATCAAGCGGCGTTCCCTCCAAGGGCCGGAACGGCGGTAAACTCGAGGGCACGGATTGTCCACTTGGCGATTCGTCCGGAATCAGTAGTTGGTCTGACTCCGGCGGTGTGGTGAACTGGTAGTCGTTGTCGACCGGCGCACGATTCGGCAGCGTGTCGTACGGATCTGGCGTCGTGCCGTATGAGGGCGATGAGTCGTAAG
>CAYSJO010000154.1:0-9787 GCA_964431285.1 uncultured Planctomycetaceae bacterium
TCCACAGTTTGCCATCCATGGCTTCTTTCCTCGAAAGGGAAGTTCTGTCACAACCATGGATTGCAAACTGTTTCTTTATTTACAGATAGAGCGACTCCCCCCTCTACACGCCCATGAATAAAGTTCCCACGGGGGAGACGGAACTGATGTTGACCGAGCGAGTTTAAGGCGGACTGGGACGCATGAAACTGCTGCGAGGCTTTGACGCCGGAGACGAGTACCGCGGCGGGTTCCTGTCGATTGGGAATTTCGACGGTGTGCACCGTGGACATCAGCAGATGTTCGCCAGTCTGGTGCGTCACGCGCGGGAACGGGCTGTGCCTGCAGTCGTACTGACATTCGATCCGCATCCGATTCGACTGCTCCGCCCGAACGAGTGCCCACCCGCGCTGACATCACTCGATCAGAAGGCGGAGTTCACGCAGGCTTGTGGTGTCGACTGCCTTGTCGTGTACCAGACGGATTTGCGACTGCTGAATTTGTCGGCGACCGAGTTCTTTCAAACGGTCGTGAAAGGTGTCTTCGAGGCGTGCGGGATGGTGGAAGGTCCGAACTTTTTCTTTGGCCGCGACCGCGCGGGCACAGTCGAGACACTGCAGCAACTTTGCCTGGAGTCAGACATCACGCTCGATGTCGTGTCGCCGGTCTATGTCGGCACACAGATGGTATCGTCGAGCGCGATTCGTCAACTGCTGCTGGACGGCGAATTGAGCCAGGCCAACGACTTGCTCGGACACCATTATCGGATTCGTGGCAACGTTTCGCGCGGGTCTGCTCGTGGTGGTTCGATTGGATACCCGACGGCAAATATCACACACGTCGTTTCCGTCATGCCACAGAACGGTGTTTACGCTGGAATCGCCCACCACAATGGCCGTGCATGGCCAGCCGCCGTGAATCTCGGACCCAATCCGACCTTCGGGGAAAGTCGTCGTAAGCTGGAGGCTCACCTGATCGGATTTGAGGGCGATTTGTACGATCAGACGGTTGATATCGAGTTCGTGGCACGTATCCGCGACACCATGCCGTTTCCCGATGTGCACGCTCTGAAAGAGCAGCTCGCCCGTGATGTGCAGCAGGTGCGGGCAGTCGTCAGGGTCTGATTCAACTGCTACGCTGGCACGACAGACTCACTCGCCGCAAATTGAGACTCAATGGCTATCGACTGGACTCCACTGATCGACATCATCCGGTCAAATGATCGGTTTCTGCTTTCCAGCCACGTGCGACCTGATGCCGACGCGATCGGCTCGGAAATCGGACTGGCCCTCGCCCTGGAATCGCTTGGTAAGACCGTCCGCATCGTGAACCCGTCCTGCTGGCCGAAAACACTCGCATTTCTGGATCCTGATCTCCGCTGCAAGAAGCTGGGCGAGAGTATGACGGCCGAGGAATCGCGGGACACCGACGTCCACATCGTCGTGGACACCAGCGCGTGGGGTCAGTTGCAAGACCTGGGGGAAGTGCTGAAAACATCGAAGGCTGCACACCGGGCAGTAATCGATCATCACGTCAGTTCGGATGACCTCGGCGTCGTGGAATTCAAGGATGTGACGGCCGCCGCCACGGGTGAATTGATTTTCGAACTCTGCGAAGCTCTGGGCACGGAGGTCGGTCCAGAGGCGGCCACGGCGCTCTACTGTGCCATCGCGACGGACACGGGCTGGTTCAGATTTCCCTCAACAACCAGCCGAACGATGCGGATTGCCGGACAATTAATTGACCGGGGCGCAGAACCACATGTACTTTACAGGTTGATTCACGAACAACGGTCGGTTGGTCGCCTGCGTCTGGCTGGACGCGTGATTGGCCGAATTAACATCGATTGCGACGGTCGGCTCGGTTACCTGACGGTTTCTCTACAGGACTACAAGGAAACGGAGGCCATTCCGGCCGACACGGAAGACCTGGTCAACCAGTGCCTGACCGTCGTCGGAGTTGAAGCTGCGTTCATCGCCATCGAGCAACCCAACGGAAACATCAAAGTCAGCTTTCGCAGTCGACTGGAGATCAACGTGGCCGAAGTCGCCGCTCTGTTTGGCGGCGGAGGTCATAAACAAGCCGCTGGAGCGACCCTGCCCGGTCCCCTGGCAGACGCTTTGGCAAAAGTCCTTCCCCCGATGCAGCAACTCGTGACACCGTCGTGAGTGGCTGTCCCACCGCGTTTTTGAAATTCCACATTTCGTTCCTGCCACGAGTTCGCGATTTTCTGTCATTCTGCGCGCATTCTGACATGGAGTCTGGGAACAACTGGTGTGACTCCGTCCTGGAGGTTCCTCCATGTCCAGCGACACTCCGAATCCCGAAGCGGCCGACTCCGGATCGTCCGAGAGTCCACAAACGGAAAACGTTCAGCCAGACACCGGAACGACCGACACGGGCCCGCCACGCCGCGGGTTTCTGGTGCAGTTCATCGCAGGCGCGATCGGCGCTTTTGTCGGCACGATTCCCGCGATATTCGGGACGCTGTTCTTCCTTGACCCACTGATTCGCCGGAAGAGTGCGGGACAGCCCGATGCAGAGCCCGGTGGTGTTGTTAAACGTGACGGTTTCATCCGCATGAACGTGACGCGTGATGCTTTGCCGGACGACGGAACACCGCAGCGGTACACGGTCTTCGACGACATCATCGACGCGTGGAACAAGTTTCCGAACCAGCCCATTGGTTCTGTGTGGCTGCGCAAGATTGAGGGCCAGGTGATCGCTTTCAGCACAATTTGTCCGCACCTGGGCTGCGCCGTGGAACACCGTCCGGCGGAAAACGACTACTACTGTCCGTGCCATACCAGTGCATTTGACCTGGACGGCGTGAAAAAGAACCCGATCCCGCCACGCGACATGGATTCGTTCGAGGTCAATCCGGACGGCAAGGACTGGTTCAAGGACGGCGAGATCTGGATTAAGTTCGAGAAATTCCGTGCCGCTACGAGTGAGAAGGTGCGCGTATGATTGGATCATTACTCAACTGGATCGACGACCGGACCGGCATCAAGAACATTCTGCACGAGGCGCTTTACGAGCGCGTCCCTGGCGGCGCGCGCTGGCGATACGTGTGGGGCAGCACGCTGGTGTTCACATTCTCGCTGCAGGTCATCACCGGCATCTTTCTGTGGACGGCCTACAGTCCGAGTGCGCAGACCGCCTGGGAAAGCGTGTACTACATCCAGGAGGTCATGTTCCTGGGCAGCATCGTCCGCGGCATGCATCACTTCGCCGCTCAGGCGATGGTGGTACTGCTGGCGATTCACCTCATTCAGGTGATTATCGATGGCGCGTATCGGGCGCCGCGCGAAGTCAACTTCTGGCTCGGCATCATTCTGATGAAAATCGTGCTGGGGCTGGGCCTGACCGGGTACCTGCTGCCTTGGGACCAGAAGGGATACTACGCGACGCAGGTGTCGACCAAGATCATGGGCGCGACGCCGGTTGTCGGCCCGCAATTGCAGGAACTCGCGCAGGGTGGCCCAGAGTACGGTCATCACACGCTGACACGATTCTTCGCGATGCACGCCGGAATCCTGCCTGGACTGCTGATCGCATTTCTCGTGCTGCACCTGTACGTATTCCGTCGCCACGGAATTACCGTGCCCGATCCCGACAAAGCTCCTGAGACAACCTTCTGGCCGGATCAGGTGTTGAAAGACGGCATCGCCTGTCTGGCCGTCCTTGCAGTCGTGTTGTTGCTGGCCATCTTCAAGGGAGCGGAACTCAGCCCGCCGGCGGATCCGTCCGAAGCCTATGCAGCGGCCCGCCCCGAGTGGTACTTCCTGTTCCTGTTCCGCTTCCTCAAGTTTGAATGGGTTGAACACTTCGGTCTGGCTTTCGGGGCGATCTACTTCCCCGGCCTGCTGATGACGATCCTCATCATGATGCCGATCATCGGACGCTCCGAGAAGGGCCACAAATTCAATCTGAAATTCACTTGGGCCGTAACAGCCGGCATCGTTCTGCTGACGTCGATGGCCTTCTACGAAGATGGAACGAACGAAGACCATCAGGCGGCAATCGCGGAAGCGCATCGCGACGGCCACCGCGTTGGAGAACTCGCCAGCCGACCGAGCATGATCCCTGTCCAGGGAGCTGTTTCGCTTCTGCGAGAGGACCCGTTCACACAGGGTCCGCGGCTGTTTGCCAAATACTGCTCAAGCTGTCACCGCTACGACGGACACAACGGTCGCGGATCGTTCCTGTTGGATGTCGATAATGACACGGGAGTGAAATCCCCGTCGGTACCTGAGGCGACCGACCTCGCGAACTTCGGCAAACGGGAGTGGATGCGCGAGGTCGTGATGAACTACTCCGGCCATTTCACGCCATTGACCAAAGCTGCCTGGTATAAGGCGCACATGGCGAGGAAAGAAAAGTATGAATCACTCAAAGATGACCCCCAGGCCGGACTTACGGAACTCGCTGCCATTGGCCAGGAACTGCACAAGCGGAAAGCAACGCGTGAATTGGATCAGGCTGAAACGCTGTACGAGTCTCTGCAGTCGCAGCTGGATGCCGTCACGGCTCAACGTGACGCCTTCCTGGCACAATTGCCCGAGTCCGATGAAGACGATGCGCTGACCACTCACATTTCCGAGAGGATGGCATCGCTGGAAGAAGAGACCATGGCGGCGAAGGAGGCGTTCGAAGCAGCAGAAAAGGCAATTGCTGAGGATGATCCGCTGTTCACGGCTGATCCACTTGACGTCGATGCAGTCGCGGAAAAGGTCGCGGAGTTGATGAGTGAGGAAGAGGACGCGTTTCTGGATCCGAACGAATCCGAGATGGCTCTCGCCTCCGGCGGAGAAGGTGGTTATGCGGCGGTCTTCGCAAAGCCAGAGAATGCGAATGACCTGGAATCGATCATCGCGTTCCTCGTCTCCGAGACGGGCTCGGCCATGGATGACGACCCCGACACGATTAATCGCATCAACCGCGGCCGCGCGATCATCATCGACTACGAACCGCTGGCTGATGGTTCGGAGCTTGCATCGTGCTGCGACTGCCACGACACGATGGGCAACGATTTCGCCGAATCCAACGAGGAGTTCTCCTACCCCGACCTGGCGAAGTATGGCTCGCGAGAGTGGCTGAAGTCGTTCATCCGAAATCCGGGTCGTTCGCAGTTCTATGGCACGAAGAACCAGATGCCGGCGTACGCAGACAAGATGACCGAGGCCGAGCTTGATCTGCTCGTCAGCTGGATGATCGGTGACTTCGAAACTGAGGTTCCAGACTATCCGTCGCAGCGAGACCGGATTCCGAAATAGATACGAATAGTACGAGCGCAAGTCCGGAATGGGGGCGGTGTTGATGGCATTTTCCCCACGTTGACTTTCCAGTCTCAGGGTGTACGATCAAACTCCTGTGAATGCGGTAGTTACAGCATCCCAGTCTGGGCAGGATTCATCTGCGGTGCATGATGATCCTAGGGCCGCGACGCATTCAACAACTGCAAACCGCAGTCTCCTTCGGGGCAGCTGATGACGGGAAAATCTCCCACGATCGAGAAACGCAACGATGTTACGTGCATCGTGCTTGGTCCGGCCTTTGAAAACCTCGACGAGCAGATTCTGGACTCGATCCGACAGACAATGCTGGATGAGGCCGAGAGTGCCGATCCGCCTCGCGTGGTGGTTGATCTGACACATACGAAGTTCTTTGGCTCGTCCTTCATCGAGGTGCTGTTCGGGATCTGGAATCACGTGAACGGTCTCCCGGGCGGGAAATTCGCTTTGGCTGGCCTCACGGACTATTGCGTCGAAGTCCTGACGGTGACGCATCTGGACAAGCTGTGGACGATCTATCCGACTCGCGACGAGGCGGTCGAGGCTTTGTCCGCCGGCGTGTAGTCGCAGTTCCAGAACGTTCCCAGCTCCCAGGCAGAACTCGCCGTATAGGATGTCTGGTGCGGACATCGCAATAGGTCTGGCCCAGCGGACCAAAGCTGTGGAACAACCTGCTCGTGGCAGCGAAACGAAACCGTTTACGCCAAAGACGCCCCACCGGAGAGGTTGCTCACTCAGCGAACCCCACTCACATTCCGTGGATCAGCCTGCTCGCATGGGCACCGCTGCTTGCTCGCTGGCTGGTTCCCACAGAGGGCACCAGTCTGGGCGACACTCTCTGGCTGACAGTGTTGACGTTTCTGGCAGCGATCGTCGTCGCCTGGCACCAATCGCGAAACGCGAAGGCTTTCCGATTCGATCGGCTTGATCTGGCCGTGTGTGTACTGGCAGCGGCACACGTCATTTCTGCGGTCGTCGTTGTCGCCACCGAAGGCCAGAAGCGCGCCGCCACGAACATGTTATGGGAGTGGATCGCGATCGCTGTGCAATTCACACTGATTCGCTCCACACTGTCAGGGTCGTTGCGTGGCACATTTGTGCGCGTGTTTGTCGCCGTCTGGATCGCACAGGCTGGCTTTGGAATCTGGCAGCACTTCGTGTGGTATCCGGCCACGATCGAACAGTACGAACAGCTGCGCCAGCAACTTGATGAGTTGGAATCCGGCGAGTCCAGCTTGATTGGCATCGAACGCGAATTGCGTCTGCGCGAGGTCCGGGCTGCTTTCCTGCGTGAAGGTATGCCGATGTCCGGCCCGGGTCGCACTCAGTTCGAAGGCCGATTGAAGGACAGCGCGGACCCCGTCGGCTTCTTCGCGCTGACGAACACGTTTGCTGGCTTTCTGGCCATGCTGATCGTGCTTCTTTCCGGAGCCATCTTGATGGCCCGTCGCTCACCCCTTGTTCTTGCCGCTACGGCAGCGTGTCTCGGCATCGCGGGCTGGTGTCTGCTACTGACCAAAAGTCGGACGGCCATGTGTGGAGCTGTCGCCGGTCTGATTGCGGCAGCTCTTGTGCAGCAATTGAAATCACGATCCGGAGCACAGTTGCGACGTTTTGCTGCGACCGTCATCGCGATTCCAGTAGCGGCCTGCGTGATTCTCACTGTCGCGGTTGTCTCCGGCGGCATCGATTCGGACGTACTCAGCGACGCGACGAAGTCATTGCAGTATCGGCTCGAATACTGGTCCGCTACGAGTCGCGTGATCGTCGATCATCCCGGCCTGGGCACCGGCCCCGGCAATTTCCGTGACGCCTACCTTGTCCACAAACTGCCGCAGTCCAGTGAAGAGATTGCCGATCCGCACAATTTCATTCTGGATGTCACTGCCAATGCAGGGCTTGCCGGTGTGATCGGGCTTGGGTTTCTACTGTGGGTCATTGTCACAACGGTCGTTCGGATGATCCGAGTGACGACTCCGCTCTCACCCGGCATGCCGTCTCACAGCATCAGCGTGTCATCTGCCCCCATGGCGATCGTGCTGGCCGGGACGATTGTTGTCGGGTGGAGCTGGCTCCTTGAGGCCCGCTTCGATTTGAAAATTGTCACCGTCTGCGGAGTCGCTGCCGCAATTGCACTCGTTCTGGAAACCGGACGACGCCTGGAGTCCGCAGGTTTGTTTTCGGTCGCAGCGATTGCTGGCAGCCTGACTGCACTGCTGGTGCATTTACTTGGCGCCGGCGGAATCGCGATGCCCGCCGTATGCGGATCACTTCTGGCCTTCACAGCTCTGGCCAGCGGTCCCGTTCAAGCCGCATCCGAAGAGTCTTTCATCACAGAACTCGGCAATTCTCCTGGACTTTGGAAAGCATTGGTCGGCGCTGCCACGATGGCACTCGTCGGGTGCGTCTGGTCGGCCTTCCTGCCCGTGCTCAAGTCGTCCACGAGCCTCCAGCAGGGGGATTACGCGGTCGTGTTTCGCGGCGACGTGTCGGGTGCCAGGCGAGCGTACAACGCTGCCGCCGTCGAGGATTGGCTGTCACCCGAACCGCTACTGCGACTGTCTGCACTGACACTGCAGCAATGGCAGGCTACGGGCGAGTTGCGGTATATCGAGGATTCGATCGCGTTGTCCAAAGCGGCTCAGAAACGATCACCAAACACGGGCGCCATCCTGAGGGAGACCGGTTACCGATACCTGCAATTGTCGAAAGCGACAAAACCTGCCGTCAGAGATCAGCCTGCAGCTGAATGGTATGGGCAGGCGATCGAGCGGTATCCCACCCAGTCGTTATGGATTGCGGAATACGCCGAAGCGCTCTTGCTTGCTGGCGAGTCGCAGCAGGCAGCCGACGCCGCCCGGCGTGCGTTGTCCCTCGACGACCTGAATCGCTCGCTGTTGCACTACGACCGTCGTCTACCCGACGAGATTCGCATGCTGCTGAAACGACTCGTTGCTCCTCAATGACGACGCGATTCCACCAACTGACGAGTTGTAACTTTGAAAAAGTTACAACTCTCAATTCGTGGCGAAGCCCTTCAGTTCTCAGTTCGGATTGACGATTCGAGAAATTCGGAACGCAACATCTTGGCACCATCGTCCGTAACGCCCACCAGATCGTGTGCCCAACAACGGCGTGGGCTCGGACACAGCGGACTCTTCATCCAGATTGGCCCGCCGCTTGCATCCCGCAGGTGTCAGGGGGAGATCCGATGGAACGGAACTCGCGCGGATTCAGGGACGAAACATGCCAGGACGGCTGCAAGCCATTGTCATTCTCTCAGCACTCGGATCACTGGGCGCGACTCACGAAACTCGCAACTTTCGGGGCAATGCGCCGACCATAGAGACTGCCAGACTTGTGGGAGCAGCGGCCGAACATCACCGGTCGCGTCTGGGTGCGCATTGGTATGGGCACGCGATCAAGAACTGGGGCGCGAAATGTGACGTCTCGGTTAACGTCAACGAACGCGTCGGAGCCAGCGGTTCGACGAAGTTCCGTTTTGCCAAAGGCGAAGTGTACGGTTGGCGAATGCAGGTCAACGGGTCGCTGGAGCGGATTCTGGATTCGGTCATTCCGCACGAAGTGAACCACACGATTCTGGCGTGCTGGTTCCGACGCAAAGTGCCACGCTGGGCCGACGAAGGCTGCGCCACGATGGTGGAGCACACATCTGAGCAGCAGCGTCAAATACGGCACGTCGAACACCTGATGCGCGAAGGACGTCGCATTCCGCTGCGAGTCCTGCTGAGCATGACACGTTACCCCTCAGACAACCGACAGCTGATGGCGTTGTACGCGCAAGGGTACTCGTTGACGCGTTTCATGATTGAACAGCATGGACACCGACGATTTCTGCAGTTCCTGAATGACGCGAAGCACCGCAGCTGGGACAAGGCCATCGAGGCCTACTACGAGGCCCCGAATATCGAGGGCCTGGAACAGCGCTGGGCTCAGTGGGTGATCGCCGGATCCCCCGGACCGAATTTGCCGGAAGGTCAGTTGCTTGCGGACCGTTCGTCGTCACAGAAGAGTCAGCCCGACTCCATAGTCCGTGCTCAGAATTCCGAACGAGTCAGGACCCTGGAGGCTCCCGAGCCGCGGGCCGTCGCATCCACGGTGATTCGCTCCACGTGGCAACCGGTTTCGCTGCTTGCCCGGGTTGCTCGCACTCGAGGTAGTCTGACGGCTCCGAACACACCGGCCGTTCTTGTTCCACGCCCGCCGTCACAACTACGTCCACTGGCGATGACTCGCATCGGACATTCGCAGATTGCGTCCTCGGCGAGACCGTGTCCATTACCGAGCTCAATTCGATCACTTGTTCCGACGCCTCAGCCGGATATGCGAGCATTCGACAGCCCAACCGAACTCACACAACCAATACTTCGTGAGACGCAACTGCGGCAAGTCGAAACGAAACCCGCTAAGGCAGAACCGTTTGGGTGGGAACGGTTTCCGGTTCGTACACGATAATCATGACATTTGGGATTAATTGAGGAGAGAATTCG
>CAYSJO010000155.1:0-14944 GCA_964431285.1 uncultured Planctomycetaceae bacterium
ATGCGCCTGGTCGCCGCATGGCGCGTCTTGCGGCTGCGCCGTGTTGGCGACGTCGCTATGCATCATCAAGTGAGAATCCCGCGCCCGCGTTGAGTGAAGGAAGAAGGCGTTTGCGACATGAATGCCGCAACTTAGCGGCCACACATTGTTGGGCGACCGGCCATTACGACTCGTCTTGCGATTCGTAAAGCGAAAACTTGATGCCGTCACGTTCGCCTGTTTCAATTGGATCTCCAAGCGCTGATTCGGATGCGATAATGTCGCCAACCGTTCGATCATTCAGGCGGGAGTGCACGCCAACAAGCCCCTCCGTTTGAAGTATGCCGAGCTTGATACTGTTGAGTTGCTGTCGCAGATGAACAGGCAACTGCGGCATTAGCGCATTGATGGCACCAATGATCCGCTCAGCGTCTTCGTATACAACGATCAGTTCTCTTGGGTCGTGTGTCATGAGCCAGCGTAGGTCGCCCGACGAGGTTCTGGGTGACACGCCGTCGCATAGAGGGACTGCGTGCGGGAACAAATCAGGAATGACCGTTTCCGCCGGCTCGCTGTTTCAGGATTTCTTTGCAGACTTTTGGTGGTGACATCGGCAGGTCACGCATGCGGACTCCGGTGGCTGCGTAGATGGCGTTGGCGATTGCTGGGGGCGGCGGGCAGATGGGGACTTCGCCGACGCCGCGGACTCCGTATGGGTGCTGCGGATCGGGGACTTCGACCAGAATCGTGTCGATCATCGGCAGGTCGTAGGCCGTCGGAATGCGGTAGTCGAGATATGACGCGTTCCGCATCGAGCCTTCATCGTCGTACCAGTACTCCTCGTTCAAAGCCCAGCCGATTCCCTGGACGGCTCCGCCCTGCATCTGGCCTTCGACATAACTGGGATGAATGGCTGTGCCGACGTCCTGAGCCACTGTGTAACGCAGGACCTGAACTTTGCCCGTGTCGGGATCGACTTCGACATCGGCGCAGTGTGTTCCGAATGCTCCGCCCTGGGTCGCTTCGCTGGAGGTGCCTCGTCCGATGATTGCACCACCGGTCGGATTGATTTTCGCGGCCAGTTCGCCAAACGTGAACCGGTTGTCTCCCGGGCCAATAATCTGACCGTCTTCATATTTCACGTCTGCCGCGTCGACCT
This sequence comes from uncultured Planctomycetaceae bacterium, assembly GCA_964431285.1. Lineage (GTDB taxonomy): Bacteria > Planctomycetota > Planctomycetia > Planctomycetales > Planctomycetaceae > CAUZFZ01. Next base: position 1,139 of record CAYSJO010000155.1, read on the forward strand.
CCCAGATCACTGCGGCGCGTTCGACCATCTGCCGCTGGATGTCCTTGCCGGCTTCGATGGCGGCGATACCGGTTGCGAATGTGACACGACTTCCGCCGGTTACGTCGTTGTAGCCCACACTGTCGGTGTCGGCGACGGTTGGTTTCACCTGCTCGGCCGTGATGCCCAGTGTTTCGGCTAACTGCATCGCCAGGCTGGCTCGCGAACCGCCGATGTCAGTTGATCCCTCCAGCAGCGAGACCGTGCCGTCGGGATTAACTGTCGCTGAAGCTGCCGACTTCAGTCCGCAGTTGAACCAGAATCCGCTGGCGATTCCACGACCTCGATTCGGGCCTTCCAGCGGCGACTGATAGTGATCGCTCAATTTGATGGCTTCGACGGTTTCTTCCATGCCGACTCGTGGGAACACCGGACCGTCGACACGACGGGTCCCTTCCATCGCCGCATTCAGCAGACGGAAATCAGCCCCGTCCATTTCCAGCTTTTCGCAGATCTCGTCAACGACCGTCTCGGTCGCCATCGCAACATGCGTTGATCCGGGCGCCCGATATGCGTTCGTGCGAGGTTTGTTGACGCAGACATCGAACCCTTCGACATGCGCGTGCGGCATATCATACGGAGCGAACACGCACATGCAGCCGGGAGCGATCGGCGAGCCTGGATAGGCTCCGGCTTCAAAGGCGATCCATGCATCTCCGGCGACCAGCTTGCCGTCTTTCGTCGCGCCAAGCTTCACTCGGACATACGAACCTGGCGTCGGTCCGGTCGCTTCAAAAACGGCAGCCCGGTCCATGATCAGCTTCACGGGGCGGCCGGTTTTCTTCGACAGCAGCGCGGCCACGGGTTGCAGGTACACCGAGATTTTGCCGCCGAATCCACCGCCGATTTCCATGGGGATAACTTTGACATCGGAAATCGCGACGCCACACAGCTCAGCCGTCTGGTGACGCACGCTGAACGAGCCCTGCGTACTGGTCCACACGGTGACTTTGCCGTCGGCGTTCCACTGAGCTGTCGCGTTGTGAGGTTCGATGTATCCCTGATGCACGGTTGCCGTGTGGAACTCTCGTTCGATCACGATGTCGGCTGACTCGAAGCCCTGCGCCAAATCACCTTTCTCGAAAACGAAGTGCTTGGCAACATTGGTTGCCGCCGACTGGTCGTCCTCGGCCGGATGTGAGCCGAGCGATTCGGTGCGCACGTCATCGTTCAGGACGGGAGCGTCGTTACTCATCGCCGCTCGCACATCGAGCACTGGTGACAGAACTTCGTAGTCGACTTCAATCAGATTCACGGCCTCTTCGGCGATGTGAACGTTGTCGGCCGCGACGGCTGCGATGGCGTGGCCTCGATACAGAACTTTCTCTTTCGCCAGCACGTTGGCCTGCAGGTGCCGCATGTTGACGGCCCCTTCGCCCAGCTCAACGACTCGATCGCCCTGCTCGGGCAGATCAGCGTTCGTCACGACTGCACGCACGCCGGGCAAAGCCTCGGCCTTTGACGTATCGATGCTGTTGATCTTCGCGTGAGCGTGCGGGCTGCGGAGCATGATGGCGTGCAGCATGCCGCTCAGCCGTATATCGGCTCCATACTTCGCCGCACCGGTAACCTTGTCGACTCCGTCGTGACGGATGGGTCGAGTGCCAATGACCTTGTATTTGGGTTTTTCTGCAGTCGCCATGTGTCGCTCCTGAGTTTCCGGAATTCCGGGTGGTTGATTTCGTGAAGGTCCGAGATTGTATCCCGGTCGCGGACACGGTCGAGTCTGCGACCTCATGGGACCGTGTTCTTCGTGCCCTGCAGTTCGTTGAGAGCCCGGTTCAGAACACGGACCGTGTACTTCCCCTGGGCGACGAAGCCCTTGCGATACGCCTTGTTGCGATGCATGGCCTCGATGACCGGTCGGGCCTGCTCGTCCAGTTCGTCGAGCACGTTCGCGGCATGGACGCGAGCCCACTGCGATCCGTTGTCGAGCACATCGACCAGGACCGGGAGTGCTTTCGCTGGTCGGTCCATGCGGCACAGGGCTCGAGCGGCGGCGGTCCGCACATTTTCCGACTCGTCATCCAGCACGTCTTCAAGTGCGGTTTCCGCACGGTCAGTATACCCGCCGAGGTCGGCAAGGTTGCCGAGCCCCACGGCACCCCAGTAGCGAACAGTCGAATCCGGGTCGTCCCTTAGTAGCCTGATCATCCGCGGTATATTGTCGCCGCGCAGGGAAAGCGATGCAGCGTCACGCAGACGTTCAATGAGTGAATCGGCGCGTCCCGTGTTGAGGACGGCCCACGCACTTCCGAGCTTTTCCTGTCGCGCATTGATTTCGGCTTCGGGAACGAGGCCCAGGTCGCGGGTTGCCAGGACCCAGTCCAGATGGGCCTGCCGGAGGCGATTCAAGACTTCCCGGTGTTCGGGCGAAGTGGCCAGATTATGCATTTCATGCGGGTCAGCCACCGTGTCGTACAGTTCTTCTGTTTCCTTGAACGGCGCGAGAAACCGGTCGACGTCCCGGCTGGCTGAATTGTCCGCCTGCACTCGGCGGATTTCCCTCATCGTCGCGCCCTTCTCGGGTGTGTTCATGTACTGGTAGTACGTCTTGAATGGCTCGTAATTTCGGATGTACTTGAAGCGGCGATCGCGTACGGCCCGGATGATGTCGTACCGTTCGTCCATGCGGTCACGAGCGGCAAAGACATAATCGCGCGGGGGCGGCAGATGCGTGCCGAGGAACCGCCGACCCTGCATTTCGTACGGCACGCCGATGTCTGCCAGATTGAGCGCTGTTGGCCCGAGATCAATCAGGCTGACCATCCGATCTGACGCAGTGCCCGGCTGGCCCTGCCCGTCAACTCGCAGCTTCTCTGGAATGCGGACGATCAGTGGCACGTGCATACCCGAGTCGTACAACCAGCGTTTGGCTCGCGGCAGGCCGACTCCGTGGTCCGACCAGTACATCACGATTGTGTTGTCGGTGAGGCCAGCCTCATCGAGCGCTTTCAGATGCTCGCCCACCCAGCGGTCCATGGCCGTGATCACGTCGTAGTATCGGCCCCAGTCTTCGCGCGTGACCGGCGTATCCGGGTAATACGGGGGGAGCGACTTGACTGCGACGGCCCGGTCGATGGGTTCGATGCCCTTCGTCACGGTCTTGTACTTCGATGCACTGGCGATTCCGGATTCGTGGCAGCCGGTGTAGTTGAAGACCGCGAAGAATGGCTGGTCCTTTTGGGGGCGGTTCTTCCAGTGCGCCTTGCTGCTGGAGACATCCCACGTTCCGGCGGGGGTCATGAACTGGTAATCCTGCTTCGAGTTGTTCGTGCAGTAGTAGCCCGCTTCGCGCATGTAATGAGGAAACGGCTTGACGTGCTCCGGCAACTTCGCATTGCACCGCATGTGATGCGTGCCGAGTGTCGTCTGATACATACCGGTAATGATCGCGGACCGGCACGGAGCGCAAACCCCCGCGGTCACGAAGGCATGAGTGTACAGCACACCCTGTTTGGCCAATCGGTCGACATTCGGCGTGCGGGCATTCGGGTAGCCGTAGCAACCCAGATGAGCACTGATATCCTCACATGAGAGCCACAGGATGTTCGGTTGAGCGGCGTCCGTATTGATCACCCAGGTGACCACACAGACGACAGTCAGGGTCATGAGACGAAGACGGAAACCGACATCAGTCATTTGGGCCTCATTTCTGTGGTGAATCCGTGATATTGTGTGTGCCATGCATCCGATGAAACAACTCTCTCGCCGTGACGCACTGCAAGTGGGCGGACTGGCTCCGTTAGGAATCGGCCTTTCCCAGTGGCTTTCTTCAGAAACCGCACAGGGAGCCGAGGCATCAAACGTTCGCGCGAAGAACTGCGTGGTAATCTGGCTGGATGGTGGACCCAGCCATCTGGAGACGCTGGATCCAAAACCGGACGCTCCGACAGAAGTGCGTGGACCGCTGGACGCAATTTCGACCAGCCTGACGGGAGTGACACTCAGTGAATGTCTTCCGGAGACCGCGCGGCGGATGGATGAGGTGGCCATCATTCGCTCGATGACCTCACCGCTGGGCGAACACAATTTCGGCACGCATTATCTGCTGAGCGGGTATCGCCCCACGCCCGTGCTTGAATACCCGGCGTTCAGCTCAGCGGCGGCTTTGCTGACGACAGAAACAGGCACTCTTCCCGCCCACATCGCTGTGCCCGATTATCGTGTCGGCGGTGGGAGATTCAGCGGCAACGGATTCCTGCCGCGTCGCGTAGCTCCCTTCTCTTTAGGCAGCGATCCGGCGAAGCGGGACTTCGCCGTGCGTGATCTGACAACCGGGCTGCCGCTCGAACGTCTTGGTCGCCGTCGCGAATTCGTGAAGCAGCTGGAACGCTTCACGCGTCAACTGGAGTCGGGCGACGTGAGCGTCCCCGTTGATCAGGCTGGCATCGAAGATCCTGTGCTGGGACAGGCATGGCGGTTGATCACGTCACCGGAAGCCCGGCAGGCGTTTCAGCTGGATGAGGAACCAGACAAAGTCCGCAACCGATACGGACGTCGCACAGTTGGTCAGAGCTGCCTGCTCGCACGCAGGTTGATCGAACGCGGAGTGCCCTTTGTTACAGTCAATCACCGCGGCTGGGACACGCATCAGGATCTCACGACGCGATTGAAAGACGGCTTCACGGGAGCAAAGAGCCCCGTGGGTCTGGTGCCGACGCTCGATCTGGCGTTCACCGCGCTGATCGATGACCTGGCGGAGCGCGGGCTGCTCGACGAAACGCTGATCGTGGTGATGGGCGAGTTCGGCCGCACTCCTAAGCTCAATGCCCGTGCCGGTCGCGATCACTGGCCTCGAGTGTTCAGCGTGGCTCTGGCTGGAGGTGGCGTTCGGGGCAGTCAGATCATCGGAACCAGCGACGCGACGGGAGAATCCCCGGCCGATCGGCCGGTCACACCGTCTGATCTTTCCGCGACGATCTATAGACTGCTGGGAATCGACCCCAGCACGTCGCTGCAGACGCCCGACGGTCAACCCGTTCGGCTGACCGACGCACACAGTCAGGTCATCAGCGAGATTGTTTCGTAGGATCGCTGGCCCACATTGGCGCCGCTTGACAAAGCCAACAGGCGTCGTCAAAACCCTGCGTTACGGAGAATCCACTGGCTGTACGCCAGAATGTCTGACAACGAATGAGGAGTAGTGCTGCAATGAGTGGTCCCATCGTCCGCACCGGAACAACGCCGGAGTTCTGGAAGAATTACGATCAGGCTTTCGGCAAGAAGAAGAGTGCGACGAAAAAGAAGAAGGCGGCAAAGAAAAAGACCGCCGCAAAGCCAGCGAAGAAGAAGGCGAAGAAAGCCGCCACGAAACCGGCAGCGAAGAAGAAAGCCGCAAAGAAAAAGGCTGGGAAGAAAAAGAAGTAGCAGTTGACTGCCCGCAGAACGGATCCAGATCAAAGCCCGGTTTCTCAGGGAAGCCGGGCTTCTTTTGATTCCGCTAACCGAATCGCCGCATGAACCAGACTCTTCGCGCCCTTTGCGAGCTTCTGTTCAGAAACCTTTGACAGAAGATCGCGAAGGATTCACGATCAGGAGTGACAGACAATGACGAAACCACTTGATCCGCGCCTCATTCTTACACGAGTCCTGTTGTTGACGTTGGCGTCAGCCTCGCTGGCAACCGTTGCCCTGGCCGAACGGAATCCGATTCGTTTGACACATGGTCCCATGCTGGGCAATCCGTCCGCCCATTCCATGGTTGTCTGGGGACGAACTTCCGATCCCGGCGAATTCACCGTTCGCTACGGACTGGACGCGAATCGACTCGACCAGGTAAGCCAGCCGGGAACAACGTCACTCGATCACGATAATACCGGCGTAGTGCATCTGAAGGATTTGAAGTCCGACTCGCGGTATCACTATCAGGTCTGGGTGAACGGTCGACCCCACGGTCTGCCGGGAAGTTTTCGAACGCTTCCAAGTGCCGACGACACACGGAACAAAGAGTACAACCCCGACGGTCTGTTCAACTTCCGTTTCGAGATCGGGTCCTGCGCCAACCAGAATCCGTTGCATGGAATCGGTCATCGCACCCCGGTGTACGAGAATCTCAATCGTGACTGGGCCGAGAAGGTCCATTTCCACGTAATGAACGGCGACTGGCTGTATGAAGAACTACGTGAGTATCCACCGGAAGCCTGGCGTCTGACTCAGGGTGTCAAGGATTTTCCACTGTCGGTCAAAGTCATGCCCACCGTCGTTGGCGTGTGGGAGAACTACAAGCTGTATCTGAGTCGCGGAGTCGAGCTTTCAAAGTGGCATCGCAACGTGCCCAGTTACTTCACCTTCGACGATCACGAATTGGTCAACGACATCTGGGGTTCGTCGGAAGCCGGCAAGCGGCACCGCCGCACAGTGTTCCGCGACATCGGCACACACGCCTGGTTCGATTACCTGGGCTGGGCCAATCCCATGGAGCACGATCACCCGGTCCACTTCGGCCGAGCCAGCATGAAGGCGGGCAGCGATCTTCTCGTCGATCCGGACACGGACTTCACGAAACTGCCACTTGAGGAAATGCTCAACCTGCACGTCCACTGGGGCACACCACAGGCCGGCGTGAACGACCTGAAGTACGACAACGATGACGGCAACAAAAACTCGTACGTCTACGACATTGTCAAAGTCGTCAACAAACACACTCTGCAATTGCACATGGCGGCCAAGGTCGACGACGACTCGTTGAGTTATTCGATCGGTCGTCGCAGCTACGGCAGTTTCCGTGTCGCCAACTGCGAGTACTTTCTACTGGACACGCGCGGCGATCGCGATATGCACGACATCAGCGAGCGTGACAAGCCGGGTATCTCGATGATTGGCAAGCCGCAGCGCGAGTGGCTGCTGCGTTCCATGAAAGCCAGTGACGCGGACTTCTTCTTCGTGATCTCAACAGTACCGTTCATGATCCCACACAGTGGAGCGGGCGGGTTCGAATTCGCAGCCAACAAGGAAGAAGCCTGGACCGGGTTTTTTGACGAACGCGAAATGCTGATCAAAGAATGGGACAAGCTGGGCAAAAAGGTCTTCGTCATGACCGGCGACCTGCACAACAGCTTTGCTATTAAAGTGACGGACGGTGTCTGGGAATTCTGCTGCGGTCCACACAACAGTGTGAATCACGTCCCGAAACTGGACGAAAGCGAGCGTCCGGCAACCGGCAAGTTCACGTTCGGCCCGCGCGAGTGTGACATCCGCTGGAGCAGCTACATCCTGCCCGACCTGCCGCGTCTGGAACGCACGTATCCGCACTACTGCGTTGTGCAGGTCAACAACGTCTTCAACATGCCAAAGAAACTGGGCGGCAAGCGCTGGGTGAAATACCCTCATCCACAGGTGATTTTCCAGTACTTCGACGGTCGCACCGGAGAGCTGGCTTATGCAGAGGCAGTATCCGTGGATCGTGAGGATTGAGCAGGTAGTAGATTCACCATGAAGATACTTGTCCTTGGCGGTACCCAGTTCGTCGGACGGCATATCGTTGAGGTCCTGGTGCAGGCCGGGTATGCGGTCAGTGTTCGAGATCGAGGGAAGTCTAAGGACGAACTTCCCGAACACGTCGAATGGTTGCACGGCGATCGTGACCAGGGTGCGACCGGTATCACGGCGCTGAACGGGCGAGACTGGGAAGTCTGTGTCGACGTCAGCGGCTACACGGCACGTCACGTACGATCGAGCGCCGAAAAGCTTCGACGGAACGTGGACCGATACCTGTTCGTCAGTGCCGTCAGCGTCTATGGCGACCCGGAAAGTGGCCCGGTCGACGAGTCACAGCCGCGCATCCCACCGGCCGATGAGGACGTGGTGAAAGTTACCGGAGAAACGTACGGTCGCCTGAAAGTTACGTGCAAGAACATTGTCCAGGACATATTTGATGGACGATGTACGTTGCTCCGGCCCCAGATTGTCGCGGGTCCGTATGACCCGTTTGATCGTTTCTCGTACTGGGTGCGGCGTGCCACTCAGGGTGGAGAAATGCTGGCTCCGGGTGACGGCTCTGACTATCTCCAATACATCGATGCCACTGATCTCGCGAGGTTCACTCAGACGGCCTGCGAGAACAGGCTTAGCGGCAGTTTCAATCTTGCTGGACCACGACTTACGTGGCGTGACTTTGTAACAATCCTCGATCATGCAAACGTCGTCTGAGTTCCGAAGGAAATCATCGCAGCCGCTGGAGTCACAGAGTTCTCACTCCCTCTTTACCGACCGGAAAGTGGTCCGCGCAGCATTCTGATGCATGTCAGCAACCAGCGAGCCATCGATGCTGGCCTGACATTCTCCGAACCAGAAGTCACGACCCAAAACGTCAGGACCTGGCTGGGAAAAACGGACCAGCCTCCGGCCATGTCGAGAGAGCAGGAAGATGTTTTGATCAGAATATCTTGCGATGTACATCCCGAGTGAACCTGGATGGTTTGTTACAGGCATACACCAGATCGGGATGTGTGTAACCATCCAGCATGACGTCTCCCTCGCAGGTCATACCGAGTTTCTCCGCAACCCGGATCGATCGTGTGTTTTCCGGGTCAATCAATGCGATGAGCCGTGAGATTTCGAGTTGCCCGAATGCCAGATCGCGAACAAGTGTTGCGGCTTCGGTAGCAAGTCCGTAACCCCATTGGTCGCGCGCCAGCCTGAATCCGATCTCGATTTCCGGCCGCCCATTGATGTCGGGGAAACGTGTCAATCCACAGTATCCGATGACATCCGAATTCCCGATCTTCGTGACCACCCAGAGCCCGAATCCCAACGAGGCGTAGTCACGTATTGCCTGTGTGATCCATGACTGAATCCAGTCGGCTGTTTGTGGACCATTTCCGAAGTGCATGACATCCACGTCACGAAACACGGCGTTCAAGGGCCCGGCATCAGATTCGACGACGTGACGAAGTAGCAATCGATCAGATTCTGCGACGACCATCATTGTGCTGGACAAAGTGTGAGAGCTGAGTTTCGAGTTCACAAATGTGCCTACCGTATCCCGGTAACCGCGGTTATTGCCCCTTCTTGAGGCGCTGTAATCTGTACGCGGACAGCCGTACCCATTTGTGACCGCCCCTGGCGACGCCATTCAATTCGACTCGGGTAACCGATTTCACACGACCGTTCAATTCGTAGAACACAATGAGCTCCGTGTCGCCCACTTGATAGGAATGTGCTTTCGAGCCATCCGGAGCGGCAGCCAGTGACAAGCCATACTCCGGGAAGCGCCGGGAGCGGATCAGGTCAGTCGCCGCTTTGATGGGCAATCCAGGGATCAACCAGTCATATGCCGATGGCAACAACTGGTCCCGAACAAGTTTGTCGATTCGCTGAACGTCAATCACCTCGACGTAAAAGTAATTAAATGAAGTTGAATAACCCTGGACACCTTTCGGGGCTTTTCCCGTCTTCCCTTTGCGCAGAACTCCAGACACGTGCAACAGGCGTCCGTTGAGGTCGGCTTCTGCCAGCTTGATGTTTCGCAGGTACACCTTCCCGAACGGCAGCACCAGATGTGCTCCCAGCCCTTTCGAGTGTGCGCCCCACGCCAGTCCGTCGACTTCGACAATCGTGTTGGCCATCTCATCCCACTTGATCGTCCGCGGGCCGTTGTTATCCACATACGTTGACGACTGGGCAAACGCGGTCTCACAGAAGAGCACTGCAACGACGAAGACCGTGCGATTCATTGTTGTCATGACATTCCTTGTCTGTTGGTTTCCCGTGTCACGGATTCCGCATCTGGTCAAGCAGAGTTGACATCTGCACGACTGCTTTTCTTCGGGCAGTTACCGAAGGCGCGTACCAGCAGCCTGAGCTGTTCTCGGCCATGGTGCGCAGCATGTTGCGCTTTCGGTTTGTCAGTTTCTGTCGCGGTGTAAGTTCAAGCAGACGCGCTTCCGCCGAACGGAATCCGAATTCGGACGGGCTGCGACGCAGCAATCCGGCACAAGCAACCAGCACGTCATCAGCTCGCCGACGTGGGGGAATACCAGTCTCGATGCCACGCAGATCACTCAGATGCTGCGGATCGCCCGCCGGCTCCTTCCTTCTCAGCAGCGGATTCAAAACGCTCGCCGCCACGACGACACCATACCGCTTGCCGATCGTCCCGGCGTAGTACATCAAATCACCGCCACTCGATTCATGAGCTGCAAGGCGAGCCAGAAGAGGCAGGTCTACCGGATCGCCAAGGCAAAGCAGAACGGAAATATGTGAACGCATCCGACGCCGTTTTTTGGTCTGTGCAGTTGAGTGGTCGTCGAGTCTGTCAGGCGGAGCGTCAAGCCAGTCATCCACTTCGCGGCGGAGCTGCGCCAGCATCTGCTCATCAGACAGCACATACGCGGCGACAGGAAATCGTCGAGGCGATTCTCTCAGCCAGTCCTCTCGAGCCAGGACTTCTTTTGCAATTTGCTTCGTTCGTCGCTTCCAGTGTTCCGGGTCCTGCCGCAGTCTTTCGATGTTTCCCTCGAGTCGCTCAAAACGAAAGATGACAGCTTCCATGGGATACCAAGGGTTGGTGCCTACCCACATCTCAAAGGTTGCGTCGCCGGGCCGCTTCGGAAACTCCAATCCCGTGCCAACATCAGAGACTCTGATAGTGAGGCCGTGCTCATCTGCCTGGGCGCCGAAATAATGTGTGCCGTGTGCCAGATGCGGTTTTGTGACAGGACCGTTGTCATCCTTGCTCTTGAGTTCATCAAGCTGCTGCTGGATTCGATCATAGCCCGGGTCGGGAGGAACTATGGACCTGCCGTCCGCGTTAAACCCGACAGCCGGCATTGTGAAGTTCTGCAAATCAAGTCGCGGCACAATCGTTTGACCGAGAAACAGGACACGGTCGTGACGAAACAGGATCTCACAGCGGTAGAAGCGTTCCGGTAAGTCGGTCCGAACGGTCGGTGTATTCGCGTCGGGCGGAGAACGGTAACGGAATCGCACTGACCGGGACGTCACAGTCTTGCCACGTCGACAGTTCCAGGTGAGGCGATATTCCGCTTCGGGATGGAGCAGCACTTCGGCATACAGACGCACGGTTGCGTCGTTGGCGGCCTGGGCCAGCTTCTGCTGGTCGTGCTCTCGACTGCGCACAGGTTTCAGTGTGAGTCGCAATCTTTTGCAAGTGGCTTCATCCGGCCAGGCCAGACTCTGTTTATTTCCAAACAACATCGGAATGCGCCGATCGTCATCACCAATCCGTTCCAGGCGGAAGTCACTGATGCGCGGGACTGGAACTGGCTCCGACAGGAAGCCTTCAACGAGGAACGCCGAATCGTCAATCGGCTCGATGGTCAGCTTCAGTTCCGGTGGAGTGGCCGGAACATCTGCAGCCCCGTCACTGCCCAGACTGGATTCCGCGCAAACGATCAACACGACGAGTGTGAGATAGAAATCGCGAGTACGTTGCATACTCTGCTCCAGTCCTCGGGACATAAACTTGGGCCTGCTCCTGGACTCACGTAACAGCAGGTCTCCTCGCCTGACTCCGAAAACGCACCCGACGCGACTCCGTCAGGTCATCCGTTTTCGCTCAGAATTTGGATGACTTCGAGGTGGTTACCAGTTTCGACGCGTTCTTCGGACGCGTCGATGTAAGTTTGTGCCATGTCAAGATCCTTCATGGTTTTCTTCACCACCTCCAACTGGTCGGGCGGGAAGTCCATGTCGCCGACCAAGCTGGTCACGTCAACCGGAATGCTGCTCTTGAGAAAGTTAACGACGTCCGGGTCAGGCCCTTTGGCAGCGCTTCGCGCAATTTCCAAAGGTGTTCGGTTATTCATTGTGTCGCGCATGGAAGCATTGGCGCCGTGCTCAAGTAAAAGACGAACTGTCGCTGGTTGGACATTGAACGCAGCTTCCATTAGCGGGGTTTCAGAAGCATCGATTTCCTTCCATCTATTCACATCGGCACCGGCATGGATCAACTGCCAGGCCGATTCGACCCGCCCGCGGGCCGCCGCCATGTGTATTGGCGTCCAACCATTGGTCCCTGTCGCATGGATATCGGCACCGGCTTGAATCAACTCGGCCACGATCAGCGTTGATTCGTCGGCGTCAGATTCAATCGCGGACAGAAGGCACGTGTATCCGTCGTCCACCGCCACGTTCGGGTCAGCACCATGTTTGAGTAAGAACCGCACCGACTGGAGATTGTCGAACCCGATCGCAGTGAGAAGCGGTGTGTCGCCACCGTCGTCTCGCCGGTGGATGTAGTTTGAGTCTTCGATGATGCGTTCATGAACCGCGTGGATGTCGCCACGCTCAAGTGCCTCAGGATTTGATGTATTGTCGGCCACGATCCGAGTTTCTTCCTGAGTACTGTCTGTGCATCCCGTGTCGCACTCTGCTTCCGTTTTCGCGATCCGGAGACTGACCGCGATCGGGCAGGATTCGAGTTTTGGATACCAAAGTTCTTCGAGTCGAGCGGCTGAGGTCTCTTCGATTTCGCGCCAGTGCTCAATATCGACTGCCAGATGCGCCCAGCACGACGTCGGAAATGCATCAATCTGTCCACCCAGGATTTCAGCAAAGCGAAAAAAACCTGGGTTGTGGCCGACAATCAGTGCGATCTTGTGCTCTTCCGGCAGGCATCGGACGATTTCAAGAATGTCGCCCGTGTACGCCTCATAAAGACTGTCTGTCGTCACGATCTCGCGGTCGTATCCACAGGCCGCAGCAACCAGTTTGGCTGTGCTGTGTGCTCTTCTGGCACTTGAAGTGACGACGATATCGGGAGCCAGTTCTCGTTCGACCAGCACTTCACCGACTCGCGTTGAGTCCCGCGTGCCGCGGCCGGCCAGACTGCGTTGATGATCTGTGACGCCAGCTGGATGGTCGGATTTGCCGTGCCTCAGGACGATCAGCGTTTTCATTTGAGTGGTTTCCTGAGTCGCAAACGTAATGTCCGGCGACTACGAGGCAAACCCACTCAAATAGGGCAACTGCGTTGCCGTGCTCTGAACGGCGTCCTTTCCTTCAAGCAACTGGGCCAGGAAGTCCCACTTGCCCGTCGTCAGAGCAGATCGGGCCGACTCGGGCATACTGACGGAGAATGACTGGTCGCCAATCTGCACGGTCTGCGAATCCAGGTTGACGGTGATTTCCGCGGAAGGATCGTTCTGAATCGCGTCGCAGATGGACTTCAGGTCATCAGCCGATGCGGTCACAGCCGGGATGCCCAGCGAGGTGCAGTTTCCGAAGAAGATCTCGGCGAAGGACTCGGCGATGATGACTTTGATTCCCCAGCGCATCAGCGACTGCGGCGCGTGCTCGCGTGAGGACCCGCAACCAAAATTGCGACGGCTGATCAGCACGCCGGCATTCTGGAACCGTTCGTCGTTGAAGGGATGATTCGGATCCTGCTGCCGATCATCCTCGAACGCATACTCGCCGATGCCGTCGAACGTCACGCAGCGCAGATAACGCGCCGGGATGATGCGGTCCGTGTCGATATCGTCCATCAACAGTGGGATGCCCGTTCCAGTGATCTCGCGGATTTCGCTCATTGAAGTTTTCTCAGCAGTCTTGTTTGGGTTTGTTGTTGGAATAGCTGACTGTCGGATGCCCCTCTCTCTAACCCTCTCCCCACAGGCGAGAGGGGACATTGGATGGACATGTCCTCCAACGACTAGCTAGACAACCGCTGGTTCCAGCATCTTTCGTACGTCGGTCACGGCACCGTTGACGGCCGCGGCCGCGACCATGGCCGGACTCATCAGCAGTGTGCGACCAGTCGGACTGCCTTGACGACCTTTGAAATTCCGATTGCTCGACGAA
>CAYSJO010000156.1:0-3431 GCA_964431285.1 uncultured Planctomycetaceae bacterium
CCAAGGGTTCGGCTGTTCGCCGATTAAAGTGGTACGTGAGCTGGGTTTAAACCGTCGTGAGACAGGTTGGTCCCTATCTACTGTGGGCGTACGCAACTTGAGGGGTTTTCTCTTTAGTACGAGAGGATTCAGAGGGACGGACCTCTGGTGTTCCTGTTGTCACGCCAGTGGCAGCGCAGGGTAGCTAAGTCCGGTACAGATAAGCGCTGAAAGCATCTAAGCGCGAAGCTGCTCCCAAGATAAGGTTGCGTTGAACTTCGGTTCTGAAGTCCCCTGGAAGACCACCAGGTTGATAGGCGGGATGTGTAAGGCCAGCAATGGTCTCAGCTAACCCGTACTAAAGGACAAAAGCTTGACCATTCTCACTCATGGCTTAGGAGTGAGGGTGAAGATCAGGAACAGTGATTCACTCAGCATACGCCAGGAACAGCCTCAAGCCGTTCGAGAGAACGTCTTGAGGGATTTCCGGTGACCATACCTGATGGCATACACCCGATCCCATTCCGAACTCGACGGTTAAGGTTATCAGGGCCGATGATAGTGCCGAGAGGTGTGAAAGTAGGTCGTTGCCGGAATCATTTATGCGGCTTTGTGCTTTAGTGCAAAGCCGCTTTTTTTGTGAGTTATTGTCAATTGTTGCAGGAGGAGTGGTCCCGCCGTTGTTCCGTCAAATCGCCGTCGTGTTCGCGCCATCGAATCATCCTGAGAGTTATTGTCTATTGTTGTGTTCGAGAAATCTCAGACAGCGGCGGCTTTGGGTGGGGAGTTCTTGCTGATTCCTTCTTCGAATTCGACGCCATGGATGACGTCGGGGATGAGCCTGTAGCCGCGGAGTTTTCGCCAGGTCTTTGAGGCGGATTCCGCCAGCTTGAACATCATGGCCACACAGGCCCTGGCCGTGGCGTTGCCTTTCGTCTTGCGATGGCGCAATCGGATTGTCGCGAACGTCGACTCGATGGGATTCGTCGTTCGAATGGGCGTGCTCCTTTGGGAGAGGTCTGAAAACTCGTGATAACATCAGATTCATCCCTCAGCACGCCGCCGTCTTCAACTCCTCGTAAACACAACTTCTGACAATAGCTCGGAGAAACCGGACATGGGCGGTTATCCCTGCCGGGCGATTCGGACGAACGATTTCCTTTTCATTCGGAATTACCGCCCCGATCGCTGGCCGAATGGAACACCCGACTACAAAAATGCAGCAATCCCGGGCGCCTGGTATGCTGATACTGACAATGGGCCGACCAAGACCTACATGATCGAAAACCGCGACAAGGATGAGACACATCGCCGCCTCTATGAGAGGTCGTTCGCCAAACGCACGGCTCAGGAGCTGTACGATTTGCGCAAAGATCCCGACCAACTCAACAACGTGGCTGGCGAGGCCGACTACGCAAAAACGCTCGCAAAACTCTCAGGGCAACTCGACACGGCACTCGTGGATACGGACGATCCGCGCGCTACCGGCGAGGGTGATGCCTTTGACAGATTCCCCTATCTGGGTGGAGCCCCGAAGTTTCCCGGCTTCGGTGGCAAATGAGACGATTCCTTCGGACATTCCTTCCGCCGCTTGCCCTGGCATTCGTCATTGGCATGGTCTGGCAATTCTGCGTGTGGTGGTTCGACATCCCGAAGTTCGTGCTGGCGGGACCTCTGCAGGTCGCCGCTGCCCTGCGCGAGCATTTTGCTGAGATCGCTCGCGCGACAGGAGTCACTGCACTGGCGGCTCTGGGCGGTTTCGCGGCCAGCCTGGTTGTTGGCACCCTCGTGTCATTCGCGTTTTCGCAGGCTCGCTGGGTTCGGCTGAGCTGCTATCCGTATGCCATTCTGCTGCAGACGGTCCCCATCGTCGCCATCGCGCCGCTGATCATCATCTGGTGCGGTTACGGATTTCGCAGCAACATCATTATCGCGTTCGTGGTGAGCCTGTTTCCGATCATCACGAACGGGACAACGGGCATGCTCGCGGTCGACCCCGACCTGGTCGATCTGTTCCGACTGCACCGTGCCGGTCGGATGCAGATGTGGGTCAAGCTTCGATTTCCCAGTGCTGTGCCGCATCTGCTGACAGGTGCGAGAACTGCCAGCGGACTTGCCGTCATCGGTGCCATTGTGGGCGAGTTCTTCACCGGCTTCGCACCCGAATGGTACGGTCTGGGATACCTGCTCAGCGGCTCGATCAGTTGGATGGACACGGCCAGGACGTTTGCCGTCATTATCGCATCGACTCTACTTGGACTGACGATCTTCGGAGTGATGAGTCTGCTGGATGCCAGCATTCGAAACCGCTGGTACGATCCTCAGTGAGTCACTCAACGGACTCGCATACACCGCCGAGCGAGGAGGGAATGAATGAGTGACGAACGACATGCCACCGTGCGACCCGTTTCTGAAGAAGATGCCACCGGACGCGTCGCCGAAATCTTCGCGGACATTCGTGAGACGAAGGGCATCGATTTCATCCCGCGTTTCTGGCAGGTGCTGGCGACGAATCCCACGCAACTCGAAGTCGTCTGGTCGAGCTTGAAGAAGCTCATGCATCCGGAAGCCTCGGGCCGCCAGTCATCACTGGACCTGGCCACGCGCGAGATGATCGCGGTGGCTGTCTCTGCAACAAACGGTTGCGACTACTGCATCAACTCACACACGGCCGCCTTGAAGAAGCACGGAGTCAATGACGCGACAATCGGCGAGGTGCTGGCCATCGCGGGCCTGTTCAACATGACCAACACACTTGCGGACGGCTACCAGATTGAACCCGCCGTCCTGCCGCCGATCGACGTCAGTGACGTCTCATAGTGCGGGTTCCCGTAACCACGCCAGCTGTCGAAGGCAAATTCACGATTGGTGACAACTTGTGATTACGCATGCACACGTCACTTGACATTTGCCACACGTATCAGCAGCATTCGATGCGTCGACGCGAAGTCAGAGATGTACGGGTCTGCTCGTTCCATGCAATGAGGCATCAGGTGCCGTTTCGTGTTTCCTGCTGTAAGGAGATGTCTCATGAAAAGAAGTGTTCCTGTCGTGGCGGCAGTGCTGTTTGCATTGTTCGTCGGAACTCAGATCCCGGTGGAACCGACAGGGGCTCAGGACGAAGCCAAACCAAAACCAGCAGCGACGAAAAAGGTGGCAAAGAAGCCGCGTGGTCGCCTACCGAATTTCTATGCGAAGGTTGGTTAATGAAACGCAGCGGAAAGCCATTTATGCATTGCTGGCGAAGTACGGAGAAGAGATCGGAGTTCTCCAGAAGCAGATCGACGAATTGACTGAAAAGCGAGACGAGGAAGTGCGTGCCGTTCTGTCCGAAGAGCAGCAGAAAGAGGTCGACGCACTCACGAGTTATTGTCAATTGTTGTGTTCGAGAAATCTCAGACAGCGGCGGCTTTGGGTGGGGAGTTCTTGCTGATTCCATCTTCGAATTCGAC
>CAYSJO010000157.1:0-10360 GCA_964431285.1 uncultured Planctomycetaceae bacterium
CACGTCACGCACATCGGCGTCCACGATCATGGGTTCAACAACGTCAGCACGTACGGCAATCTGCGGCGCCTGATGCTTGAAGGCCGTATCCCACACGACCAGCGGGAACTCGATCTGTATGAACTCGCCCTGAAGTCATCCGGTGCCGTCCAGGCAGCCCGCTGGAGCACGACGAGTGACGGTGACGGCTACATCTACTCATTCAACGGGCCACACTCACTGTTCTGCGACACGATTCGGTCGTTGCGTTCGTTGTCGCTGGCTCACCAGCTCGGACACCGTCTGATGGGCGAGAACGATCAGGCGATCAGTCTGCTCGACCGTATGATCCAGCACGCCCGGTCGACAGCCCGCTACAACGTCTATTACGGAGAAGGTCGCGACACCTATGACGTCCGCGGTCGAGTCGCTCACGAGAGCATCTTCAACTGCAACGACGGCCGTTATCGTTGTCCGTCCACCCAGCAGGGCTACTCACCATTCTCCACCTGGACCCGTGGACTCGCCTGGATCATCGCTGGCTATCCCGAACAGCTTGAGTACCTGCAGACTGTTGCCGACGACGAACTTGCACCACTCGGCGGCCGAACGGAGATCGAGGACTTCATGCTGAAGGCCGCCCTTGCAGCATGTGATTTCTTCATCGACAGCACGCCGACAGATGGAGTCCCGTTCTGGGACACAGGAGCTCCCGGTCTGTCCAGGATGGGGAACTATCTTGAGCGACCCTCGGAGCCGTTCAACAAGTTTGAACCAGTCGACAGTTCCGCCGCCGCCATCGCCGCCCAGGGACTGCTCCGGCTGGGAAGCTTCCTTCGCGAGCGAAAACACTCGGATGCGAATCGCTACTGGCAGGCCGGATTAACTACGGCCCGAACACTGCTCACTGCCCCGTACCTCAGCGATTCCCCAGATCATGAGGGGCTTCTGCTCCACACGATTTATCACCACCCACGTGGATGGGATCACGTCCCGGATGGCGCAGCAGTCCCACAAAACGAGTCCTGCATGTGGGGCGACTACCACTTTCGCGAACTGGCGCTGTTGATTCAGCGCTTTGCACAGGATGACGACGAAAGCTACGCCTTTTTTCGGCCCACCTGAACACGCGAATGTAGTAAACGGCATGCAGTCGCCTACGGAAGGCTGGTTGAGCCCATCAGGAAGCGGTCGCATTCCCGGGCCGCTTCGCGGCCTTCGTTGATGGCCCAGACGACGAGGCTTTGGCCGCGGCGGCAGTCGCCTGCGGCGAAGACGCCGTCGATGCTGGTTGCGTAGGTCCCGTATTCGGCCTGGAAGTTCGATCGACGGTCGGTCTCCACGCCAAGCTCTTTGGCAATAAACTGTTCGGGTCCGCTGAAGCCCAGAGCCAGGAAGATCAACTGGCACGGCCAATCCTGCTCACTACCTTCGACCACTGTAAACGGCGGACCGTTTTCCTGCGGCTTGCTCCAGTCGACGCGTACCGTTCGCACACCACACAGGTTGCCGTCGTCGTCACCCAGGAACTCGCTGGTCTGAATGGCGAACTCGCGCGGGTCGCCCTGCAGTTGTTTGCCATTTAACTCGGTGTAGTTGAACCGAGCCGCGGCTTCGTCGTGGCCGTAGTCCTTGCGGAGGATACGAGGCCACTGTGGCCAGGGGTTGTTGGGAGCCCGTTCGTCGGGCGGTTGCGGGACGATTTCGAATGTAACCAGCGACCGGCAACCGTGACGCAGGGATGTGCCGATGCAGTCCGTTCCTGTGTCGCCGCCGCCGATGACGACTACATCTCGATCGTTGGCGTTGATGTACTGCCCGTCCTCGTGACGGGAATCCAGTAGGCTCTTTGTGTTCTTTGTCAGGAATTCCATCGCGAAGTGGATCCCGTTCAGATCACGTCCGGGAGTCAGGGCGAAGAAATCGTTCGGCTTCGTCGCGCCCACGCATAAGACAACAGCATCGAAGTCGCTGGTGAGCTGCTTTGCTGAGATGTCCTCGCCAATGCTAACATCGGTCTTAAATGAGACACCCTCGTCAGCGATCAGATTGACGCGACGCTCGACGACCTTTTGTTTGTCGAG
Source organism: uncultured Planctomycetaceae bacterium (assembly GCA_964431285.1). Taxonomy (GTDB): domain Bacteria; phylum Planctomycetota; class Planctomycetia; order Planctomycetales; family Planctomycetaceae; genus CAUZFZ01. The sequence goes on from CAYSJO010000157.1 coordinate 2,064, forward strand.
CTTCATGTTCGGGATGCCATACATCAGCAACCCGCCGATCCGATCGGCCCGTTCGAAGACGGTGACGTCGTGGCCGGCCTTGTTGAGCTGAGCCGCACACGCCAGACCGGCCGGTCCAGAACCGACGACGGCAACCGTCTTTCCCGTACGCACCGCTGGTGGTGAAGACTCGACCCAGCCTTCTTCGAAACCTCGGTCAATAATCGAGCATTCCATCTGCTTGATCGTGACCGGCGGTTCGTGAATGCCCAGCACACATGAACCTTCGCAGGGAGCCGGACAGACGCGGCCGGTGAATTCGGGAAAGTTGTTCGTCTTGTGCAGCCGATCAAGCGCTTCCCGCCAGTGTCCGCGGTAGACGAGATCGTTCCATTCCGGAATCAGATTCTGCACGGGGCAACCGGCCGCCATGTTGGCCATCAGTCCGCCCGTGTGACAGAACGGAACTCCGCAATCCATGCACCGCGAGCCCTGCTTCTGCAGATCGGCTACGGGCAAATCGATGTGAAACTCGTTCCAGTCGCCGATCCGTTCCAGCGGATCACGCTCGGAATAAGTTTCCCGATCAACAGTCATGAAACCCCGAGGGTCTCCCATGATCACATCCTCAATCGCACTTCGTGTTTATTCGGTATTTCGACACGTGTGGCGCCGCTGCGGTCCATCAGGAGCACGGCACACGATGCCTGTCAGGTCGCGGCCACAGCTTCTGCGGCTGCTTTTTCTTCGGCCAGTTCCCGCAACGCTCGCTTGTAGTCCGTCGGGGTGACTTTCACGAACTTCGACAGCGTTCCGTTCCAGTCGCCGAGAATTGCGGTCGCCACTTTTGAACCCGTGTAGTTCGCATGCTTTTCGACGAGCTCTTTCAACTCGGCGACATCGCTCTCGTCTTCAACCTCTTCAAGTTCGACGAGGCCAAGATTGCAGTTGAGGCGGAACTCGTCCCTGTCCTCGACTAGGACATACGCCACACCGCCCGACATGCCAGCTGCAAAGTTTCGACCGGTCGACCCGAGAATGACAGCTCGGCCACCCGTCATGTATTCGAGGCCGTGATCACCCACACCTTCGATGACCGCACGTGCCCCCGAGTTTCGAACACAGAATCGTTCGGCAGCCATGCCGCTGAAGAAGGCTTCGCCGTCTGTTGCTCCATACAGAGCGACGTTTCCGATGATGATGTTCTCTTCCGGCTTGAACGTGGAGTTCTTCGGCGGATAGACGATCAGCCGACCGCCAGAAAGCCCCTTGCCAGCGTAGTCGTTTGCGTCTCCTTCGAGTTCGATCGTCACGCCCGGTGCAAGCCATGCTCCGACGCTCTGGCCGGCCGAGCCTTTGACATCGACGTGAATCGTATCGTCGGGCAAACCGTGCTCGCCGTGTGCCTTTGAAACCTCATGCGACAGCGTTGTGCCAAAGGCCCGGTCAATATTCTGAATCTGCATGTCGAACCGGACTGATTCCGCGGGCGACTTCAGAGCCGGTTGTGATTGCCGAATCAACTCATTGTCCAGGACATCTTCCAAAGCATGGTTCTGCGAGATCGTGCAGTACGTGGCCACGTTCTCATGCGGACGAGCGGCCGGCGTGAGAATTGGCGTCAGGTCGATGCCTTCCGCCTTCCAGTGCTCCACGGCATCATCGATCTCCAGTGCTTCCACACGGCCGACCATCTCGTTGATCGTCCGGAAACCGAGCTGAGCCATGATTTCTCGAGTTTCCTCGGCAACCATGAACAGGTAGTTGACCACATGCTCGGGTTTCCCCTGAAACTTCTTCCGGAGCTCAGGGTCCTGCGTCGCAATACCGACTGGGCACGTGTTGAGATGGCACTTCCGCATCATGATGCAGCCCATCGTGATGAGCGGCGCTGTGGCCAGGCCGAACTCCTCCGCTCCCAGCAGGCAGGCGACGGCCACGTCTCGACCGGTCTTGAGCTGCCCGTCGGTTTCCAGCCGCACGCGGCTGCGCAGGTCGTTCATGACCAGCACCTGGTGTGTTTCCGCGATACCGAGTTCCCACGGCAGACCGGCGTACTTGATGCTTGTCAGAGGCGATGCTCCCGTTCCGCCATCGGCTCCGGATATCAGAATCTTGTCGGCGTGGCCCTTAGCCACACCCGCGGCGATCGTTCCGACTCCAACTTCCGATACCAGTTTCACACTGACAGCGGCGCCTGGATTTGAATTCTTCAGATCGAAGATGAGCTGGGCTAGGTCTTCAATCGAATAGATGTCGTGGTGCGGTGGTGGGCTGATCAGGCCGACACCCGGCGTCGAGTGGCGTGTCGAAGCGATGATCTTGTTGACCTTGTGGCCGGGCAGTTCGCCACCTTCGCCAGGCTTGGCTCCCTGCGCGATCTTGATCTGCAGCTCGTCGGCGTTGGTGAGGTACCAGCTCGTTACGCCGAATCGACCGGACGCCACCTGCTTGATGTAGGACCGCTTTGAATAGCTGTTGGGATGAGCGTCCGCTTTGTCGGAATCGAACTGACGCACGGCACCAACCACAGCCTGATGGTCCGACTCGCCGACTTCGTAGGGAATGACCCGCTGATAGTCCTCGCCGCCCTCGCCGGTGTTGCTTTTGCCACCGAGGACGTTCATGGCCACGGCCAGCGTCTCGTGGGCCTCGGCGGAGATCGAGCCGTAGCTCATGGCGCCCGTGCAGAATCGTTTAACGATTTCCTTCGCCGGTTCGACTTCTTCCAGCGGAACAGACTCACGGTCTTTGAATTTCAACAGCCCACGCAGGAAGCATGCGAGATTCGTCTGGTCATTGATCAGCTTCGAGAACCGCTTGTAGGCGTCTTTGTCACCGTTTCGGGCTGCGGTTTGAATCTCTGAGATCGTGTAGGGATTCCAGGCGTGTGCCTCACCCGTCTTTCTCCAATGGAACTGCCCGTCATTTGGCAGTACGGCAAGCTGCTCGGCTTCGCGCGTCGGGAATCCAAGTTCGTGTCGGCGGATGCCCTCTTCGGCAAGCACATCAAATCCGACTCCGGCAATTCGGCTGGCCGTGCCTGAAAAACAGCCATCAATTACGTCGCTGTTGAGTCCGACGGCTTCGAAGATCTGGGCTCCCTTGTAGGATTGCAGAGTCGAGATGCCCATCTTGCCCATGACCTTGAGCATGCCTTTAGCCACGGCCTTGCGGAATGCCGGTACAATTTTCTCCTCGGTGAATGTCGCTTCCAGCAGGCCGTCTTCACGGGCCTGGGAGAGCGCCGCGAACGCGACGTACGGGGTAACCGCGTCAGCTCCATAACCGGGCAGCAGGCAGAAGTGGTGCACTTCACGTCCTTCGCCTGTTTCCAGCACGATACCGATCTGCGTCCGCAGTTCCTGTCGTACGAGTGCGTGATGCACGGCTCCCGTTGCGAGTAGTGAGCTGATCGGAACTCGTTCGGGGCCGATTGCGCGGTCTGAAAGCACGACGAGCGAATAGCCGTCGTGAATCGCCTGAGTCACTGCTTCGCAGACACGATTGATTGCCGGTTGAAGTCCCGCCGGACCCTCGCTGCGTGCGTAGGTGATGTCGATCGTCTTCGTTTTCCATTCACCCCATAGATCGTCACCCTTGCCATCCAGCGACTTGATCGCGGCCAGTTCCGTATTCGTGAGGATCGGGTGCGGCACACACAGGCGATGACACTGTCCTTCGGTCGTGTCGAGGAGATTACCCTCAGGACCGATGTAGCATTCCAGAGACATGATGATGTCTTCGCGGATCGAATCGATCGGCGGGTTTGTCACCTGTGCGAAGAGCTGCTTGAAGTAGTCATACGACAGCCGGGCATGATCCGACAAGCATGCCAGAGCTGCGTCGTTGCCCATCGAACCGATGGGGTCGCGCTTCTCCCGCAGCATCGGCATGAGCATGAACTGCAGCGTTTCTGTCGTGTATCCAAACGCCTGCATGCGCTGGAGCAACTCGCTCGACCCGTAGTGCGCGGGCGTGTCGACACGCGGCAGGTCGTTGAGGTGGATGCTCTGCCGCTTGAGCCATTCGCCGTAGGGTCGAGCGGAAGCGACCTGCGCTTTCAATTCTTGGTCACCAATGATGCGGCCTTCGGTGAAGTCGACCAGGAACATGCGGCCTGGCTGCAAACGTCCTTTGAGTTTCACGTTGTCCGGCTCGACTTCCACGACGCCGACTTCGCTGGCCATGATCACACGGTCGTCGTGAGTCACGTAGTAGCGGCTGGGCCGCAGGCCGTTTCTGTCGAGCACGGCACCAATGTACTTCCCGTCGGTAAACGACACGGACGCCGGGCCATCCCAGGGTTCCTGCAGCGCCGAGTAATATTCGTAGAACGCCCGCTTTTCCTCGGACATGCTGTGATGATTCTGCCACGCTTCGGGAATCATCATCATGACCGATTCCTGCAGCGTCCGGCCCGAGTGATATAGAAACTCCAATGCGTTATCGAAGTTGCCGGAATCCGAGCATTCGGGCTCGATGATCGGGCACAACTTGCGGAAGTCGTTGCCCCAGACATCACTCTGCATCGCGCCCTGTCGGGCGAACATCCAGTTCGAATTTCCACGGAGGGTGTTGATTTCTCCGTTGTGCGCCATGAACCGCAGCGGCTGAGCCCGGTCCCAACTGGGGAATGTGTTGGTCGAGAATCGGGAGTGCACCATCGCCAGGTGCGTTGTGTAATCCGGGTCCTGCAGGTCTGTATAAAACGGCATGACCTGCATCGAACGCAGCATCCCCTTCCAGATGATGAGCTTTGTCGACAGGGAGCTGACGTAAAACATCAGCTTCTGCTGCAGGTCACTTTCGACGCGGATGTCACGACTGGCCCACTTACGAATGACGAACAGGCGGCGCTCGAACGTCTCCTGGTCGATCCCGTCAGCGGCTGCGATGATCAGCATCTCGAAATGAGGCATGCATAAGCGGGCCGTCGGTCCAACATCTGCCCCTTCGGGATCAACGGGCGTCTCTCGCCAGCCGACCAGCTTTTGTCCTTGCTCTTCAATCATTCCGTTGACGACCTCACGGCACTTTTCGCGTTCGGCCGAATCGGTCGGCATGAACACAACACCCGCGCCGTAGAGCCCTCGTTCCGGCAGGTCCGCACCAAGGTCAGCCTTCGCAACTTTTTCCAGAAACTCATACGGCAGAGCCGTTAGCATGCCAGCGCCGTCACCGGTGTTTTCCTCGCAGCCACATGCGCCACGGTGTTCCATGTGCTGCAGCATGCGGTCGGCGTCGTCGATGATCCCACGCGACCGCTCACCCTTGATGTGCGCAATGAAGCCAACGCCGCAATTCTCGGTCTCGTTCGATGGATCGTAGAGTCCGCGTTTCGTCGGCAGCCGACCGTTGCGGAAGGCGTCTCTGAAATACTGTTCTTCGACGTGGTCGTGCATCCAATCCGTCATGTCTCGATCCCGTTTGTTGATCAACCCAACTTCGAGGTCTGTCCAAACCCCTGGCTGATTCACACACTCGTATGAGTTGCCGATATCGGTCTAACGGCAGCAAAGTCAGACCCGCTGGACGTCCCTGACGTGTTGAGTCTGGTTCTGCAGGCGGGCATACCCACTCAGTGAGGGCCTGCCGAATCCGCGCGCGAGGCGGGCGGGCCGTAAGGCTCAACAGGGCCTCAATTTCCAGCCACAGCCGAGCCAGGCAGGATACCCATACGCCGCACGAATCTCCACTCTCCCCAGCGAATCCATCGTCGTCGATATCGAATCGTTGGGAATTATCTCCTTACAGTCACACTGGTTACAACGATTCGCCAGCCCGCAGTCGAAGGTCGCCCGCTGACAGGATCTACGAGGCGATTGTGCACATGCCCGTAAGAATCCTACCGGGCAAACTCGACGACTTTTGTCTCTCGCAGAACCACAACTTTGACCTCGCCCGGGTAGGTCAGGTTTTCCTCGATCGACTTGGCAAGTTCCTTGGAGAGTTTGGCGGCCTCGCGGTCGTTGATTCGGTTCGAATCGACGATGACGCGAATCTCGCGACCGGCCTGAACTGCGCTGGCGTTGTTGACACCGGGGAAGCCGCAGGCCATCGCTTCCAGTTCTTCGAGCCGTTTGACGTATCGTTCGAGATTCTCTCGGCGAGCACCGGGGCGCGATGCCGAGGCCGCGTCCGCCGCAGCGACAAGGACGGTGTAAATGAACTCCGGGCGAATGTCGTCGTGATGTCCGGCTGCCGCATGAACAACGACTTCGCCCTCGTTGTAGCGCTTCAGCAGCTCGGCGCCGACGGCCGGATGTCCGCCTTCCATTTCGTGGTCGGCTGCTTTACCGATGTCGTGTAGAAACCCGGCGCGTCGTGCCAGCGTTCCGTCCAACCCGATTTGATCGGCGAGCAGACCAGTGATGTGCGAGACTTCGATCGAGTGCCTCAGCACGTTCTGGCTGTAACTGGTCCGGAAGTGCAGTCGTCCCATCAGGTCTACCAGTTTGTCATGCAGTCCAACGATGTTGGCCTCGTGGCAGGCTTCAAGGCCGAGACGGTGGCTGTGCGCATCCATCTCCTTCTGGGTCTCGTTGAAGACCTCTTCGATTCGTGAGGGATGGATGCGACCGTCCTCAATCAGCTTCACCAATGACAAGCGGGCAATCTCGCGCCGCACCTTGTCAAACGCCGACACGACGACGACTCCCGGAGTGTCATCGACGATGACATCCACGCCGGCGATTTTCTCGAAGGCTCGGATGTTCCGACCTTCGCGGCCGATGATGCGGCCCTTCATTTCGTCGTTCGGAATGTCGACAGTCGAAACGGTCATCTCGGACGTTTGAGCGGAAGATACTCGCTGAATGGCCATGCCGAGGATTTCCCGCGACAGCACATCCTGCTTCGATTTCAGTTCGTCCTCGTACTTGATGATCAGCGCGCCGGTCTCGTCCTTGAGTTGCCGATCGAGTCGATCGAGCAACCGATCGCGTGCCTGATCCTGCGTCAGACTGCTGATTTTGTAGAGTTGCTGCTGCTCTTCCTCGAGCAACCGATCGATCTCGCGTTCCTTAGTCTCGATCACTTTCGTTCGAGTGCTGAGCTTCTGCTGCAGAGTCTCGACCATCCTGTCGCGTTTCTGGAACTCCTCATCGCGGTCGTCCTGTCCGCTCTCCCGTTTGTCGAGGTCGCGCTCTCGCTGATGCAAGGCATCCTTCGAGGATGCGAGCGACGCTTCCAGCTCTTCGCGTCGTTTCAGCAGACCTTCGCGAGCCTTGAGCTCTTCATCTTTCTGCAGCGCCTCGGCATCGCGTTTGGCCTGCTCCAGAATCTGATCGCGGTCCTGATAGGCTGATCCGCGTTTGATTCGTTCAAAGAAAAAACCGATTGCTCCGCCCGCGACCAGAGCGATCACGCCTGCGGTAATGGCATCGTCCATGCCGGACCCCTTCAACGGCCTGATGGACGCAGCCGCTCCTGCTGCCGGCTCAAGGCCGATTCAGCCGGGCAGCAGATACGGCAACTGAGAGTGTCGATGAGGCCGGACACTCGTCACCGAATCCAGAATACGCAGGCACTGCACAGGCCAGCAAAGACAACACGGCCTGTGTCGCGAGGAGCGGAAGGCGAGCCGGAATCAGAGTCAGCGGCGTACACACGAGGAACGCTCGATCGGCGCGCGCAAGTGCGCAGCGGGCGACCCGCGACGGGCATTACAGACTTGCCACTGTTCCGGCAGGTTCCACTGAATTCCCCAGCCGGTTGGTACCGGAACAAGCTCTCGACCGCCAAAAATGACGATCGCAGACCACTGCCCTGCAGGACACTCAAAGAGTTGCCCCACAGCCAGAGTTACCAGCAGCACTGCTACCAGAACGAGTGTCGCGATGTGTACAGGAACCAACATCGGTTCAAACCCAGACTCAGTCATCACAAGGCCGTTTCGTCACATGACGAGGACGGCAGACTCACCAACCACGAGGACCTCAAAGTGCTTCCATATTGAGAGGCTGCGGTTATCAAACCTGTCCAACTTTGATGGCGGCGCTTCAACTAAGCCGAAACACCAGTCGTTGAACAGACGGGCGGCATCGTATCAAAGGCCCCTAGTCGATCAAGTCAGACATTTCGATGTCCCGATAGCTTTGCGGAGCCCTGAACTGAGTCGTGAACGGCCACCAGTCACGACTGGTCTGCGAAACATCGTCTGCCGAAACGGCGTCCCAACAGACCTCTTCTTCGGATGGTCAGGACTGGTCCTGGTGCACTTGGACGACTCTGCTTTACCCCCTGAATCTGTGCTCTCGTGTCCGGGGTTCTCATGCCGACAGCAACTCGTATCACCATTGGATTGACGCTTGTCG
>CAYSJO010000158.1:0-13315 GCA_964431285.1 uncultured Planctomycetaceae bacterium
CACAAAACAAAGAATCCGTATGGGCCGGGGTCCGACCACTTCTTCCAGGCGATTGACCCAGGCCACTTTGGCGATCCGGAACAATTCCTGAAAGAGATTGATGCCACGATCCTGGACATTCGGGCACTTAAACCAGCCGACGGTGTGGATCAGGTTCGCGTCGCTGGAGAACTCGAATGGGAACGATCAGAACAGTGGAAAGTCGACGGCATTCCGTTGCATCAGACGCACGTCGAGTCACTGACGGAACTGTGCACGTCTCAGCAATGCACATTGCCGGACGGCTGGCCAACGTGAAGCATGGAACATTTTGCATCGAGCTCACGATGTTACTCGAATCAGCGTGGATTAGTGTTTCCACGCGCCAAAGCTCTGCAGCCCCGTAGCGAGGCATGAGGATTGGATGCAACACGGATCGGGATCGCCGTTGTCGAACGGCAGGGAGAGTACCTGGTCGGATTTCGCATGGCGGGGCAGGTTCTGGCCGGGCACGCTGAGTTTCCCGGTGGCAAGTGTGAAGCGGGCGAGGAATCTGATGACTGCGCGGTCCGCGAATGTCACGAGGAAACCGGGCTGGTTGTCAGTCTGGTCGAGCAACTCGAACGCACTGTGTTTGAATACGAGCATGGTCGAGTTGAACTGAATTTCTGGCTGTGTCATCCAATCGACGAGAATGCGACACCGTTGGGGAATTTCCGGTGGATTCCGACAGCGGAGTTGCGGGACCTCTCGTTTCCGAGTGGTAATGGCGCCGTTCTTCAGCATCTGTATGTTCGTGCGGCCAGATGTGAGAACAAATGATCGGCACGGCCGTTCTGCGTCGGTCACTCGAACGTTTTATTCCGCCAGCCGGGACGACTGATTTTACAGGGGCGTTTGCAGCGGGTTTCGTCCGCTGATAGGCTGGCCACGTTCGAATATTTCGGGTTGTGTCAAGACTGCTGCCACACCCTTCACTCTGATCTTTACGCGGGGCAATGCAATGATTCGTCGCTCTGAAACGCCAGCCATATCCAGCTCTGGGCGATCGGGTTTCACTCTGATTGAACTGCTGGTCGTCATCGCCATCATCGGTGCATTGGCAGCCATTCTGCTGCCCGCCGTGCAGAATGCCCGGGAGGCCGCCCGCCGGTCCGAGTGCCTGAATAACCTCAAGCAAATGATCACGGCGTGCCACAACTACCATGATGCCCACAAGTCATTCCCGTCCGGCATCATCTCTGGCAATACCGGGTCCTCGTCACTGACGTTGCCCGAACCCGCCTTAATTCCGCTAGGTCAGCCGACCAGCGCTGGGCCGCCGCCGGCCGTCACGCTGACTAACTGGACTTACGCTGACGACTGGGGCTGGGCCGCATTCATTCTTCCTCAGATGGGTCAGGGCACAACCAATGTGAACTTCTCGGAACCGAAGAGTTCCGGCAACAACCAGAGCGCAATTCAGGTCGTGTTGCCGTCGTATGTGTGTGCCAGCGCCAGTATGCCCAATGCACGACCAGTCGTCGGTGGCCAGCCGTTGGGGGGGGCCGCTTATTTGACCTACCGGGGCAATGGGGGCTCGAGTCCTCCCCCAGGTTCTGCGGCCGGTAGTCCAACCACCAACGGGATTTTCTTCCGGGACAGCAGCGTGTCATTCGGAATGATTCGAGACGGCGAGTCAAACACATTGGCGATCGGTGAGAGCATGTTCGGCTACTGGGGCGACGGACTCAGTGGTCTGGCGCGCATGGCAGACGACGATTTCAATGGTCAACCCGACTGGGGGACTGACGGCAACTCGCCCTCCGCCACACCGTCAACGTTTGACACCTACTATAACGCGGGTGGCAACCAGTTCTTCGGGTTCGGATCATGGCACCGTGATCTCGTGCAGTTCGCCCTTGCGGACGGTTCGTCCCGCTCGTTCTCAAAGACCATTGACTTCAGAATTGTTCGCGACATGTGTACCAAGGACGGCGCGGAACGAGTCAACGTTCCCAAATGATCGCTCGCATCGCGAGCAGTGCAGCCAACTAAACCGGTTCCAGTCCTTTGGAGCCGGATTTTTCTGTGCCCTGGTACGTCTCAGATCATTTCCGTCGTTCCATGCCCGACTCGTCGACCATCGCTGTGTGGCGGGCAGAAATGCCCCTACGAGCCGGACTCAAGTTTGAAGTCGGCATCGTCAGCTCCGTCGGGTGGCACCGTCTTTTTCAATTCAGAGTTGACGTTGTAGCGTGCAGGGACCTTTTCCCCGTATCCCGCTCCAGAGTAAATGTCATCCCCGGATCCGTCGCTGACCTCGCCTTCGGCGCCGCCAGTTCCTTTGAGTTCTTCTTCCGCCGTCCAGACCTTCACCGTGTGGTCACCAACGACGGCACCAGTCCGACCATCCGGTGTCTTCAGAGTGAATTTGCCTTCGGCATCCGTTCGTCCCGACGAGACAGGGCCAGCATTAACTGTTCCCTCTACAGCTTTGGGCTCGAAGATGACGGTGGCTTTCTGCAGTGGCTTACCGTCCAAAGTCACCGACCCGGAAACCGGAGCCAATTCGAAACCGCTGCCACCACATCCGACAAGCTGCGCCAGCACCACTAGTCCAGCCACGTGAAATACAGCCTTCGGTGAAACCGGCATTAGAATTCTCCAATTGCTTCGCCACCGCTGATCGTTGCGACCGCAGCCAGCACGTTGAAGTCAATGTTCTCGCTGACGAATCGCACAGAACCATCCGCCAGAAGAAACTGCACTCCACCGGTGTGCATGCTGGCAAAGGCTCGCTTGCAGTCGTTGCCGCAGGCTCCAGAGCGTCGACATGCGTCATAGTCGGGAAGACCGAAGGTCTGCGGTGAGCCCATCGTGATCGACGACTCGTTGTACGAGGTGTATCCGTACGCCCAGAAGGAGCGTCTCGTGTTGTGAGTTCTCGTGTGAAATTCACCGACGATGAGTGTGTTTGAACTTCCGTCCGTAATGTTTGCCATCCGCTCGGTAGTCCATCGGTTATAGACTGAGTGAAGCAGGCCTCTGTCCTCAAGGGCATTGCTATTGCCTTCGTCAAAGTGCCGACCACACCGATTCCGGGTGACGCCAGACAGTGCCCTGTACGATCCAGGGGCATAATCATATCGCCGAGGACCACTTTCTGGTCGACCGAATCGATCAGTATTGATGTCCGATGGACAAATGTAGCTGCTCATGAATGTCTGGGCCAGGGATCGATTTGCGTTGTCGGTATTACCGAGGTCCTGATCGTAATCGCTGTACAGAGGTGCCTGATCCAGGTACGGCAGGATTGAGATTGTCCAGGTCGTATAATGCGGACGTCCATAGGTGTAGTTGCAACTGCCACCCCCACACGAAATGTTTCCCGGAGGAAAGGTATTGGCGACGTCGTGGTAATTGTGGAGTGCCAGACCCATCTGCTTGAGGTTGTTTCTGCATTGGGAGCGGCGAGCAGCCTCTCTCGCCTGTTGCACGGCCGGCAAAAGAAGAGCAATGAGAATGGCTATAATCGCGATAACGACCAGCAACTCGATCAGCGTGAACCCGCGAACTTTCACTGCACGTGACATGGCGCACTCTCGAAGACGAAGGAAGACAAAGAGAAAGATTCCGGGAGTCTAGCATGTACAAATCAAGAACTTCCACGCTGATCCTCAAAGTACGGCTTTCCGCATTGTGTCTGTCATGGCGACTGAGTTTCTGCCAGTTCGTCTCTGACACGTGGGACGGACCAATAGTGCTGGTCTCTGGGGTCACTCTGGCCACACAGGTAATTGCATGAAAATGCCAGGCAGAAACGACCGTTTTCGCTTCGCCCTGACGTCTTCTACCTGTCTCGCCGTTCTGATTTTCGTGGGGATTGTCGCGTATATGCAGAAACCTGCATTGCCGCCAGAGCTTGTCGAGACTCCGATTCTGCCACTGAGTCGGAGCCCCTGGCTGAATGTCGATCCCTCGGTGAAGAAAATCGGAAGCGACCGATGCGCGGAATGTCATCAGGATGAGTGGGACGCCCACCAGAAAACGAGTCATGGGAGAAGCATGGCTCGGGCCGATCCGGCGTCCGAGCCGCCCGACGCTGAATTCACACATTCCAACTCCGATTGACGCTATCGCGTCCATCGGCATGATGGGCACGTGTGGCATCAAGAGTGGTTTGATCCAGAGAATATTCAGCTGGGTGACTATCCCCTCCGATACGTGATCGGCTCGGGGCACTTTTCGAAGAGTTACCTGATCGAACAGAGTGGGTTTCTGGTTGAATCCCCAGTCACTTGGTATGCCTCGCGCAACCGTTGGGCGATGTCGCCCAGCTACGACTAGGCGGCTCACCTGTCGTTCCGGCGCGCTGTCTCCGAGGAGTGCCTGCTGTGTCACGTGGGTCGCTTTGAAACGGTAGAGAAAAGTCCGCACCGGTTTCAATTTCACGAACTGGCGATCGGCTGCGAACGCTGCCATGGGGCGGGAGCTTTGCATGTAAGGCGGCACACGTCGGACAGGGATTCTGGAACGGACCAGATTGATCACACGATCGTCAATCCCGGAAGGCTCTCGCGAGACCTGGCCGAAGCGATCTGTCAGGACTGCTACCTCAACAGCGATGCTCAGGTTCCCGCGCGAGGCCGCGCGTTGCGAGATTTTCGTCGGGGGCTGCCGTTGGAAGACTTCCGCCACGAATACCGGCTCGAAAGCAATCAGTCTGCGATGACCGTCGTCGGGCATGTCGAGCAGTTGCACTTCAGCCGCTGCTATCAGGCATCGGAGACTCTCACTTGCATCACCTGTCATCACCCGCATGCAAGGTCCACGACGTCATCGTATCGGGATACATGCCTCAAATGTCATTCGGCAGAAGCCTGCGGCGTGCCGGCGACCGAGCGGGCGCGGCAGTCGTCAAACGATGATTGCACTGTCTGCCATATGCCTCAGGTCTCAACCGACATTCCGCACTTCGCCTTCACTCACCACGGCATTGGCATTCACCCCAAGAGTCCCACGCCACCGAAGGAAACGGAGCTGCTGCATGGAGATTTGCGGGCAGTGGGTGATCTCTCGAGGCTGTCACAGATCGAACGCACGCGTTCACTCGGTCTTGCTTACCACCAACTCCACAAGCGCAATTCGCTGGATTCATCCTCGCGTTACTTTCGAGACCGTACCGACAAGTTACTGACAGAGGCACTATCAGAGGGCCTCAGCGATCCTGCGGTAAGGGCAGCTCTGGCGTTAATCGCATTCGAATTCGGAATGTTGGACCGTGCTCAGCACCACGCCAGAGCAGTGCTGTCAGACAGTGACGCTTCGCCCGGCGAACGCGTGGACGCTTTGACCGTGCTTTCCCAGATAGCCGTCCACGCTGGCGATTGGGGGGATGGAGTCCGACTCCTTTCCGAACTAACGCAGCTGCGACGCGACCCGCAGGACTGGTTTCTCCTGGCACACTGCCGCCAGCAGGACGGCGATTTGAAATCGGCAATCTCAGCTTTCGAACAGGCCACTCTGATCGATCCAGGACAGGGGGCGACACATCGCATGTTGATCCCGCTCTACGAACGCACTGGGAATAAACACAGGCAGGAATTCCACCTCGATCGGGCTACGAGACTTCCCCTGCATGGCTTCCGGCAGGGACTGCGATAATGACGTGTGACGCGTACCGAGTAGATTTCTATCAGGTCACGTAATGATCACACGCGCCATCATCCCGCGTGCCCGCTGATCCCGGCCGAAATGATTCCTGACAAAGGCGTGTCATGAAACCCAAATCCTCAGAGACGGGTAGGATCACTGTCGAGCACTTGGCTCACGCCTCCCCGGCGACCATCGGACTGGCCCTTGAGCGACATGACGACCTAGAATCCGTCTGTCGGTTCACATGGACCGGCAATCATTCACTCCTCTGCATTCAGACTGTGCCGATGCCTGATTCTCGAATTGATCTCAGAAATTCTGCGCTCGCGGCATTGCTTGCGTTCCTTTTTCCGGGAGCTGGCCATCTTTATCAGCGCCGGTATTTCAAGGCGGCTATTTACTGCGTCTGTATCCTGGGCATCTACGTGTGGGGCTGTTCGCTGGGTGAAGCGAAAGCCGTCCATCTGCGGCTCGACCAGTCCGGCACTGCCGAGAAACCCCGTCAGCGAACGATTGGCTATCTCGCTCAGGTCGGAATCGGACTGCCCGCGTTGCCGGCGGCGGCTCAGTTTCTGCGGCATCGGGCACAGGAAGACCTTGCACTGACCGCCGGCGAGGTCATCGAAGAATTCGATACGGAATTTAGAGGGCTCGTTCACACGGGTACCGACGGCCATATGGAAGTCGCCGGCCAACTGAACGGAGAGTTGCGGTCCAATCAGTATGCATCCGGAACAGAGTTCGAGGGCCGATTGACGGGACAGACCACCGAAGGCAAATCCGTTGATCTGTTGCTTCACGGATTCGAATCCTACGGGAACGTGACGCTTGAGATTGGCCCTCGCATCTGTGGACTCGATGACATCACGACCGTGCAATTGACCACCGAGCGTGTCAAAGCCGACTTCTCAGGAAGCCGACGTCGGTTTCTCGCGAGAGTCGTCGACCCGCAGAATTACGAACAGTTGGGTCTTGTTGAAGGTACGATCCCTCGCGGGTTTTTCGATCAGTACCAGGCCCCTCTCAGTGACGAGGCGATGCAGCACCTGAACGGAAAACTGGGGCGGTATTACGAACTGGCGCTGGTCTACACATGGATCGCGGGGCTCCTCAACATTCTGGCTTTCTGGGATGCGTTGCAGGGACCGGCGTACGGCTACGGAGATGAAGTACCCGAAGAAACGGCCAGCGACTCGGACAACAAGAGTCCGCCCGACAAGACAGCAGCCGACAAACCCGATCCACCGAAGCCAGAGCCGGTTGTGGCAGCAGTTCCACCGGCAAGTGACGGCGCAAAATCCTGATCTCGAGCCGATCGAAACGCACGGATCTGACATTCATCACGGCTGCCCGGAATGGCCGCGTAACAGATTGAGGAAGACTGATGGCAGGGTTCACTGCAATACTGGCCGAGTCGGGCAACACGATCGGGTACGTCTTTCCGTTGGCCGCCGCCATCAGCCTGGTGTACAGCGCCAGCCGGTATGAGCTGACAGAGCGCATCGTGCGACGATCGGCTCGTCTATTCGGAACGATTGTCGGTTTCATGTTCTGCGTACTGATTGCTCTGTGGGTGCTCTCGTACAACCTGTGAACCGGCCTCAGCACAGAACCGAAAGAACGTCAGCCCGAATTTCGATGAGACCACACGATGCCACTTCGGCCTGATTCCAAGATTTGTGCGCTGGTCCTGGGAATTGAACTGGTGCTCGCAGGGTTTCTGATGATCGCTCACGAAGCGACCTCACCAGGGCCCGAGCTGACCAGTGTTCCCCAGGTCGCATCGACGGAACCAGACGCCGAAGCCGAGCCTTCTCCCGCACCACTGTCGCCCGAAGAACAACGTCGCGCATTGATCACGGGCGAATGGGAAGACGATTACCAGGCAGGGCGTGAATGGACGCTGCGTGATGACGGAACAGGCACGATGGTTGTGCATCTGGACGGAGTCGCGGCGTTCATGTTTGGTTCGACGCTGAGATTTGAGCAGACATGGCGAATTGAAGGTGACCGGATCGTCATGGCGGTCACAGGAGGCGAACCACGCGGCAAGGTCGATCTCATTCTCAAGATGGAAGGTCGCAGTTCGACTCAACAGATCACCGAACTGACACTCGAGCGGCTCGTCGTTGTTGACGCGAAAAAGATGCAGTTCGACTGGCGCCGTGTTCCCACAGCTCAGGCGTCCGCCGACAGCGACACGGCTAACCGCGTCGAATAGCACTCCGGTCCGTGTGTCCGAACGTGTCACTTTGGAAGCACGCGATGATCCGTGCCGGCCCTCCTGAACCAGACTCAATCCGGATCGGGGCAACAATCACGAAGAACCCTCTGGGCGGGAGCTTGTCGAGGTGTGCGACGTTTTCGAGGCCGTGTTTTCCGGCGGCATTAACGATGTGATGCACGGCGAAGTCTCGTGAGGTCCCATGGTCAATGCTCAGCGTGTCAACGCCGATGCCACGCACCTTTCGTTTCTCGACAAGCCATCGGGCGGCGTCTGCCGAATAACCGGGAAAGTGCAATCGCCCGGTCGCGTCCTGGTTCTTGTATCTGGAGTAGTTGTTCCAGAAGCGACCCCAGCCTGTGTGCAGCAGGGCAATTGCCCCGCTGGGAATTCGACCGTGTTTCTTTTCCCAGTCCAGGAGATCGCGAACGGTCAGTGTGGTGTCCGGCAGTTGTTCGGCGCGAGGCTCCATGTCGATGACGACGCCAGGACCAATAAGCTGTTCCGGCGGGATGTCCGCAACGTCGGGCTGGTTCTTCTCAAAGTGATTGGGCGCATCAATGTGTGTGCCCAGATGCTCGGGCATGGAAAACGCTTTCGAGAGCACGCCGTCTTTCTCAATCGACGCGATCGTCTTCAGCTCGAATGGTGAGTAATTGTCACCAGGCCAGTACGCGTTTTTTGCGTTCAACGGATACGTCAGATCAATCAGCTTCGCCCGCCCGGCAGCAACCTCGGCGAGCGTGATGACGGGGTCGGGCCGGCCCTCGACGGGATCCGCGGCCATGACACTGTGGCCGGACGCGAACAGAACAAGCAACGTCGATAGGGCACCTCGCATAGTTTTTCTCCTGCCGCTGACTCGCACAGCCTTTACGGGTCGTATCCGAGATTTGGAGCCAGCCACCGTTCGATTTCCGTGACTGGCATGTTTTTACGCCGGGCGTAGTCTTCGGCCTGGTCCCTCGTGATGCGGTCAACCGTGAAGTAACGCGATTGCGGATGGGAAAAGTACAAGCCGCTGACAGACGCGGCAGGCAGCATCGCGAACGACTCGGTGAGTGAAATGCCCGTCCTCTGTTCGGCTTCGAGAAGCTCAAACAGAGTTCGCTTTTCCGTGTGGTCTGGACAGGCAGGATAGCCGAAGGCCGGTCGGATTCCCCGGTACTTCTCGGCGATCAGCTCTGCACTGGTGAGTCCTTCAGCTGCTCCGTATCCCCACTCTTTGCGAGCGACCATGTGTAAACGTTCGGCGAAGGCTTCAGCCAGTCGGTCCGCGAGTGCCTTTGCAATAATGGACTGGTAGTCGTCGTGCTCCCTGTTAAAGCGGGCGACGAGTTCATCGCACCCAATTCCCGTTGTGACGGCGAATGCTCCCAGGAAATCAGTCCGACCGGAATCGATCGGCGCGATATAGTCTGCCAGCGAACGGAAGTCTTTCTGCCCCTGGCGTTCCCACTGCTGCCGAAGTGTTGGAAAGTGGATGAGTTCGGAGCTCGGAGTGCGGAGTGCGGAGTTCCCGACTTCTGACTTCCGATCTCCGACGTTGACCACGATGTCGTCGCCGTCCGAATTTGCCGGCCAGAAACCGAATACGCCTCTCGCCGTGAGCAGCTTGTTTGAAACGATCTCGTCCAGTAGCCGTCGTGCGTCGTCGAAGAGCCGACGCGCTTCAGAACCGACAACGGAATCTTCAAAGATTGCCGGGTACTTGCCGCGAAGTTCCCAGGGCTGGAAGAACGGTGACCAGTCGATGACTTCCACCAGTTCCTCCAACGGATAATCGTCAAGCGTCCGCAGGCCGGTGAATGACGGTTCGGCAATTTCGACCGATGACCAATCGGTCGAGAAGCGTCTTTCGAATGCCTCGGCGTAGGGGGTCAGCTTTTTCAGTTGCCGTTCGGCGAATGCCGCGCGATCATGTTCCTGGGCCGCAATGTTCTTCGTGACGAAGGCCGGTTTGCGGTCTGCATCGAGCAGGTCTTCGACGACCGGAACAGACAGCGAGGCATCCGGCACGTGTACGACCGGCTGGTCATACTGCGGAGCAACCTTGACTGCCGAGTGTTTCGCGCTCGTTGTGGCACCGCCAATCAAGAGTGGAAGTGAGAATTCGCGACGTTTCATTTCTCTCGCGACGTGCACCATTTCGTCGAGCGACGGAGTGATCAGTCCGCTGAGACCGATCATGTCTGCATTCTCGTCGATGGCTGTCTGCAGAATGGTATCGGCCGACACCATCACGCCCAGATCGATCACGTCGAAGTTGTTGCACCGCAGCACGACTCCAACAATGTTCTTTCCGATGTCGTGAACGTCGCCCTTGACGGTCGCCATCACGATCGTACCGCGGGAAGTCGACGTGTCGGATTCGGCTTATTCTGATACCATAAACGGCGTCAGCCACGAAACGGATATCTTAAAGACGCGGGCGCTTTTGACGACCTGGGGCAGGAACATTTTGCCCGCTCCAAACAGTTCACCAACAACACTCATGCCCGCCATCAGCGGCCCTTGGATGACCGCCAGCGGGCGGCCGTACTTAACTCGGGCCTCTTCGGTATCCTCGTCGACGTGGTCGGTAATGCCCTTCAGGATCGCGTGCGCCAGTCGTTCTTCGACCGATCCGCTTCGCCATTCCGCGACTTTCTCTTCGCTCTTTTCACTGCCCTGACCCTTTACTTTTTCGGCGTGTTCAATCAGCCGCTCAGTCGCCTCGGGCGATCGATTGAACAGGACATCTTCGACATACCGCAGCAGCTCTTTGTCAATCTCCTCGTAGACTTCCAGTTGTGTGGCATTGACGATGCCCATGTCCAGACCAGCTGCGATCGCGTGGTACAGAAAGGCGGCGTTGATCGCTTCCCGCACGACGTTGTTACCGCGGAACGAGAACGAAATGTTACTCACGCCACCCGACGTCTTTGCCCCGGGGCATTCAACCTTGATTCGTCGAACGGCTTCGATGAACTCGACCGCATAGTTGGCGTGTTCTTCCATCCCCGTGCCGATGGTCAGGATGTTCGGATCGAAGATGATGTCTTCGGGTTCGAATCCCGCCTGCTCGGGCAGCAGTTTGTACGCCCGCTTGCAGATGGCGACTTTGCGTTCGCAGTCAGTTGCCTGGCCCTCTTCGTCGAAAGCCATGACGACGACCGCTGCTCCGTACCTGCGGACCGTGCGAGCCTGCGAAAGGAACTGTTCCTCGCCCTCTTTCATACTGATCGAGTTGACGACGCCCTTTCCCTGCAGGCACTTCAGGCCGGCTTCGATGACGGACCACTTCGAACTGTCGACCATGACCGGGACACGTGCCGTGTCCGGGTCGGACCCCATCAGATTGAGGAACTTTGTCATGACTGCTTCGCTGTCGAGCAGTCCCTCGTCCATGTTGACGTCGATCATGTTCGCGCCGCCTTCGACCTGTTGCCGGGCGATGCTCATGGCTTCTTCGTAGTTCTCTTCACGCACCAGCCGCGCAAACCTGCGCGAACCGGTGACGTTCGTCCGCTCGCCGACCATGAAGAACGTCGACTCAGGACGCAGCTCGAATCGCTCCATCCCGCTGTAGTTGGAGTAACGCGGTACGTCGGGAGTCTTACGCGGTGCGATGTTTGAAACCGCCTCCCGGATCGCGGCGATGTGATCGGGTGTCGTGCCGCAGCAGCCGCCAGCGATGTTCAGCCAGCCCTGCTCACCGAACTCGCGCATGATCTTCGCCATGCCGGACGGTGTAAGGTCGAACTCACCCATCTCGTTTGGCAGTCCGGCGTTCGGGTGACACGACACCGGCAATGATGCGATGCTCGACATCGTCTCAAGGAACGGACGAATCTGGGCCGGGCCCAGAGCGCAGTTCAGTCCGATACTCAACGCGTTGAAGTGCGAGACCGACGTCCAGAATGCTTCGACCGTCTGTCCCGAGATATTCCGTCCGGACTGGTCGATAATCGTCCCGGAAACCATCACGGGAACATTCCGGCCCGTGGCAGCCAGTGCTTCACTCACGGCGACCAGGCACGCCTTTCCCGTCAGCGTGTCAAACACTGTCTCAACAAGCAGAAGGTCAGCGCCGGCATCGAGCAGGGCTTTTGCCTGCTCGAAATAGGAGTCGCGGACCTGCTCGAATGTGGCTGTACGAAAACCAGGGTCTTCGACCTTCGGCGAGACAGACAGTGAGACGCTGGTTGGTCCAATGCTCCCCGCGACGAATTTCCTCTCGCTAGTCTTCCTGGCAAAGTCGTCTGCCGCTTCGCGAGCCAACTGGACTGCCGCATGATTGATGTCGGTGACCTGGTCTTCCAGCTGGTAGTCCTGCAGCCCGTGCCGCGTCCCATTGAACGTGTCAGTCTCGACAATGTCCGCCCCCGCTTCGAAGTAAGCCCGGTGGATCTCGCGAATCGCGTCCGGTTGCGTCAGGACTAACAGGTCTGTGCAGTTCTTCAGGTCTTTTGGATGGTCGACGAACTGCTTGCCGCGGAAGTCCTGTTCTTCGAATCCGCAGCGGTGGATCATCGTCCCCATGGCACCATCGAGGACCAGGATGCGGTCGTTGAGCAGCGTTTGCAGAGCGTCGAAACACGAATCGGACATGAGCGATACTGACACGGGAACAGGGCTGACGGTCTGAACTGGACACGTCTCAAAACGGCGGGTTCAGCCAAGCGGGACGGGCTGGAGACTTTAGATGGCGACGTGTCAGGCGCGAACGGCCAATGCGCCGGAATCCTCTGATTGCCACGGGAATCAGCATGCTTGCCCGTCTATGAGTCGTCCGTCAGACTTCCCGAACACCGATTTCAGCCGCGGCAGAGCGCACGATGTGGAGCAGACATTATGAAGTTTGAGGGGCGAAACGCGATTGTCACGGGTGCCTCGCGCGGGATCGGGCGGGCCGTCGCGATCGAGCTGGCTCGGGAAGGAGCCAATGTTGGCATCAACTTCCATTCACACAAAGATGACGCACTCGAAGTGCTCGGTGAAATCGAATCGCTCGGTCGCAAGGCGCTGCTGCTGCAAGGGGACGTGTCGGAACAAGCGATTGTGGAAGACATGGTCCGGCAGACTGTTAACGAGTTGGGCAGTCTGAATCTGTATGTCTCGAACTCGGCATACAGCGACCGCGAGAAGATGATCGACGCGAACATGGACGGTTTTCGCCGAACCGTTGATGTGTCGATGTGGGGCGCATTCTACGGCGTCCGAGCGGCTTCTCAGCAGATGGTCGGGCAGGGACAGGGCGGGGCGATCACCGTTATCAGCTCGCCACACGCAGTTCTCGCGATCCCCACTGCCATGGCCTACAACATGTCGAAGGCCGCGATCGACCATATGGCCCGTACGGCAGCAATCGAACTGGCTGAACATCGGATCCGCGTAAACGTCGTCCATCCCGGCTGGATCGACACTCCGGGAGAGCGCAAGTTCTTTACGGCCGAACAGATCGAAGCTGGCGGCAAGAAGCTCCCGTGGGGC
>CAYSJO010000159.1:0-8758 GCA_964431285.1 uncultured Planctomycetaceae bacterium
CCGGCCGAACACTGGGGACACATTCGAACGACGAATCCCATCGAGTCGACGTTCGCGACAATCCGATTGCGCCATCGCAAGACGAAAGGCAACGACACGGCCAGGGCCTGTGTGGCCATGATGTTCAAGCTGGCGGAATCCACCTCAAAGACCTGGCGAAAACTCCGCGGCTACAGGCTCATCCCCAACGTCATCCATGGCGTCGAATTCGAAGATGGAATCAGCAAGAACTCCCCACCCAAAGCCGCCGCTGTCTGAGATTTCTCGAATACAACAATTGACAATAACTCGGTTTCTGCATTGTCTGGGTAAAGCCCTGCCACGCGGCGAAGGCATTCTGGTCCCTTTTTTCTGCGATGTTTTCGTCGGTGAAGCAATCGCCTGGACTGGAAACCGCAACTCGTTCATGCAGGATTTCGACGGGCGTATGGCGAATCTCGCGCAGGAAGGTGAGCGACCGTCCTGGGATTGAGGAGCGTGGCCGCTCGCCGCTGGATTCTGTGTCGACAAGAGTGCCGCTCCGAACTGGAACGCCTTCGTTCTTGCTTAAACCGAGCCGACGCGAGTTGTACACTGTCGCGGGCGACCCCTGCCCGGTTGGAATGCGTGAACTTCGCTTCCTGCGAACCCATCATCAAAACATCAAGAGAATCGAAATGAGTGGCGGAAAGTCTGGCGGGATTGTGAAGGGCATCATGGTCGTGGTTGCGGGCATTGGTTTTTTCATCGCGAAGGGCGGAGACAACCTTTTCTGGGCTGGCAGCAAAGCCGTCCGGCACGCGGACGACTTTGGGAATGTCGGCCGGCATCTGGATGACGTTCCGATTTCGGGTCTGCGTCACGGCGACGAGTTCGGTGCGGCGGCCGATTCCGCACGTCGAGCCAACGTCGGCGACGACAACCTCATCAACAAAGGCAACGAGTCGGGCAGCCTGACTGGCGACATTGCTGAAGGCAGTGTCGATGCGGCTGAGATCGTGCTTGAGACGCTCGGCTCCGACGATGACTCTGACGAGTAAGGACTTGGGGGCCATTCCCCATCACTATGCCAGACTGGACTCAGATTGCAGACACGGTTGCCGTCGGGGCAAACTCCGGCGCGACATACTTCGTGGACGACGTCGAAGTCGCGTTGTTTCAGACGGATGGCGAATGGCTGGCCATCGAAGGCCGCTGTCCGCACAAAGGGGCATCACTGGGGAACGGGTGCGTCGAGAATGCTGTGGTGAAGTGCCCGTGGCACGACTGGCAGTTTGACCTGCGAAATGGCGACGCTGTGGGTCGCCCGGGATCGGGCGTCCGTACCATCCCGGTGCGAGTTGACGGAACGACGGTGTTGATTGACCGCGACGCGCTGGTCGCACAGGCCACGGCAACAAACGCTGTGGATGATGGGATTCATCGCTACGTTGTTCGTTATGGAGCGCTCGGCTGGGTCGGGCTGTTCGGGACGGTCGATCGCATTGCCTGTTCGCACCGGGACCGTGTCGTCCTGCAGACACATCGGGGTCTGGACCTGGGCGAGATGCTGTCTGATCCGACGGACGACCGCTCCGCCAGTGCCGATGCGCAGCCAGCGGGCGAAGTCGTGCGGCTGGCGGAAACTGATGAGATCGATGCGCACAATGGTCGCCAGAACGGGGCGGTCAACCGACTGATCGCAGATGCTCAGCAACAGCTTGATCAGCGGGAGCTGCCCATTTCCGTGGTGGACGGCGAGGTGCTGTTCGACGCGGAATCAGCGGTGCTGTATTTCGTAGGTGAGTCGCACCCGGACGCCGGCCCCTTGGTCACAGACATCGCTCGCGGACACGGTCTCGAGCGGATCGAACTGCAGCCGATGATCGATCCTCCGCCCAGCACTGGCGGTGGATGCGGCAAGCCTGGCTGTGGGGGCGGTGGCTGTCATTCATAGCTGTCACGCTCCACCTCTCACGTGTGCAGTTCCAGCATGTCACCGTCACGCAGCACATGTTCGCGGCCAACTGACTGGCCGTCGTGAACTTCCGCTCCCCAGATGCGGGCGAACTTGAGCTTGTCTGCCAGGTCCTGGTGGACCCGCATGGCCAGGTCTTCAACCGTACCACCGATCGGCACTGTGAACGGGTCCTCATAGACAGCTCGTTTGCCGGGCGCTTTCGTGTAAACACAGATCACTCCCAATGACTCGAAGATTGCGTTGCGCAATGACTCGCGCGACTCGTCACGGTCGAATTCAACACGCACCGTTGGAATCTCACGAGGTAGTAGTTCCTGCAGAAACTCGATGCGCGTATCGACGTCCGAATCGTCGGCGCGAGTGATGATCAGTCGCGTTTTCACGTGCAGTTTTGAAAAGTCGGTCTCATCGAACGCGGTCGTGTCATCCAGCAACGTTTTGCGGGCACTGAGTTGTCTTATCACCGCGAGTGTGTCGTCGGGAGCATCGTCGGAACTGCCATCCATGCACAGCAGCACCAGGTCGGCCGTTCGCGCGAAGCTGTTGATGTACGGCTCGAAATGAGCATCGGTCACTGGCGGCGTGTCGATGAGCTGTATGAGCACGTCATTCACCGGCATCATGGCCGGAAACGGTTCCCGCGTCGTAAATGGGTAAGGAGCGACTTCCGGCGCGGCGTTACTCAGTTCAGCCAGCACACGGGTCTTGCCGGCGTTCGGACCGCCGATGACGACGACTGTTCCGGCGCCCTGCCGGGGGATGCGGTAGCTGAGCCCCTTCTTCACCGACGCCTTTTCGACATGTTGCTCGGCCCGGGCTTCCTTTAACCGCGACTTCAGGTCCGCCTGCAGCTTCTCGGTTCCCTTATGCTTCGGAATCACCTGCAGCATGAATTCGAGACAGGCGATCTGTTCTTCAAGTGATTGCGCGCGGCGATACTCTTCTTCTGCCTTCTGGTACTTGTGAGTGAGGTTTGCGGGCATTGTTCACAGCGCGGCGAAGCCGCCATCAAACCATTCATTTCGTGGTGAGTAACGAAAACGTGAAGCGAGTCGCGATTCTGTTTGAGTACCCGTCGGTCAATGGTGGCGAGAATTCGATGCTCGCTGCCCTGCAGCATCTGGCATCCAACGCTGCAACAGAATTCCATTTCGCAGCAATTGCTCCTGGATCGGGAGCGTTACCAGATCGTCTGGATGAACTCGGAATCGAACGCCAGCCACTGTCGATATTTGCCGATGATGGGCAGCGACGACCCAGGGACGTTGTTGAGGATGATATCCGGACCGCCGTAGCTGAGCTGCGCCCGAACCTGCTGCACGCTAACAGTCTGTCGATGGGTCGCTGGCTGGGCCGCATCGCACACACGCTTGACGTTCCAGTGACAGCTCATCTGCGCGACATCATAGGACTGAGCAACTCAGCAATCCGCGATCTGAATCGCAATGTCCGATTGATCGCCGTTTCCGATGCGACTCGTGACTTTCACGTGGCACAGGGAATCGAGCCGGCGCGCATTTGTGTTGTCCGCAACGGGATCAACGCGGACAGCTTCGCACCCTGCGAAAGATCGCGCCGGGCAGTTCGTTCCGAGCTGGCTATTCCAGAAGAAGCGATCACCGTGCTGACTGCCGGTCAGATCGGATTGCGTAAGGGTCTGGATACACTGGCCGAAGCGGCAGTCAGCCTGAGTGCGACGCACTCGGGAATCCACTGGCTGCTGGCGGGCGAGCGATTCTCGACGAAGGCCGAAAGCATCGCGTTCGAACAGGCGATCGATCAGCGATTCCGCTCAGCAGGAAATCAGCTGACATATCATCGACTGGGCTGGCGTTCGGACATGCATCGAGTCATGAGCGCGGCCGACATGCTCGTCCACGCTGCTCGTCAGGAACCGCTCGGCCGCGTGTTGCTGGAGGCGGCAGCTGCTGGTCTGGCCATTGTGGCGACGGATGTCGGAGGCACATCGGAGATTCTTCGCCATGAAGAGTCCGCTCTGCTCGTGCCTCCAGATCAGCCGCGGTCGATGGCAGCTGCTATCAAAGGTCTTGTCGAGGATCAGAATGCTCGATTGCGATTGGGACACGCGGCTCGCCTGGACATCCAGTCAGGTTTCCAACTGGAAAACTCAGCGCTTCGGCTGGCCGCGGAATGGAGTCTGTAATCAGGATCGAAGATCGCCAGCATTCGTGATGTCGACAACTATTGAGGCACCGTGTTGCCAACCTCGAAACTGATGACTGGACGCCCTGAGTGTGACCTACCTGACGCGAATCTCGGCGGGCACTGCGTCTTTTGCGTTAAGAAGACGATCAGTGGTGTTTTCAACGCCGTTGATCAGTTTCTCGTCGATTGCGCGGATCACCACACGCTGGCCCAGACGGTACGCCTCCCAGAAGCCGTGCTGTGCTCCGTCGATGCCGCGATTGGCGACTCGATTGGCAATGGTCTGCCGTTCTCCGTGGCCACCCACGATTGCTGCGTCCAAAGACTGTGCACGGGCTTGAGCCCAGTCGATCACACTGGACACTCGCCACAGATTTCCCTGAGACATCGGTGCATAGTCAGATAAGGCAATCTCGGCTGCGTTCAGGACCCGCGTCCCCTGGGACAGCCAGGGATACGGCCCGCGATGCAGGCGGGTTTCGATGCCTTCGACCGCGCGCGTGGACGGACTGCGTTGTGGCTGTCAAATTGAGCCAGGTCTGTTCGTCGTGATACGACTCGAAGTGCTTCCACTCCAACAAACGAATCAGGCCCAGTGGATCGGTTTGCAGCCGTTCCCCGGCACGGCCTGAAGGCGAATCTGCGGCAGTGAAGTACACACCACCCTGCTCGTCACTCCAGACACGACTGACCGGCCGATAGCGGTATTCCCAACAGCTGGCCACACCGGGGCGCCGGTCAATGACGGCGTACCCACGATCGGCGGTCGCGATCAGGATGGCTGACCGGTTCAATCGCATCAGAACGAGATAAAGACCGTGCGTTCGCCAGGTGCAGGCCCGGGCCTCGCACAATGTGCTGACCAGGTCGAAGCTGCCGCGGTTACAGCCAATTCCATAGTTGAGCAAATCACCTGGGCGATTCGGTCCCGACCAGTCTCGCGAATACGCGCACCGGCGTGGCAGAAAGATGCGCGCAACCCCGTCGGACTCGCCGTCGATGAACACGAATTCGCGCTGGTGATGTTCCGGATGTCGGTTGGCAACGCGATGACTGCGAACAGACAGGCCCAGTCCGCCGCCAACCCAGTGTCCCCGGCTGTTCACCTTGCGCGGACGGAAGAAGAAATCGTTGGCCAGATCGAAATGACGCAGATGCTGCACCCGCCCGCCGTGATGTCCGTGATCACTCACAAGAATGAAGTATGTGGAATCGAATCGACCCGTCTGTCGGAGTTCACTGGTAACGCGGCCGATCAGACAGTCGGCTTTTGCGATCGTGCGACGAGTCAGGCCGAATTGGCCACGACACTGCTTGTGGCTGACCGAATCGGTTTCTGGAAACCACAGAATCGTGACCGGTTCGCTCCGATGCAGCAGGTGGCGCACGGCGTATCCGGTGTTGGCATCGTCGATGAACTGCCACGCATCGTGCGCACTCAGCCATGGCAGTTCTCGTGACATGCTGCGCGTCCACAACGGCGGTGGCACTTCGGTCATCAAAGGCAGAATGCCCGTCGACCAGTCCTGACCGTGCTCTCTGAGGTAGTGATAGATGGCGGGTGTTTCCGTCACGCGACGCTTGCGCCAGCGCTCTGCGGTTTCATCTCCGTGCAGTGTGCCACGGGCTCGCTGCCGGCCTTTTGTGATCAGTCGGTCGATGCCGGCTGGTTCCAGCAGGCGGGCGCTTCGACTGGGGCCGAGCGGTTCCAGATACGACTCCGACGTGAGTGAGCGGCGACTGAAGCGGACCTGTCCTTTCAACCCATGCCTGTCCGAGTAACAACCGGTCCACATGGTTCCGTTGGACGTAATCGTGTCCGACGGGAATGCCGTGAACGTGTTGGGCATCCAGACACCGCCATCCATGAATGTCTCGCGAATGTTCGGCAGATGTCCCATCGCGACCATTTCCCGGATGACATCGGGTCGCAGTCCATCGACGTAAAAGACCACAACGCGGCAGCCGCCCAATGCACGGCCAGGGCGCGCTGTTGGCAGAACGATGTCTTCGTTTCGCAGCGGCAGTGAACGGGGCAGGCAGGTCCGAATCTCGACGGAAAAACAGCCGGTATTCAAATGGCAGTCGAAGTCGTTGATACCCAGGAACAGCCGCCCGGATTGCGTCGCCCGACGACTGAGTGCCTTGCCAACGAAGAATGGAGCACCATTTCCGATCCGTCCGATGAGACAGAAGCACGGGGCTGGTCCGCCAGCACCTGCAGCCAGCGGGTAGTGCTGAGCCGCCATTGCATTGGAGACCAGATAAGTTCCTTCCGGACCGACAGGCACGTCGGTCCCCTGGCCCCATTCGTCGCGACATCTTGCCGACGCCTGCCCGTGCGGTTTGATTGAGAATGACTCGCCGATCCGTAACGTGATGCCACTGTCGCTCCATTGCGCATTGGCTGGCACAGCGATCTCGCCCGTGGGGCCGGCCGCCCTGGCAACCGGCACAATCAGCGTTGCCAGCAAAAGCAGAGTAAACTGCTTGGCGGTCCGAATTCCTGCATCTGTCAGATGTGGGCGCAACTGCGACAATAGTCACATCCTGGGTTGTTGCGGTGAGACGCTTTGTGTCGACGCATTGAGTCAACGTCATCCATCGATTTCCGCTCCGAATTCGTGCAGTGGAACGGACAACAGGCCAGTGATGATTGTCGTCGCCCCTGCCCAACCCAATCACTCGGTCAGACTGCAGTCACAGAACGGGAATTCGGCCAGGATGACCACATCGGAATGAAGTTCCAACAGCCGGATGCGATGGTCCGTAGCGAAGCGACACCATCGTGCTTCGCGTGTGCCAGATGTCGGCGAAACGCCCTCGAATTCGAGCGTCCCGACGAATCCCGGCGGTCCGTAAAAAACTCCGGCTGCCGATCTCAAGAACGTGCGAGAGACCGTGATCTTCACCTATACTCGCGTTACTGGCTGTTCCCGGTTTTGCCTGCCACATCTCGATCAATCTCTCACACGGGTCGACAAATCCCTAACAAAGACGGCTTTGTCCGCACGTTCCAGGGTTCATTCGTTCTGAAGGCTTCAGCATGCCGACCTCTCTACGCTCCAACCTGGAAAAGGCATCCGGTAGACGTCTGTTCGTACTGCTGTCGATTATTTCGGGCTGTGTGCTGATCGGAGTCATCCTGACAAATCTTCCAGGGGCGTTCGCACCATCGATACCAGATCCCATTGTCCAGACGCCGACAATTGAGCAGCCACTGATCGGCGTCAGTGCGACAAATCTCCAGGTCGTCTGGAACGGTGGCAGCGACGCAGAACTGGCATTCCAACCCACAACAGACGCCAGCAATATTCGTCGCGAAGACTACGTTGGTCCGGACACGTGCAGAAAGTGCCACCCGGAACAGTACTCCAATTGGTCAACGCATCCGCACCGTTGGATGAACGCACTCGCCACCAGTCGCACAGTTAAAGGCGACTTCAGTGGGACTGCGTCAATCGTCTACCAGGGCAATCGTGGTGAATTCATCGAAGACGGTGACCGACGTGTGATGCGGATCACCACACCTGAAGGCCTCACACAGGTTTACGAAATCCACGAAACGATCGGCTCGCGTTTCTTCCAGTACTACATCGGCGCTCTCGTCGAGGGTGATCCGCCCGACGAACGCGGCGAGTACGAGCGCGACCACGTACTCCCGTTCGGGTACTGGCTCGGCCGTGACGAGTGGGTACCGGTCGTTCGCGTCCAGTTGGAGCATCCGGACGAAGGTAAACGTTGGAATCCACTGAAACCGCATCGCGGTGGTGACGTGGTCATCAACATGCATTACGCCGAGAATTGCAGCGACTGTCACACGACGCGGTCATTGGGCGAGGTCATGGTTCGCAAGGTGGCTTTGATCGGAGATCATTCACCGGTCTCGATGAAACTGTCGGCGGCCGATTACCTGTCGAACGAGTTTCCGGACATCATGGCCGGCGCCATGTCGAATGAATCTGCTGCGGACCAGATGCAGGCGGCCCAGGCGCAGCTCCGAACTGTTGCACCGTGGAGAAGAGGAATCACATGTGAGGCGTGTCACCTGGGATGCCGGGCCCATGTGGAGAAGCAACGGCGGAAACCGTCGTTTCTGGCCAGTGGAGATCATCTGGCAGTTGCCGACACAGACACGTCAGCCGATTCCGGGCGCACGAAGGCCAATTTGAACTGGGTCTGTTCCCGCTGCCATAAGGGAGTCCGACCTCGGTTTGCGGCAGGTATGGGAACATGGAACTCGACGGAATTCTCCGACGCGACGCGAGGCTCGTGTTACTCGCAACTGACATGCGTGAAATGCCATAACCCGCACAAGGGAATCGGACAGCGCTGGACGCGATCGTTGCAGCAGGATGATGCCGTCTGTCTGAACTGTCATCAGCAATTTGTGCAGCCCGAACAGCGACTGGCGCATACGCATCACGCTGCGGGGTCCGGGGGCGACAGTTGCGTGAACTGCCACATGCCGAAGTTGAATGAAGGCATGCAGGACGTTGTCCGCACCCATATGATTTATTCTCCAACACAACCCGACATGATCGAAGCCGGACGTCCCAACGCATGCGACCTGTGTCATCTCGACAAGCCGATCGACTGGACCGTGCAAAGCCTGGGGGACTGGAGCGGTCAGGAAATCCTCGAAAGGCACAT
>CAYSJO010000160.1:0-3435 GCA_964431285.1 uncultured Planctomycetaceae bacterium
GGCGGCGCGGCGACTTCCACAGGAAGCGATTCTCGGCATCAATTTCGATTGCCCGTTTTCCCGTACGCTCATCCGGCAGGCTGCTTTGTTGCCATGTCGCCGAATTCAGGATGAGTCGATGCATGGCTTTTACCGACCAGCCGGATTCAACAAATCGGGTTGCCAGCCAGTCCAGGAGATTCGGATGTGTGGGACGATCTCCCTGAGTGCCAAAATTCGCGCTGCTGGCGACGAGGCCTCGACCGAAGTGTCCCTGCCAGATGCGATTGACCATGACGCGTGCCGTCAATGGATGCTGCTCGCTGGCAATCCATCGAGCCAGTTCGAGTCGTCCACTGGACGCACGGGACAGCCTCTTGTGACCTTCTCCGGCCAGAACTTGCAGGAACCGACGCGGTGCGAATTCGCCGAGTCGAAACCGGTTTCCTCTCAGGTGAATCTGCAGGTCTCGAGGTGAGCCTTCTTTCGGAGCCATCACAGGAATGTTCGCGTCATCGCCGATCGGGATGTCGTACTCCATCCACTTGGACGCATTTCGCACCAGGTCGCTGAACATCTCCGTACTTCGAAAGATGCCGGCCAGGGAGTAGTAGTCGACGGTGGGAATTGGATCGAATTTGTGATCGTGACAGCGTGCGCAGGAAATCGTTAGCCCCAGCATCGCGCGGCCGGTGACGTCAATCTGTTCGTCGACGATGTCCATGCGGATCTGTTCCTTGTCCGTTTCGGCAAGCGCCTTGGGGCCAACCATCAAAAAGCCGGTCGCCATGATCGACTCAGCCGATACGTGCGGGTCCGGATGTGACAGCAGATCACCAGCCAGTTGATGCGTCAGGAACTCATCGTAGGGCCGGTCTCTGTTAAACGAATCAACGATGTAGTCGCGATATCGATACGCATACCGCATCACAAAATTGCCGTCACTGGCCGTGGTGTCGCCATAGCGAACTACATCGAGCCAATGTTGCCCCCAGCGTTCGCCATAATGTGGCGAAGCCAGCAGTCGATCCACCAGTCGACTGAAGGCCAGATCATCCGCTGCCGGGTCGCTGATGAAGGCATCGATTTCACATGTCGAAGGTGGCAACCCGGTGAGGTCAAAGGCCACGCGACGAATCAACGTTCGGCGATCGGCCTGAGACGCGGGCTCAAGTCTCATTGATTCCAGTCGTGCGAGAACGAACTGATCAATCGGCGTGCGTACCCAGTCCGCATTGACAACCTTCGGAGGTGGCGGATCAAGCACGGGCTGAAACGCCCAGTGCATTTTCTCTTCGTCCGAAAATCGGCGCGTGGCATGGGCAATCATCTCTGGGGAGTGGAATCCGTACTTCACCGACAGATATCGCTCGACGCCTCGTCGTTCAGCATCGGTAAGGACACGGTTGTAGATGATGACTTCCGAGTAATCGCCGCTCACCGAACCGCTAAATCCCACACCTTTTCCGATCGAGACACCAATATCGTCGCGATGCTGGATATCGGGAATTGCTGCGCTACCCGTTAGCCCGCGATCGAGGAGTTCACTGGACGACACACCTTCAAAGAAGAACCGAGTTCCCGCGGTCATGGGTCCGGGCGACCTGGTTACGGTGATGATTCGAGGGGCGTCGTACAGCAGCTTCGTCGAACCGCGTCCCAGCATCGCGTCGTGGCCCCATCCACCCGCGAAGTCCAGACTGTCGGCCCTGCGGTCGATTTCAAGGTACGCCGCCCATGGTTTTCCCGGGTTCTTTGGAGCAGCCGGATTACCAATCATCAGGACGTTGTCGTACGGCAGGCCGGTCGTCAAAGGTGTCCAGCGACCAGCAAGGATGATCGTTACGGCGGCAGCGCCGTGAATGTCGAGCGGATGGTCGGGCGAACCGGCCATACCGTTTCCCGCAGCAAACCGGACGGCCTCGCGGCCGTTGACTCGACTGTTGGCAACAAGCACGGGCGGTGTCCCGGTACCGTTCTTCCGCACGCCAGCCGTCGCAGCCAGATCGTGTCCCCGTCCGCTGTGATCCGGCCAGGTATGAACCGGCGAACCATCGTCAACGGAAAGAGAATCGGCCCTCAACCATAGTTGGAGCGCTCCAACCAGTTTCTGGTCGTCCGGTGCCAGCGATTCACTTCCAGTACCAACCTGCGAATCTGACGACTGGCGGTTAACGCCTTTAGCCTGCGGCCACGCCGCTCCTGCCTTGACCCAATGCTCCAGAGCCTCAACGTCTTTCGGCGACAGCTTGCTGTCGGGCGGCATCTTGAGACCCGTCGTCTGTCGAACAGCCGTAATCAGGAGGCTGCGATCGGCATCTTTCAGCCGAATCGCGGGCCCCGATTCGCCGCCTGCGCGAAGACCGGCCAGAGAATCGAGCCGCAAGCCACCTTCCTTTCTTTTCGCCGAATGGCATTTCCAGCAGCGATTAGCCAACAACGGACGAATTCGCTTCTCAAAGAAATCATCAGCCTCGTCGGCAATCGCCCGATCTCTGGCGGCTACGATGCACAGGCCCAGCAGTAGCATTCTTACCAGCACGGACATGTGTGTCCTCTGA
This sequence comes from uncultured Planctomycetaceae bacterium, assembly GCA_964431285.1. Taxonomy (GTDB): domain Bacteria; phylum Planctomycetota; class Planctomycetia; order Planctomycetales; family Planctomycetaceae; genus CAUZFZ01. The sequence goes on from CAYSJO010000160.1 coordinate 2,541, forward strand.
CAGTTTCTGGGCTTTGTGAGACACCGTTAGCAGCCCGTTGAAGAAGGTAACCCGACGCGTAAGCGAGGGATTTGAATCTCTGTCTTCGCTGATTCTCGTCCTTCGCTTACGCGTCGGGTTACCACTGACACTGCTTTTCAACGGGCTCTTAGCGCTCGCTTCCATTTGACGGCGAACAACTGTGACAATGCTGAGCATAGCTGACTGACTGAGTTGAAAAACATCTCACCACGTCCCGGCATGCCTCTCCGACTCCCAGGTCACCTCGAACCGAGCTATTCGTAATGTCGCCTGATGAATTGCCCGAACTCAGAACATCCAATGACATACGCGAAGATGCGATCGAACTCAGGCGTCGGCTCGACGACGACGGCTATCTCTTCTTTCGCCAGTTGCTTGATCCCGAACGGCTGCTGAACCTGCGACGTGAGATGTTGACCGTAATGCAGGCAGGCGGGTGGCTCATTCAGGGAACTGATGCCATCGACGGCATTGCCGACCCGAATGCTCGCAGCACAGAGGGCGATCCCGAATACACCAACGTCTATCATCAGGTTTATCGACTGCAGGCGTTTCACGAGATGGCGCACTGCCATCAGGTTATGGATCTACTCGAACGGATCCGTGACTGCCCGATGATGCCTCAACCCCAGAAGGTCGCGAGGCTGTGGTTTCCACAATTCACCGAACACACGACGCCGATCCATCAGGACTTCGTTCACTTTCAGGGGACGCACGAAAACCTGACGTGCTGGAGCCCGATTGGTGACTGTCCCCGGGAACTCGGCGGTCTTGCCGTGTTACGTGGCTCTCACAAGGTCAGCCGAGTGCTTGAACATCATTTCTCGCTCGGTGCCGGCAGCCTGCACATCAACCCGGTAGAGCATGCTGAACT
>CAYSJO010000161.1:0-14476 GCA_964431285.1 uncultured Planctomycetaceae bacterium
ATTGCGAGAACAATCTCGACAAGTACTAGCTCGAGCAGCGTGAAGCCGTGGCGTTTTGTTTGCTTTTCAGTCCGCATATCGCCTATCCAACTATGAAGAACCGCGGACATGCTACAGGCGTATCCGGGGTCCTAAATATGCTGTCGAACTTAATACGCTGTACTCGGGGGCGTGAGGATGGCGACTGCCGTCATACCCCGCGCATTCCGCGCTTCACGACTTATTGATGGTTAAGAAATAAGAAGCCGAGGGGCGGGCATCCCCACCCCCTCGGCTTATCTCAAGCAATCAGCAGTGCACCATTATTCGGGATTGATGCTCTGCCAGTATTCAGTAATCGCATTGTTCGTGGTACGTCCCTTGGCGTTGACGATCGCCTTCAGTTGAGCACGTCTGCCTTCCCGACTCGCATAGCACGCGAAGATGGCAACGTATCGGGCATACTGTTCGGACGTCTCGACACGAGGATCAAGAGGTGCCGACACCAAAGTACGCCCAACAGCCTCGTTACCTTGACCGAGACCAAACCCTACGAGCTTGACGACTTCACCATCGGCTGTGGTGATCCTGTTGGTGGCAGCATCCACTGTCGAATCCGGGTAGAGCTCGGACAACAGCTCAAATCCCTCGTCACCCTGGTCGACATCCACGACGGCCACATTACCGCCAAACGCACGCGGATAAATGGCAGTGTTTGAAGGGTTGCCCTGCAGTACCTGAGGATCCGTAGCGGAATCATCCGGTGAGTGCGCATCGATTGAGTGGTCGTAGATGGTATTCAGCCAGTTGAAACATGCGGCTTCGTCATCCGCAAGCGGGCCCACGTCGAACAGGTCTGCAAATCCCCCGTCCGTGTAGCTGATGAATGTTGTTCCGTCCTGCAGAATCAGCGAATCCAGGTTGTCCGGGTAGCCATTGTTACCGTAAGTGGATCGGAAGAACTCCATGTTCGAGGCAAGCGAGGCTGTCGTGTTTCCCTGTGCGGCATAGTTGGCACTCCGGCGAAGCCAGCCAACCAGAGGGACGGCGAGACCTGCCACGATCGCCAGAATCAGGATCACCATGACCAGCTCGATGAGGGTAAAGCCGCCACGCGGGGCTCGCTTCTGCAACTTCAACTGAAACTTCTTCACGTTCATGCTCCTGAAGGGAGGTGAGTCTGGGGTTCGCGTCGGACACTCCGACACGACATTTTGGGGTAAACTGCTCCGCAACAGCATTCCGGTGATACTCAACTGACGCTTGTGTCCGTTCGTCGGACCACGTCGTGTAGTCTCTGCGTCATGCCGGTCTGTCGGTGGCGGATTGAGGCGGCGTGGCTTGCACGAGTGAGCTGGCTAGAGCCGTCTAAAAATGAGACTGAGTCTCAATATCTGTAGATAGGATACTGAGACCCAGTCCAGGCTTCAAGTCATGCAGGTTGTGATTTCTGCAGATCCCGCAGATCTCTCAGCCCCTGTAATTCCCGGACCACAGCGTTGCGTTTCACTGGGCATGATGCGCAGAATCGAAGTTGCTGCCGGCTGGCGATGTGCTGGCAGTCTGACCTAGACAATTTTGATCAATCAGGAACAGAAAAATGCTAATTCGTTCTTTGCCTTTCACACTTGCCGTGAGTCTTGTCGTTGCTGCATGTGCTGTATCTCAGGAGGCTCCGACTCCCGACACACCGGAACCCGTCCAGGCGACCAGCGATCCGACGCGGCCCTCCGCCGAGTTTCAGGAGATCGCTGAACTGCTTCGTGACGCCGAGCGCGTGCGGCAAGTGATGGCCGAAAATGAGCAACTGAAGGCTCAGGTCGCGACGTTGCAGGAGCGAAACGCGGAACTCGAAGCTAACAGCCGGAGCAATCTGGGCGGTTCTTCAGCGGTGGAGCTTCGGGGGCTGCTGATCAGCGCGGACAAGGCGTCGGCAGCGCTTCTGAAGATCGGCGACACACAACGCGTCGTGAAAGAGGGCGAGCAGGTCACTGTGGCTCTGGGAACTGATGACGCGTCGACTCGGACCGTACTGGTCAAGGAGATTGACAAGGATGGCGTTCACCTCGAAATGAGCGAAAAGAAGACCGTCATCATCGTGCAGTAATCGCTGGTCGGCTCAGGTCATCGCGAGACGACTCGTGCGACGGCATTGTACCCGCACACGACAATCAACGCCGGCAGCAGGTCGACAAGGACGGCTCCGGAAAAGGCAATGAGCCCGACAGTCGCAGGCCGCATGACTTTCAGCGGGATCGGTTCAAATTGTCGATTCACAGTGTTTCTCCCGAGTCCCTGGAACAGGTCGCACTCTCCCTGTCACTTCTTGCGATTGCCCGGCCGTGACAGGCTGAATCGTGCCGGGACACTGAAATTATCGGGAATCGGGCGATCGCGTTGAGACGAGTCCGGCCATTTCCACCAGATTCACCAATGATGACACGCGGTATCCGTGAGCTTCCTGTGGGAGTTGAGAGAGAGTCGCGATTTCAGTTGCCGACCATACGGCGACAGCACGCGACTGGTGCCATAGCCGCTGACTGATTCACCCGCGCAACCGTGATGATCCGGAGAATCGGTAAACTCCGCCACGTGCGGCAGCCGATCTCTATACAAGACGCAAGCCACCGAGATGGGCGGGGCTCCGGCCTCGCAGTCCTTCCGGGCTTCATGAAACCAGTACGCTGGTCACTCAACCGTTGTCCGTTGGGCTGAGTGTTTCTCATTCGAGGAACACTCACAGGTCCTTCCTCGCAGCCAGTTAGTCTCTTCGACGGCTCGACCGACATCGGGAGTGGAGATCGCGCACCTGTTGAGTGATCTGTCTGAGCCGACCCTCAGAATCGGACCCGTTCCAAACAGTTCACACTGTCGGCAGGAAGCTCCATGCGTGGTCATCAGACACTGGTAACAGGCCTACTGATGCTGTTCAGCACAGGCTGTGCGACCACGCCTGACGATCCGAACCCAGCGTCCGCGACAGGAATTCTTGACGGGACGCGATGTTTCGACGGGGCGGACGGCTCCAATCCGCTGCGCACGGCCGAGCAGGCTCCTGTCGGGGATTCAAACACGGACGCACCAGATCCGAACGGCAATCTGGACGAATCGCGCCTGCCAGACCTGGCTGACACAACGACTTCAAGAGCAGACGTCCTGCCTCGTCTAAGCATCGGAGGCATGGACGCGGTCAGTCGCCGGCGACTGGCTGACCCGGATTCCGGCCAGAATGGTCTTCCTCGGGACGACGGCCCCGAAGTTTCGAAGCATCTTCACTGGAGAGCAACTGTTTTGCGCCCGAACAAGGACGTGCCCAACTTAGCGCAACCGCAATCGTCGGACATCAGTTCGATTTTTACTGCGCAGGCTGAGTCCGGCGGCCAGCGTGAATCGCGAACTAAGCAGATTTCATTTCAGGGTCGCAGATGGCGCGCACCGGAAGTGGCGACTGTGATCGATCAGAGTCCTTCTGCTTCAACAACCGGACTGCCCTCTTTGACTTTTCGAGGCAGCATTCGCTCGGCAACCGGTGACATGGTCGCTCGACTGCAATCGCGGGACTTCGGCATGTTGACCGTTCGAACGGACGACCAGGTTCCGGTCAGCGGCTCAACAGGCGTGAGGCATTACGTCGTCAAGCAAATCAGTGACAGCTCAGTTCTGCTCAGCTGCCCCGACGGCACACTTGTGGTGAAATAATCAAGGATGACGGCGATGCGACAGATTCAGAAACTCATTACGGCGCTGACACTCCTTCCAGCACTCGCGCACGCGCAGCCGTTGCCTGTCCCGCCTGTTCCAGGTGACACCCCCAGGGATGCACCCGATCAGACTCGCCGCCGATCTGTGAAACAACAGGATGAGCCACCAATCCCCGGTGAAGAACACGTCATCGAACGGTTCGAACTGAAAGACGCAACCGTCCTCGACGGAGCACGCCTCATCGCTGAAGCCTCCGGACTGAATGTCGTCACGACGTCCGAGGCTGGCCAGCGGCCGGTGGCTCTCTACCTCAACAATGTCACTGCCCGTCAGACGGTGGAAATCCTCGCCCAGGTCTCAGGTCTCACATTCCGGACTGACAGCGACACTCGCACGATTCGCATCATGACCGTCGAGGAGTACCAGGACGACCTGGTCATCTATCGCAAAGACATCACCAGGGTCTTCCAGCTTCAACACCCGAATGCCCTCAGCGCCGCTCTCGCTATTCAGGCGCTGTACCCCGGCCGTGTGCTGATGTCTCTGACTCCGATTAACGACGACCAGATCCTCGCCATCACAGGCCAGACATCGCTGGCCATCGGCGGCGGAGGTGGTGGCGGACTCGGTGGAGGCTTTGGAGGCCAGGGCTTCTCACGATCTGGTGGCGGTGGCTTCGGCGGAGGCGGTTTTGGGGGCGGAGGTTTCGGTGGAGGCTTCGGTGGAGGCTTCAACGGTGGCGGGTTTGGTGGTGGAGGCTTCGGCGGCGGCCGTTTCGGTGGAGGCGGCTTGAACAACCTGAACCAGCTCAATCTGAATCGCCAGTTGCTCGACAACCTCGACGACAACCCGCTGACGGCAGATCAACTGCGCCGACTCGATGCACTGCGACGGGCTGCCGGAGAAGGCGAAGGACGAATTTCAGCCGAGACTCTCGGACAACTCACAAGCGACGAACCACCGATCTACATCAGCTACGTCCAGCAGCACAACCTGCTCGTCGTCCGCACCAGTGACCGCGTCGCGATGGAAGAGATTGCGAAACTGAATCTGGAACTCGCCCGACCGACACCTCAGGTCCTTCTTGAGATGAAGATTCTGGAAGTCACGCTTGACGACGATTTTCGTTCGATCTTCGACTTCGACTACACAGATTCAGGCGGAAACCCAAATCTCGGCTTTGCCCCGAACGCGGCGGCAGGAATCCGCAACATTGTTGGTGTCGGCAACTTCATGCCGGAGATGGGCCCGCCTCAGCTTCTGTATCAATTCCTCGACGACAAGATTCGCGCCCGCATTCAGCTCCTGTCGAACGACAACCGCATCAACGTCGTCGGCACACCCATGCTGCTCGCTTCTAACAATCGCTTCGCGCGAATCTTTGTCGGCGAACAACGAGTTCTTGTAACAGATGTCGACGTCACAACAACCCAGAATCAAACGACAACGCTTCAGGCGATCGACCCGCAGACCGAAGTCCGCGACCTCGGTAACACGCTACTCATCCAGCCAAAAATCAACGCCGATGGCACGGTGACTCTGACGATCATTCAGGAGTCCTCAGCACTATCGCAAACGCCGTCTTCCGTCCCCGTTCTGGTGAATGACACGACACAGCAGGTACCCGTCGACACCGTCGACACTCGTCAGCTCCAGGCGACAGTCGTTGCACGCGACAACCTGACGACAGCAGTCGGTGGCCTGATCCGCACGACAATCAGCACACGAATGCAGAAAGTCCCGTGGCTCGGCGATCTGAAGTACATCGGTCGTCCATTCCGCCGCGAAGTCCGCCAACGTCAGAAGACAGAGCTCGTCCTGCTCATCACCCCGCGAATCCTCGAGTCCGGTGAAGAGCAGGAGGCCGTGACCTACGAACGACTCGCAGAACTCTCGAACCACCCGTACATTCAGGAAGGCGACGCCTCACTGGAGAAATACCTCTACGATCCCGAGTGGTATCTAAGAGAACCCTGGAACCCGGCCATGCCACCATTGTCTCTGACGAACACCGTCTTCGAAGGCGTGCTTTGCCCACCCGATGGCCAATACTGAAGGCACGCCGTCTGCATGCAGCCTCAACCGAATCCCAAAGCCACGACGGACTGATAGACAACCAGCGAGGTCACGTAAGCAAGTGCAGTCATGTATCCAAGCTGGAGCGCGGCCCATTTCCAGGAACCCGTCTCTCGGCGTGTCACGGCCTGCGTTGGCAGGCACTGCATTGCGAGGACTTAGAACACGAGGAGACTCAGGCCCGTTGCTGTCGTATAGACCGGGCTTCCGTCGGATCGGCGTTGCTCGCGCAGCGTTCCAAGCAGGGTGTCTTCGTCTTCTGCCGCGTCCTCACCAATGCCGTAGACAATGGCCAGCGTTGAGACATTGACCTCTCGGGCCGCGAATGAACTGATCACGCCGATGTTCAGTTTCCAGTCGAAGCCGAGTGGTGCGAAGACTGGTTCGACGAGTCTGCCGATCCGCCCCGCAACCGAGTGCGCCAACTGTTCCTGAACAATCAATCCGTCGGCCTGGCCTCGCAAAAGGTCAGCCGTGTCGACGTCGTTCGTACGAGCGGCTTCGTTGCGGAGTTGCGTAACGCGGGACGCAACGTCGGCGGGCAGTCCGTCCTCGGGGAGCCGTGGCCAAGTCGCGAGTGCCCAGAGAGTCACTGAAATCAGCAGGATGATCGTGCCGGCACGACGCAGAAATACCAGTGCCCGATCAATCACCGTCAGCAAGGCATTCCGCAGCGATGGCATCCGCCACGGAGGGAGTTCCAGTACAAGAGGGTCGACATCGCCGCGCAGGACCGTCCGTTTCAGCAACCAGGCGCTGCCAAACGCTGCGCCAATGCCGAGCACGTACGCGCCGACGAACAGACCCGTTGCTTTGCCCGGCGAATCGCTGAAGAGCAGACCGGCGACCATGGCATAGACCGGCAGGCGGGCGGAACAGGTCAGAAGTAGTAATACGAGAATCGTGACCAGGCGATCGCGCCAGTTCTCAATGGTTCGCGTTGCCATGATTCCGGGAATTGCACACGCATGTGCCGACAGCATCGGCACAAAGGCCTTTCCAGGCAGACCGACGGAACGCATCAGACGCTCCATCACGAACGCCGCCCGGGCCATGTAACCACTGTCTTCTAATAACGAAATGAAGAAGAACAGGATGCAGATCTGCGGCAGAAAGATCACGACACCGCCAACACCACCAATCACACCGTCAACAATCAGACTGGAAAAGTCCTCAACCGGCAGCAGCGAAACAATGACCGACACGCCGACCGCGGGGACTGCCGTCTGCCATCGCCAGCGGACCTGATTAAGCCGGTAACCCGCGGCGAACGTCAGCAGCGCTGCAGCAAATGCTGCGATTAATAATAAGGCTCCGCCACCACCAGCCGCCGGAAAGAGACTGGCAACGTGCGAACCGAGAGTCCCAAAGCCGGTGTCGATCAGATCCATCGGCACGCCAGCCAGAGAGAAGATCAGATAGAAGACTCCCAGCATCACGGCCAGAAACGAAATCACACCGGCAAGGGGATTGGTCAGAATTCGGTCCAGCCTGGATCCTGCCGGTGCGGTCTTTGAGTCTCGTTTGACAGTGTCACTCGCGACACGACCGGCCCAGTCATATCGGGCCGCAAACGTGCAACCGCTGCAGCCGGCTGTACACGAGACATGTCAGTCCCGGCAGTCAGTCTCCCGTTGCGACAGCATTCCACCCAGTGCCTGCCGAAGCTCCGACAGGCCCTGGCCCGTGCGGGAACTCACGGGAATCACCTGGCAGTGCAAATGCTTCTCCAATTCATCGACGTCAATTGTGACCTCGACCGATTCAGCCGCATCAATCAGGTTCAGTGCGACGACGGTCGGAAGGCCCAGGTCGAGGATTTCACTCGCAAGAAAGAGGTTGCGTTCGACATTGGTCGCATCAACAACAAGCACGACACCATCGGGAACACGCGCGTCGCCGATCTCTCCCCGCAGGACAGACTTCGCCACAGCCTCTTCAGGACTGACCGCGTCCAGGCTGTACATGCCGGGCAGATCGATCAGTTCCGCTCGCGTACCAGCCAGGTTCAGTGTTGATTTCCGCAGATCAACGGTAATTTCCGGATAGTTGGCCGTCTTCGCCTGCAGCTTGGTCAGCGAATTAAACAGCGTGGTCTTTCCAGCGTTGGGATTCCCGACCAGAGCAATCGACGGCACCGTGGTCGCAACGTCAGTGGTAGAAACGACGGGCAGATCGATCACAAGGCAGCTCCCGCATCGACCGAAGCGTCGGATGGCTCCACGACGACATGCCCGGCCAGTTGCCGTGAAATCCCGATCCGGGCGCCGACGACCTCAAGGATCATTGGGTCGCCGGCGGTCACCAGTGTCAGAGTCCGCCCCTCGCAGATTCCCAGCCGCTTGAGTCGGACTCCATCCCGACCTTCAGCGTCCGTTCGAACGCAAACGAACGTGCCAGGTCCCACAGTGGACAACGTGCTTTCTGTCTTCCGCGAATCAGCCATCGAATTCCCCACTACGGAGTCGCCAACTGATGATCATCAAATGTAATCCGGCGGACAGTCCGAGTTCCATTGGCACCGACTTCAATTGTCAGTGCGCTTTCAGGCAGGAAAAACCCGCCCACCTGTTTACACCCGAAGAAGTTACTGTGGTTCGAGGTAATGTCTCCTGTCTTCGGATCCCGGTAAGTCGTTGATGTCGATCGCGGCAGAATCTTTCCGTCAGGGGTTTCCACTGTCTCCAGTGTGGAAACTTCAAACCACGACTTCTCGGACTTGCGGATGACTTCCCAGATCACACCATCTCGAATCCGAAACATCCCTGATCCATCGTTGTGGGCAATGAGTCGCCCCGATACGTGGCTCGCATCATCATCGACAAACCGAACGTCATATTCTCGAGCCTCGCCTGGCTTCCGATGGGAAATTACAGACCGCAGCTTCGCGGCAATCCAGCGGTCTTCTGCTGCACCGGGAATATTCAGAGTGTGTTTGAAGTCGGCACCAACGCGAATCTGCCCCGACTGACTCTTTTCGTCCGTTGAAATGGTCACTTGGGCTGTGAACCCTGGAAAGTCGTGCCAGACAGCCCGTTTGTGGTGTGCCTGCAGCCGCATTTCAGCAGCAGTCGGCTCACCAGTCATAGCGGGATGCACGGTTACAAGCGTCACCAGAGTGAACGCGGCCAGGAAGAGGAGAGGCTTTACGGTCATGGTCTGAAATCCTGTTGTCTGTCTATAAGTTCGAAGACGACGTGCGGGCGGCTAGCAGTTCGACTGGCAGTCATCGCCTCCCGATGCGTCGTCCAGTCATGACCACCGGCCGAGCCGGTGGCTTGAGGAAGGCCCCTAAAAGGGGCCGTGGGTTATTGGTTACTCTTCGTCGTCAAACAATCCTCGCTCCTGATCACGCTCGTGTCTGTCTTGTTCCTCGATGTAACGGTGGATCATCGCCTCATCGAGTCCCACAGTGTTCACACAATAGCCGCGTGACCAGAAGCTCCGTCCAAACAACGTTCCCTGCGTTCGCTGCAACTCCCGATGGATCCGAATAGCGCTCTTGCCCTTGAGATAACCGATGGTCATCGCGACGGAATACTTCGGCGGGATGCTCAACAACATATAGATGTGATCCGGTTGAGCGTTCCCCTTCACAAGTCCGACTTCCTTCTGACGGCAGAGGTCACGCAGGATTTCCCCAATCTGACCGCGCCGCCGACCGAAGAACACACGTTGTCGATACTTCGGTACAATCACTACGTGGTACTTACAGTCCCACTTCACGTGGGCCTGACTTTGCCAATCCTTCATGGCGATCCTCCTTTGCCCCGCGGGGCCTTCCTCAAGGATGATCGTCTGTTCTCTTGCCGGAATGGCAGAGCCTGATCAATTCTCACCGGCAGAGCCGGTGGCTTAACGATGAGTTAGCTGCGCAGAACGAATGAAGCGTTCCTACCGCCCGATCGCGAACAGTCGATCGCCGCGTCGCAGAAGCAACAGCGAACTGGCCGGAGTCGCGGCGTAGAGAACCGGACCGCCGAAAGACGGGCGGCCGCCTTCGGACGCAGCTTCAACCTCCCACAGGCTGTTCTCCGCCACCGTCTCGAATCTCGGCTCCGCCTTGATGACGGTCGTCGTCCCGTTCTTTCCAAACAGATAGATGTGCCCGCCAATTCCGATTGGTGTTGCCCATACGGCGCTGGCTGTGCGGCCGGCGGATTTCTGTTCGCCAGTCGCCAGATCCAGGCAGTAGACGACTCCGGATCGATTCACGAACCAGGCCATGCCTGCGTGCGCAATCGGCGTTCCGAAAGATGATGTCGCCCCCTTCGCCTGCCACACATAGCCGACAGTGAAACCATCCGCGGCAGATCCGGAGATCTGGATGACGCCGTTGGACTTTGCTGCCTGAGGGCCATCGGATCCACCGCGACCGACAGTCGCACCGATCAGAAACCGACCATCACCAAGTGGAACAGGTGTTGGAGTCGAATTGCCGCCGATTCCATCAAACGTCCAGAGTCGCTTGCCGCTCCCGGGGTCGAGTCCCACGATCTTGCCAATGGCACTCAGTACAAGATGCGTCGTGTCCGCAACCGGAACGAGTCGCGGACTGCACCACGACGTCGCGGCGACTCCATCCGTCTTCCACACGGTTTCTCCCGTCTTCTTTGAGAGAGCCAGTACGTAAGGCGATTCGCTGCGCTCAATCCAGACGAAGACGCTGTCGGCATTCTGTTCGAGCGACGATGACAGCCCGTGTCGTGATTCAATCGGACCGTAATCGGCAACAAGATCGCGCTGCCAGCGCACTTCGCCTTCAGTCGTCAGGGCTACAACATTGCCGCCCTCGAACAGAGCGATCACGCCATCGGAATCGCAGGCTGGAGACGGAGCGGCTTTGCTGACGTAGGTGGTGCTCTTGACCGGGGAGCTGTTCCTGCCATCAAACTGCCAGACCTGCTTCCCTGTCTTGACGCTGAACGCCTCTACGTGAAGCTCGTCCTTCAGGTCACCGGACACGGACGTCACATAGACGATCTCCCCGGCAACAACCGGCGAGGATTGCCCATACCCGGCCAGCGGTGTCTGCCATGCAATGCCTGAGTCTGCTGACCATTCGGTCGCGTAGTCCGCTTCGGCCAGAACTGGATGGCCGCCATTCTGAAAACTGCTCCAGTCGCCGCCGCTGGCGTGTTGCCATCCAGCGGTCAGCAGTGTCAGACAGGCACCAATCGTAATACCGCGCTTACTGTAAAGTCGCATGAGGATACCTCGATGATTGGTCTCTGAGTCAGGACTCTCAGTAGCACAGGCTGCCAGCCTGTTTTCCGTGCATTTCGTACAGCCTGGCAGGCCGTGCTACCAATTGTTAAACCGATCCGGGTAGATCCGATGCGGCACGGAAGCACAGCGCCGCACCGGATTTGAACGTCGGGATGTGGGAACTGCAGAGGTGAACTACTTTACGGTCAGCAGATCGACTTCCAGGACCTTTCCGACCGACATGATGCCACCACCAACGGCGACCAGCGTCTTGTCCTGCCACGGAAGCAGTCGATGGAAGAACCGCGGATGATCAAGCTGTCCGGCCAGTTCCCAGGACTTGCCGTCAGTGGACAGTCGCTGCACCGATCCAGAAATCGTCGACGCGAACAGTGCTCCTCCGCACGCGAAGGACGAACTGCCGACGCCGTCCATGGCAGTGCCGTGCAGAGACGGCCCCTGCGCCCAGGAATCCGTCGCGAGATCGTAGACGTCAACACGCGTCGACGGTCCGCCCTGTTCCTGCATCCCGCCGATGCAGTAGAGCTTTCCGTTCCAGGCCGCCAGCGACAGGGCGCGTCGTTTGAACGGAGCCTTCGCGATGGCTTTCCACTCACGATTCTCCGCCGAAAGGTTCAGAGCATAAGCCGAGTCGTGCCAGACATGGTCTTCGCCTGCGCCGGGCATGTTCCAGCCGCCTGCGACATACAGCATGTCACCAATAACGGCGGCGTCATGTGACGAACGCGGGACCGGCATTGGCGGCAGGTCTCTCCACTCCCCGCTTTTCGGATCAAAGACTGCGGCGCTGTCCTGTGACCGCAGGTCCTGGTCGTCGCCTTCCTTGTTCATGGCAGTGAATCCGCCGACGCGGTACAGCAGCCCGTCGTGCGGCACCATGGCGAGTCCCTGCAGTCGCGGCCCCGTCGCCAGCTTCTTCCACTTCGATTGACCGGTCAGTTTCAAGGACCACAGATCGTTCGACTGTCCCGACTGGTAGTACTCATGGGCCGAGCCGTAGTTTCCGCCATACGCATAAAGTGTGTTCCCAGAGATGGCTCCGCCAAAGCTTGTAATACCCTGCGGCAGATCCGGCAGTCCATGCTTCGCGTGACGCAGTTCGAGCGGGACGTGTCGCAGACTCAACGTCGAATAATGACGCACGGCTGAGTACTTTTCGTCGTTGTACTCTCCGGCCTCATCTTCCGTCAGGCGTGCCCGGATGGAGTAGACGCCCGCCTCCGGAAGGTCGCAACGAAAGACACCGGCTTCGTCGGTCGTCCCTTCGAGCTTGTCTTCGATTCCTGGCCCGACGACAACAACCTGGCAGTTCGGCGATGGATTCCCCTGCCAGGTCAGGTTGAGAACTGTCCTCTTTCCGTCGAGAGTCGGAGTGATCTCCAGCGGGAGCTTCTCCTTGTCATTAACGGCTCGCCATGTGCCCGGAAGTGCAAACGGGTATGTCTAGGCATAGTAATTCAGCAGAAACGAGGAATCGCCACGAGTGAAGACTCCGTAGGTATGACTCAATACAACCGGGCTCTGTCGGGCCCGTTCAGAGAGCGATCCATCCAATGATTCTTCGCCAAGCTCCAGCGGCACTGCTGCTGCGTCGCCACGCCAGCCAACCGTCCAGACCTTCGCCTTTTCGACTCGGCTGAGCAGGTCCGGGTCATCCGGTTCCGCTGCCTCTCCAAAGAACACCTGGACGCGACCGGTGGTGCCCGCGGAATCAGTCAGAAGCCAAATGAAATGCGCATCGCTGATGGCAGGAAAGCCAAACACCAGGACTGCAAGCAGTAAAGAAAGTCTCATCCTGTTTTTCCTCAATAAACTGTCGGTAGGCCAATTAAATCTGGGATCACAGGATCCCGGAATGAGCAGTAGTACGGCAGTACGCTTGAGCACAGCTGGGCTTGTGGCTTGTGAATCCGCGAGAGGAGTCAGTCCCCATCGATCGGTATTCTCGATGTGCGGGGAGACGGTGCCTACTTCGAAGTCAATTCGAAGTCAAACTTGTTCTCACCTTCAGCTTCGACCCCAGCTTTCAATGTCGAGTGCTTTCCGTATTTATCTGGGATCTGAGTCAGCGACATATCGACCTGTCTGGAAGGGTCGCCCCCTCGTACCGCCTCTAGATCTTCCAGTTCCATCATCTGGGCAACGACTTTCACGGTGGCCGTCCCCGGTACGGGTCCGCTTTCCTTCGGGATGCTGTACCTCCCGGCAGAAATCACAGCCGTTGCGACGACGGATCCGGTTCCTTGATTGCTCCGAAATAAGATCTCCGCATTCGAGACTGGCTTGTCGTCAAGCGTCACCGTTCCGCTGACTGGTACCCGTTCCCCGCGAGGATCTGGTTCATTGCCTGCGCATCCGCTGAGCACTGCCAGGGCCAGACCGAATAGCACGAGGGGTTGTCTCCGCAACCAGCCAGACTGATTGCGGTCATCTCTGGTAACCATCACAAAACTCCTCTGATAAGAGTGATCTGAAACGATCAGGACTGCGGCAGCTCGATCCAGCTGAATTCATTACCGAAAATCATTTCCGACCAGAAGGCACTGGTGCAGGAGCGGCCTTCGCCTCTGGTTACGGAACGATCGCTCACTGTGAGCACACAGGCGCTTGATTTGCGGGAGTCTGCTCGCGCGAATCCTCATAATTGCGGGAATCGCTTGGTAATTCCGGTAACCAGTTGCATCACCGCTGGAGCTCGCAGCACCTTGCGGAACTGGCTGCGAGCTCCTTGTTGCGAACGGCAACTCAGAATTCGCCAGGAACTTCGCCCTTGCCGATCGTGGACAGACCGTCGATCAGGTCCGCGTCAGTGCTTTCATTGAGGAATCGGATTGCGCCGTCACCTAGAAGGATGTGAACGCCACCGACATGGTCGCTCCGCCAGGTAAGGCGATTGTTACCGCTGTACGGCTCGAACCGTCCTGCATTTAATTTGCCCGAGGTATTCCCGAGGGCGACCCCAGGATAACCGCCACCCCAGCGATGACTGCCGTACTTGATCTGCCCCGCACAGCTCCCGCGCGACGACCATAAATACGTCTCCATGTCGTAATCCCACTCGCCACACATGATCGTGTTGGAAAGCCCGTCTTTCACGTCCTTGAACTTTGTCGGCTTTCCGTTACTGGGGAGAAAACCGTTGTACCCGGCGAACATTCCGTCGCTGCTCCTGGCGCTCCTGAAACTGCCAGCCGTCGTTCCCATTGAGCACCCGTAGCTCGTAGGTGCGCCGTTCTCGCCGCACACATTGTCTGGTACTGCTCGTGGAAGTACCATCGATGGGCACAGATATGTTGGGACGATGGTGTTGATGGCCTCCAGGTTATCGGGGTCCGTGTAATACAGGTTGAAGTCATAGAGGTTCTGCAGATTGGCCCCATCAAGGTTTGGTAGAATGGCAACGAGCGGGCTGTAAACCTGGGCGTTCGCTCCCATCGGAAGAGAGCCGAACTGATCGTGGTAGTTGTGCATAGCCAGACCAATCTGCTTG
>CAYSJO010000162.1:0-3702 GCA_964431285.1 uncultured Planctomycetaceae bacterium
CGGAGTCCGCGAGCAGCCCGTTGAGCCGCTCATAGAACACATGCCCCGGAGACTTCGCCACCGACCCCGTCTCGATCCACAGTTCCCGCTGCTTCTCAGTGTTTCGCCGCCGCAACGACATCGTCATACTCCATTCAGAATTTTAACACACGTAGAATAATCATTCCCCGTTACACGGCCAGGTTCTTCAACGGGCCACTAGTTTCGTAAATGGCTTCGAAGCGACGCATCATGCGAAAGATGACTTCGTCTCTTTCATCATCCGTACGCCTTGCTCGGGATTCCGGCAGTGGGTTTGCTGAACGCAAAGAGGGGAGCAATTGTCCGGACATGGTGGGCCCCAGTATCCTCTGACCCTTGCTCGGTGTTCATGTCAGTTGAATCACAGTCGACACCGAATCCCATCGTGGCCGAATCCCGCTGGTCAGAAATATGCGCATTCCAGGTTACTTGCTCACTTCGATATCGTGCCTCGCGGTCGTCGTCCCAAGCGGTTACGCGGCGGAACCGAAAGTGATTGACTTCGCGCATGATGTCGTTCCCCTGCTGAAGAAGCACTGTATCGAATGCCACGGAGGGAAGCATTCGAAGGGTGGCTTTTCGATCAACACACGTGATCTGATTCTGGACGCGGAAGCTGTTGCGCCGGGCAAGGCTGCGAAATCAACGTTGATTGAGTTGATCAAGTCAGTTGATCCGAAATCTCAAATGCCTCCGAGAGATCGGCTGCGGCTTTCACCGAAAGAGCGAGCTATTCTCGTCGCCTGGGTGAATCAGGGACTGGTCTGGGAAGACGGATTCAGCTTTGGCATTCAAACCTACGAGCCGCCACTGAGGCCACGACGTCCGAAGTTGTGTGCACCGATCGATGACCGTGATCATCCGCTGGATCGAATCATCGACTCGTATCTGATTGAGCACAACGTGTCTCGTCCTGCGGCAGTCGACGACCAGACATTCTTACGTCGCGTGCATCTGGATCTCATCGGACTGCTGCCAACTCCAAAAACGCGTTCACAGTTTCTTGCAGACGCGAATTCAAGCCGCGGCCAGTTGATTCAACAACTCCTCGCGGATGACATCGCTTACGCCGAGCACTGGCTGACGTTCTGGAATGACCTGTTGCGGAATGACTACGCCGGAACCGGATTCATCACTAAGGGTCGGACGCAGATCAGCAAGTGGTTGTACGCAGCACTGATCAACAACAAGCCATACGACCAGTTCGTGCGTGAGCTGCTGACACCGGTTACTGGCGCGGGCGGCTTTATTCAGGGAATCCGCTGGCGGGGCAATGTGAATGCCAGTCAAAGGCAGGAAATCCAGTTTGCTCAGAACGTCAGTCAGGCGTTTCTGGGGATCAATCTCAAGTGTGCGTCCTGTCACGACAGCTTCATCAATCACTGGACTCTGGAAGAGACGTATGCCCTGGCTCAGGTGTATTCCACCGAACCGCTGATGCTGCACCGCTGCGACAAGGCGACAGGGCAGACTGCAAAGGCCGCGTGGTTGTTTCCGGAACTCGGGCAGATCGATGCCAGGGCCTCTCAGCCCGAACGGTTACAGCAACTGGCGGGACTTCTGACTCATCCTGAGAACGGCCGCTTCACTCGGACAATTGTGAATCGCATCTGGCACCGACTGATGGGACGAGGGATCGTGCATCCCGTCGATGCCATGCACACCGAGCCATGGAGTGAGGACCTGCTTGACTATCTGGCGGTCCATCTGAGTGACAACGGATACGACCTGAAGGAAACGATCAGGTTAATTGCCACATCAGAGGCATATCAGTCACGGATACCGAGTGAGGTGCGGCGCGACAGCGGAGCGTACGTCTTCAACGGTCCATTGCCACGGCGAATGACCGCTGAGCAGTTTGTGGATTCAGTGTGGCAGATTACCGGTGCAGCTCCACAGAAATACGATGCTCCAGTAATCCGCGTGAAGGTGCCGTCGCCGGACTCCGCCGCAATCACGGAGATTGCGGCAGGCGGTCAATGGATCTGGTCGTACGCGGGGGCCTCAGCCAGTTCGCCCGGTGGCGAGACCATCACTCTTCGACGCGAATTCGAACTTGAGGCTGTCCCCGCACGGATAGTGGCGGCAGTGACGTGCGACAACGAGTACACGCTGTTTGTTAACGGTCGTCGTCTTGCCGCTGATCCAAACTGGGAATCTGCTGAACTGGTCAATCTCGACACGGTCGTTCGGCATGGTAAAAACAGTGTGCTTGTCGTGGCGAAGAATGGCGGCACTGGACCGAATCCCGCCGGTCTGTTCTTCGAGGCTCGAATTCGCTGGAAAGACGGCTCGCAGCAGGCCATCGGAAGCGACACTCGATGGCAATGGACATCGGCTGTCCCAGATAAGGCCGGGAGATTCGACAAGCTGCCAGAGGACTGGAAGCCTGCCGTCAAAGTGGCCAACCCGGGCGTGTGGGCCAGTCGCATTGAGCCACAGGTCAACGCCATGCTGAGTGGTGCCGGAAACTCAGACGTTACGATGGTTCGTGCCTCACTTCTGAAGGCAGACGAGCTGATGCGAGCCCTTGGACGTCCCAATCGCGACCAGATCGTCACCATGCGACCGAGTGGCCTGACAACGCTAGAAGCCATCGACCTGGCCAATGGGCAGCGGTTGGCCGACGCGATCGCGACGGGCGCAACTCACGCGTTAGCCCAGTTAGGCAACACAGGCGAAGACCTGACTGCGTGGCTGTTCCAGTATGCCCTGACGCGTGATCCGTCCGCTGAAGAACGGGCACTGGCAAGCGAATTGCTGGGGCCCGAACCGAAAAAGCAGAACGTAGAAGACCTCATGTGGGCAGTTATGATGCTGCCCGAGTTTCAACTCGTGTGATGAGACAAGCGGACACAACAATGAGCCTTGAAATACTCCACGAGCAAATCGCTCGTCGCCAGTTCGTAAAACAACTGGCTGCCGGCACTGCCGCCGCCTGGATGGCCGGTGAGCCTCGTCTGTTACCGGCGGCCGACGGGGATGCGATCAAGCATCCAGAACCGACTGCAGATGTCTGTATCCTGATCTGGATGGGTGGAGGCATGGCGGCTCCGGACAATTTCGATCCTAAGAGATACCGCCCATTCAAGGTTGGTACGCCAGTCGAAGAAGTCATCAGCACATTTCCAGCGATCGACACGGCTGTCGATAACATCAAGATCTGCCAGGGCCTGGAGCGGATCGGCAGCGTGATGGATCGCGGAACGCTGATCCGATCGCACGTCCAGCCGGATTTGGGGCACATTCTGCATTCGCGGCATCAGTACCACTGGCACACGGGTTACGTGCCGCCGCAGACCGTCGCATGTCCGCATATCGGAGCCTGGATGGCTCGTGTGCTTGGCCCTCGAAATCCAGTCATTCCGCCGTTCATCAACATTGGACAGCGATTGGAAGGCATCGGTGAGAATGAGGAGATCAAAGCGTTCACTCAAGCCGGATTCTTCGGCAGCGAATATGGGCCAATGAATTTGCCTTATCCGGATCAGGCGGCGAAGGCGGTTCGTCCACCGCGAGACATGACGCCGCAACGGTTCGAGAGCCGGTTTCGGTTTTTCAGGAAGCTGGCTGAAACTTCGCCACACCACGAGTACACGTCGGACTTCCAGCAGGAGTCCATGCTGCGATCGCTGGAGAATGCCAACCGACTGCTCAGCTCAAAGGACCGCACGGCGTTTG
>CAYSJO010000163.1:0-23389 GCA_964431285.1 uncultured Planctomycetaceae bacterium
CGAGACAAGACTCAGTCGATTTACCGAGGCTTCCTCGTCCCATCGGAAACTGGCGAAGACCACTTGAAGTTGACGGTCAAGCCCTTCTTCGACCGGCAGTCAGACACAACGTTGCTGCTGGTCTCTCTGGAAGAAATGGAATCGCCCGTCCGTCCGGCCAGTCCCGTTGCGGAAGAGCAGTTCGATGCGTCCGGCGAATCGATGCAGCGGATTGCCGACCTGGAATACGAGCTTCGCTACACCAAGGAGCATCTGCAGTCCACGGTCGAAGAACTGGAAACCAGCAACGAGGAACTGCAGAGCACCAACGAGGAACCGCACTCGGTCAACGAAGAGCTGTACACGGTCAATTCGGAATACCAGACGAAGATCGGGGAACTCACACAGCTCAACAACGACATCGACAATCTGCTGCGAAGTACGGATATCGGGACGATCTTCCTGGACACGGATCTGCGCATCCGCAAGTTCACGCCAGCCATCGTGGATGAATTCCACCTCCTGCCGCGCGACGTGGGTCGTCCGATCGAGCACATTTCGCACAACATCGTTTACGGCCAGTTGCTGCCAGACGTCAATCAGGTGCTGGCCACGGGTCGACCGATTGAACAGGAAGTGCGGAATCGGGACGGCGTGCATCTGCTGATGCGGATTCGACCCTACCGCACGGAGACAAACACGCAGGCAGGTGTCGTGCTGGCATTCATTGATGTGACACGGCTGAACCGGGCCGAGCAGGCCTTGCGCGATTCCCAGGCGCTGTATTCCTCGCTGGTGGAAATCCTGCCGATGTGTGTCATGCGGAAAGACCTCGACGGCCGACTGACGTTTGCGAATCAGGCGTTTTGCCGACTACTGGGTCAGCCGGCGGAAGACGTTCTGGGCCGGACGGATCACGAACTGTATCCGCAGGAACTTGCCGACAAATACCGGAACGACGATCTAAAGGTCATCCAGACCCGTGAACCGTTCGACGGCGTCGAGCGGCACAAGCAGGACGGCCGACGGATGTATGTCCACACGATGAAGACGCCGCTGTTCGATTCGAAGGACCGTATTCTAGGTGTCCTGGTGGCGTTCTGGGACGTGACGGAGCGCATAAGTGCCGCGGAGGAGGTGAAGCGTTACGCCGCGGATCTCGAACAGAGTAATCAGGATCTTGAACAGTTCGCGCACGTCGCGTCACACGACCTGCAGGAACCGCTGCGGACGATCGGAAGCTACTGTCAGCTTCTCGAAAAGCAGTTGAAGCAGTGGCTCGACAGCGATTCGAAGAAGTACATGGGGTTTGTCATCGATGCATCGGCGCGGATGCATCGTCTGATCCAGGGGCTACTGAAGTACTCGCACGTCGGAACGCGGGCCAGGGAATTCGAAGACGTTGACACGCAGGAAATCCTGAACCAGACACTGGCCGACCTGCACTCCGTAATCGATGCAAGCCAGGCGACCGTGACTCACGACGAGTTGCCGACGTTGCTGGCCATCCGCTTACAGATGGGGCAGCTCTTCCAGAACCTCATAGGGAACGCGATCATGTATCGCAGCGAACAGCCGCCGCAGATCCATGTGGGGGTGGAGCAGCAGGAGGGGCAATGGGTCTTCTCGATTCGCGACAACGGCATCGGCATTCCTGCTGAACAGACGGAACGCGTGTTCGTGATCTTTCAGAGACTCCATGCGCGCGATCAGTATCCCGGCACGGGAATCGGACTGTCGCTCTGCAAGCGGATTGTTGAGCGGGACAGTGGCCGGGTCTGGATCGAGTCGGAGTCTGGTTCCGGCACGACCATCTTCTTCAGCCTGCCGGAAGAGCAGGACTGACATGAATCCCTACGACGACTTCTGCGAACGATTCGTCCACAGCGGCATCGTGATGCCCGATGCGGCGAACGTAACACTTGCGCAGTGGCGGGAGCGGCTGGACTGGTCCAGCGACGCGCAGGCTCTGGCCGACGAACTGGTTGTCGAAGGTGTTCTCTCACGTTTCCAGGCCGAAGCCCTACTGGCCGGACTGACCCAGCCCTGGGGCGTCGGTCCATGGCAACTGCTTGACCTGATCGCGGCCGGTCGCCTGGGCAACATTTTCCGTGCAGTTCACACTGAAACCCGGGAACCGGCCAGTGTGAAGGTCTTCCCCCGTACGCTCGCGTTCGACGACGAAAAACTGGCCCGCATGCATCGTGAAGCGCATGTTTCCGTGCAGCTTTCCCATCCGGCGGTTGTTCGCTGCATCGAACTCGGACAGGCCGAAGGAGTCACGTATGTCGCGTTTGAACCGCTGGAATGTGAAACACTGGCCGCGCGCCTGGAGCGTGATGGCAGGTTGCCTTTCGGCGAAGCCTGCCGGCTGATTTACCAGGCGGCTCTGGGAATTGAGTATCTGCATTCGGAAGGCGTCGTACACCGCGATGTGCAGCCCGCGAATCTGTTGCTGACAACCGACCGGCGGCTGAAAGTGCTTGAATTCGGGGCTGCCCGCGACGCGCTGGAAATGCTGGACTCGGACAACGAACAGAGTCTCACGCAACTGGCACAGGGATCGATCCTGGGCACGTTCGACTACATGTCTCCCGAGCAGGCGCTGGATACGCACGGAGTGGACTCCCGCTGCGACGTCTATTCGCTCGGCTGCGTGCTGTACCACTGTTTGACCGGTCAGCCGCCCGTTCCCGATGCGCATCCGGTGCGACAGATGTTGCGTCACCAGAGCGAACAGCCACAGCCGATCGAAGAACTCGCGTCCGATGTTCCCTTTCAACTGGCCGAATGCGTGCGATCGATGCTCAGCAAACGGCCTGAGGACCGTCTTCAGCGGGCTCGCGATGCGGCCAGTTTGCTCAAAGACTTCTTCGTCGAAGAACATTCTTCGACGGTGGTGAGTACGGAACGAAGCATTCAGCCGACAACCGATGATGAACTGCAGGTCGAGACCGTTGATGGTGCGCAAGTCGTGCGTTTCTACAGTCCGGATGCACTGAAACGAACGCCCATCGACTCAGTATTGAACGAACTGACGAGCATCTATAGACCGTTCGACAGAGAAGAAACTCGTGCTCGACATGGCACGGGTGGAGTTCCTCGCCAGCCCGGCGCTGAGCATGCTGCTGGCTCTGAACAAGTACGCGCAGGTGGCTGGCGGTCGGACGTTGCTGTGCAACCTTCAACCGGTCATCGCCGAAGTATTCTCCGTCTCTCAACTCGATCGCATCATTGAGATTTGTGAGAACGAATCCACAGCAACTGCTTCTTCGCGGTCGCCGTTGTCGCGTTGACCGTTTCCCGCGTTTGCAGCACAGACGGACCGTCATGCAGCCGATCGAAATCCTGATCATCGAGCATAACGAGTCGGACGCGGTGCAGTTTCAGCGCACTGAAGAAGTCGAATCTATTCAACGCAGTGCACACATTCAAAGATTCCGAACAGGCACTGCAGTGTCTCCGTCAGCAGGGGAACTACCGGGATGTTCGACGACCCGGTCTGGTGGTGATGGACCTCATGCTCGACGTCGCCGGCAAGCACGGGTTTGAAATCATCGCCGAGATGAAGGATGACCCGGAACTGCGGTCCATCCCGATTGTCGTGCTGACAGAGGGCCAGCAAGAGGCTGACATCCTGGAAGCCTACAGCGGGGGTGCGTACTCATTCATATCCCGTCCGCTTGACTTCGATCGCCTGCAGGAAACGGCCACGATCTTTTCGCAGTATTGGGCATTGGTAACGCGCCTTCCGGACCTTGCAGATACAGATGACAGCCCGCTGATTTCGACCGAACTGTCCACCGACGTGATTCAGGCCCTGTCGCCGGACACAGTCACACCCCTTGAGATTCTGGTAGTCGATGACAGCGAATCCGACGCGCTGCTGGTGCAGATTACGTTCGAGCAATCAAACCTGGTCAACGTCGTGCATGTGGTTGAAGACGGCGAGGAGGCGATGGCCTACCTGCATCGCGAGGGAAAGTACCAGGATGCCGCACGGCCTGGTCTGGTCCTGCTGGACATCAACATGCCCAGGAAAAACGGTTTCGAGGTGCTGGCCGAAATGAAGCAGGATCCCGATCTGCGAACGATCCCGGTCGTGATGCTGACGATGAGTCAGCAGGATGCGGACGTCCGTCGAGCCTTTAGCGACGGTGCCTGCTCGTTCATTCCCAAGCCGGTCAACTTTGAAGACATGACCGTCATCGCCCAGCAGTTTGCGCTCTATTGGTCGCTGGTGGCCGAAGTTCCCCATCCACACACTGACTCGTAATTGTCCGCACTTCCCCGCCATGATCACGGCAGGAAATGTGAGTTACGATTTTCCGCGGATGCGTTGCTCAAGAGAAGAGTCGCTCGACCACGCGGCCACCGGCAGCCAGTGACACGGGACGTCCCTGTTTGTCGGGGACAAACCCGTGTGGATTGATACCCAGAGAATGAAACACCGTTGCTGACAGATCGGGGCAGGACACGGGCAGGTCCTGCGGATACGCGGCATGTTTATCGGAACGTCCGTAAGTCGTTCCGCCCTGCACGCCGGCTCCTGCGACGATCGCCGGGAAGCAGTAGCTCCAGTGATCGCGTCCGTCATTCTGGCCGCGGTTAATGAACTTCGGCGTCCGACCCATTTCCCCGGCAGTTACGACAAGTGTTTCGTCGAGCAGCCCGCGGTCTGACAGGTCGCCAAACAATGCCGACAGTCCACGGTCGAGTCCCGGCAGAAGGAAGTCTCGCAGGCTGCCTGTGAGTTGATTGTGCGAATCCCACCCGGATGCGGCACCATCGGACATGTCCCAGATCACCGTCACGAATCGTGCGCCGGCTTCGATCATTCGACGGCCCATGATCAGCGACTGTCCGAACAGGTTACGCCCGTAACGGTCGCGCAACGACGCTGATTCGCGCCGAATATCCAACGCATCGCGCAGTGTGCCGGAAGCAAGCAGGTTCCACGCGCTGGTGCGTGCCGAATCGTAGCCCGTGCGATTCCGCAATTCCGAGAACTTCCGCGACCCGACTTCGAACTGCTCGAGCAGACTGCGCCGGCGATCGAGTCGATCGATGGTCACACCGTCCGGCGGCGACATGCCCTCGAACTGAAACGACAGTTCGTCGTCTGAGCAGTCGCGGTAGTACGGGTTGTCGGTTGAGCAATACGCGTTGTCTGCTTTGCCTGGTCGCTTGTGAATTCGTGTCGCCAGCGCGTTGTTTTCAGGCCCGAGCCATCCCGCGTACTGCCCCAGTCGGTCGTAACGTCCATCAAGCTGAATCTGCCCGTGACGATTCGGCAGATAGATATAACCGGGAATGGGTCGAGTTGACCCCGCAGCCGCCTGGCGATTTAAGTACTCAACAACCGATCCCATTGACGGCCAGTCATTTGGCGCGGCGTTGACGCGCGCCGGTCCACGTTCGGCCGGCGGCATTGTGTGGCCGGTCTGTATGAAGTGCGATCCGTTGTGATCGTTCTGCGGATGATTGAGTGTCCGCACCACACAATACTGGTCCGAACACTCCGCCAGCATCGGCAGGTGTTCGCAGATGCGCAATCCTGGTGTGCGCGAGTCAATTGGTGAGAACGGACCGCGCACCGTTGACGGTGCGTCGGGCTTCATATCCACCGTCTCCAGTTGACTTGGTCCACCGAACAGATAGACAAACAGAACGGACTTCGCGCGACCGCGGGAGAACGGTTCAGACTGCGCCGCGCCGGTCTGTGGAAGGGCCAGCCCACAAAGTCCAGCACCGCCAGCGCGGATCCACTCACGGCGGGTCGCACCACTGCAGTCTGAACGTGGTCGGCTGAGGATGCTCAGCATGATCGATCGTCTCCAAGTAACGGTGGCCCAGCATCATAAGCAAAAGTGTGTCGATAAATCCGCCGGGGCCACAGCCGGATCGGGACTACTCGCGCTTCGGCAACACGGCAAAACCCACCTGGCTCACGCCCAGTCGCGCACACGCCAGTAGGATCGGCTCGATGTCGACGTAGGTCGCGTTTCGGTCAGATCGTATGCGTACCTCGAACGGCGTCTTCGACTCTTCGGTAGACGTGAGGATCAACTGCTCAAGCTGCGGCAGCGTGACAGCACGGCCTCCGACATGTAGCGAACGATCTGACATGACCGTGACAACGAGCCGCTGCGGCGTCTGCTCGTCGTCCCGCTGTACCTGGCTTGCTTCCGGAAGCTCGACGGGCTCGACAGCGTCGCTGCGCGCCACGTGACTGGCGACCAGAAAGAAGATCACCAGCAGAAAAACAATGTCGATAAGCGACGTCACATTGAAGCTGACCGAACGCGTGTGCTTCATAGTGGAGACTTTCACCGGTGCGACTCCCGTTCAATGGCAACGGATGGCACGCGTGGCGCCACTTCTTCAGGACGCTCAGTCCGGCTTTTTTTGGGGGGCTGGTGAGCCTGGTCACGTCGAAAATCTGCAAACACGCTTTCGGCTGTTAGAGCGGCTTCGGCCACCAACTCGTCGATTCGATTTCGGAAGATGGCGAAACTCGCGAAGGCCGGGATGGCGACTGTCAGTCCCAGCATGGTGGTGACCAGAGCCCGGTAGATGCCCGGTGCCAGCTCCGAGACGGCCGGGTTGGCCTTCGCCTCGAATTCCATGAACGCCTGGATCATCCCCCAGACTGTGCCCAACAACCCAAGCATTGGGGCCAGCGTTCCGATCAGATGCAGGTATTCGATCTTACGGAGCAGTCGAGCGGACTGCTCGTGCGCCGCTTCTTCCATGGCCTTGTCGGCATCGGAATATCCCAGATCAATGACGGACAGACCGGACGCCAGAACATGACTCAGGACACACGGCTGCAACTGACACTGTTGGCGCGCGTCTTCGAATTTTCGTTCGGTGATCTGGCGATGCACGGCGGCGGCCAGATCTTCCGGGACGAGTTTCTTCCGACGAATGCTGAGCACATGCTCGACGATCAGGTAGACCATGCAGAGACTCAGCGCGAAGATCACACCGCCGACCAGGCCACCCGTGCGGACCAGATCAACGAAACCCGTGTCCGAGCTTCCGGGGGGTGGATCTGCCCCATCCTGGGCGAACACCGGCGGAGCGAGAACGCTCATCGCAATCAGCATCAGCAGGCAGACAGCGGGCTGTCGGGGGACACCAAAGAAACATCCGTGAGGCATGCGCAATCCCGTAACTCTTAAGGGCAATAAAATCGGCGGAAGTCTATGCCGGCGGGAGTGCTGAAGAAATGCCTTCTCAGGCCACACCCGCTCATCGCAGAGCGTTCGATCGGTTCGCATAGGTGATGCGATGAGGATGAACCGTGAATTGTCGTCCCGCAATCCACAGTTTCTCTGCGTCGAACGGGCGCCGCAGTTTTGCAGCTTCGAGTTCTTCAGGATCGAACAGGGACAGTTTAACGTTCAGATACACGGACGAATCTCGCCAGTATTCGAGAGTGCGAACATCGATGAACACTGAATTGTCGGAGCCCAGTGAGTCCATTTGGCGGAAACCCACACTCGGATAGTAAACACACATGTCCGGGCCTGGAGGCGGAGACCTGACCGTGACGTGGTAGTGCAGCGTACGGCCGCAACGATTTGTGATCGTCAGCCAGTGGCCGTCCAATTCGTGCGTCGCCAATTCTATTCCGGCATCGATTTTTCGGCGGACGGGAGAAGTCCACTGAGCCATCGCTGTGAGTGCGAGAATGATGAAGCACAAACACGAATACAGCGGCAGGACAACACGGAACATGCTTCGACGTCGGATCATTCACATTCTCCGCCCTGAGAGCTTAATCGACGATTGCTTCAGATCGCGTAATCCTGGCGTGACTCGTTCCGGATCAGCTTTCTGCAGATGTACGTCTCACAGATTCGGTAGTAGGTCAGCATCGAGCCGACATCGATCCACTCATCGATCGCGTGCAGGTTTCCGACCAGCGGACGCGACAGATTGATTGGGATTCCGCACTGGCGAAAGAAACGGCCGTCACTGCCGCCTGAGGCTTTGACCATCCGAACCGGCTGTCCGGTGATTTCTTCGGTGACGCGACAAAACAACGGGTCCGGGTCGAGGTGCGTCGGCTCGGCGGTCATCAGTGGTTCGATACTGCAATCCGGGCCCAGCACGTTCGCCACTTCCGCTGTCATCGAAGCGACGGTTGCCGGAGGCGGAAAGCGAACATCAATGACCGCCTCTGCCTCTGCCGGAATGCGGTTCGGCGTGGTGTTTGGCGTGCCGACGATCGTCAATGAACATGTCGGGAACCAGTAATTTCTCTGTTCGACGATGTCCTCGTCCGGCCAGTAACGGGCAAAGTGCTGTTTCAGCGCTGCGAGTTGCTGGATGAGTAACTCGACGGCGTTCTCGCCCAGCCAGGGACGCGCCCCGTGCGCCTCATGACCGTGTCGACGGATCACAGCATGAACAACGCCCTTTTCTTCGACGGTGACGTCATTAAGCGAACCGCCGTCCGGGACTATGGCGAGTCCACAGCGCAGGCCAACATCCTCGACCAGATAGCGAACACCGTCCGAGCCGCCACGCTCTTCGTCCGACGTCAGCGCCAGACCGAGTGAAATGCCCGGATGCTCGGCGTGCAGTGTGCGGAATAACTCGACCAGAATCGCATCCTGACCTTTCATGTCGCCGGAGCCTGGCCCGTAAATGCGACCCTCACGCAGCGTCGAGTGATAGCAGTCCGACTCCGGATGCTCGATGACATCCAGATGTCCGCAAAGCAAGACGTCCGGGACGCTGGCCGAGTCCGGCAGTGCGACCATTGACGTATGCCCGTTGCACTCATACTGGTCGATGCGGACGCCTTCCAGACCGTCCAAGTGGTTGTGCAGGAACTCAAAACAGCGTTCGCGTTCGGCCGGACGGTTTTCCGTGCTGGGGATCAGAATAAGATCGCGGGTCAGAGCGGTCAGTCGGGACTGGAGTTCTGCGTCGCGTTGCATCGGGCGGCGTTTCTTTCGTGTCTGATCACCAAGCTGTGGAGACCGCAAACTATCGGAAATGCAGTTCCGCATGCCACAGCGGTCGCGGGCATGCAGCCTTCATCAGTTTTCAGAACATTGAGGCCTTTTGATGACTCAGGAGCTTGCAATCACACGCGACAGGATCGCCGGAGACCAGGTCCATTCGGGTCAGGTCTTCCCACTCTCAATCACGTGTGCATCACCTGATCCCAGTCTTATGGCGGTATGTGACTGGGTCGATGGGCGGCGAGACGAACTCGTCCGCCTGTCTTCGGAACATGGGGCGATTCTGTTTCGACGGTTTCCACTCCACAGCGACCGCGACTTCGATCAGTTCGTGGCCGCATTTGGACTCACCAACTTTCCTTATGAAGAGTCGTTGTCGAATGCCGTGCGAATCAACCGGACCAAACGGGTCTTCACTGCGAATGAGGCACCATCAGACGTTCGCATTCTACTGCATCACGAGATGGCTCAGACTCCGGTCTATCCCAGCCGCCTGTTCTTCTTCTGTGAGCAGCCGGCCGAAAGTGGCGGCGAAACGCCTTTGTGTCGTTCCGATGTCCTGCTCGACCAGCTGCGTGAACGGCGGCCGGGGTTCGCTCAGAAGTGCGAGGATCGCGGACTGAAGTACAGCAACGTGATGCCAGCGACCTCCGACGCTGGCTCGGGTATGGGCCGAAGCTGGAAAAGCACATTTCGCGCAGACAACCGTCCTGTCGCCGAGGAACAGATGCGGAGTCTTGGCTATTCATGGGACTGGCTGGATGACGGCAGTTTGCGTGCAAGCACCCCCGTGTTGCCGGCGGTGAAGGGATTGCCAGCGGGACGGCAGACGTTTTTCAATCAGTTGATCGCTGCGGCCGGCGGCTGGAAGGACATTCGTAACGATCCTTCGAAAGCGATCACGTTCGGAGATGGAAGTCCACTTGATCTCGACGATGTTGCCATCGCCGTTGAGATCTCGAATGAACTGACATTCGATCTCGCATGGCAGCATGGCGACGTTGCGCTCGTAGACAATCTCGTGACGATGCACGGTCGCCGGCCATTCACTGGAACGCGCAAGGTGCTGGCGTCACTCGTCGCCATGGATGCCCACTGACAGACGCGGCGCGGACCGTAAGGGATGGTCTGGTTGTCTGGACTGGGCCGAAGAATCCGACAGTGATTCACCCGGTGACGCATTAATGCGGTCTCAAAACGGCAGCAGTCGGACGTAGCAAACCCGCGCAAGACGCAACGCGATCTCGGAAGAGACAGAGAATCCGGCATGGTGTCGCGGTCGCTTCGGAAAGTCGGAGCACACTTCACATGTGGTGATTCCTCTCCAGCTTTCCCGTTCATCCGGGTGAGGTTCTACGATGAAAACGTCTGGCTCCCTGACGCGTCTCGGTTCCGGCATCCTCGCCGGCTTTGCATTACTGGTGTTGACCACCGCAGCTGGCTGCGGCTCGAGTCCGCTCGAACTTAGCGCCGCTGAGGCAGAACTCGCAGCCGTCGAACCGAGCGAAGCTCCAGCCCCCGAAGCACCAACCGAACCAGAGTTACCGGCCGAGCCCGTCGAGGAGCCCGCCCCGGAACCGGAACTGCCGGACCTTCCGGAACTCACCGAATTGACCGAACTCCCTCCCGAGGTCGTTGCCGTTCCCCCGGACAAAGTGCTGAATACGGCTCGCAAGGCGTTGAAAGACATCGAACGAGGCGTCACGAAGAAGACTTCCGAAAGGGACCTGCACGACACGGTTGAAGACAGTGTCGACGCGCCGCACGAGCTGCTGTTGAGAGACGATGCCAGTTCGGAAGAAAAGCGTCAGGCCTGGGATCTGAAACTGAAGCTGGAGTACCACGGGGCGCAACGACGGTGGACCGGTTATACCGATCGTCTTGCAGCGTCGCACGATTCACTGTGGGTCACAGAGTTCGTTAACGAGGCCGAGTACGCGAATGGCCTGATATTGAAACTTCGCTGGTTCGGACCTGACGTTCCCGTCTGGCAAGCCGCCGAGAAGCTGGCCGAGCACGCCGTGGCCTTTCCGATGGGTGCGACTCCGGTTCGCATGTTTCTCTCGTATGCAACCGAACTGACAAAGCGTCGCGATTACACGAATGCAAAGTCGATCTGCTAGATCGCTTTGTTCAACATGAAAGACCATCCTGACGAACGCTCGATCGAGAACTACCTCGCAAAACTCGAGTCGCCCAACTCGCGCAACGTTCGCGCGGTGTAGCGAGACGCTGTTCCACAGATCAAGAGACGTAAGGATCGCCTGCAGAAGCAGCTTGAACGAGAGATCAAGCAAATGCAGGCGATGGTGCCATAGCAGATTGACCCGATTACCAGACTCGACAAAGTGACGGCCGGCTGGCATTCGATTCAGTACTCGTACACGGTGACCGGAGCGACTCGTGAAGTGCTCAAGAAGAGAGCCGCCATCCAGAAGCGAGTCAGTTCCCAGCTGCGCACCACGTTTGCCACCCAGCTCCTGCTGGACGATGGCGTGCAGTTCAACTACCGCTACTTCGACACAAAGGGCGGGTTGCTGTTTCGGTTCTCGGTCAGCAAATGAATCGGGCCGCTCGCCCGTCGACGTTGCGGATTGCCGACTCGAATGAAAAAGTCACTTGGTTTAATAGCGGTACTTACGTAGCCTGCTGCTGAGTCACTTCAGTCAACTACTCTTTTGACTAGTCGCCGATTGGCCCGCTTCTGCCGCCCGTGCCACGTGAGCGTTGAGCCAATGATTCTTTCTTTGCCTGCATTGCGATGCTTTGTCGCGTGCGTCCTGCTGCCGGCGCTTATCGGCTGTTCGAGCGAGATCACATACGATGTCGTTCCCGTATCCGGTACTGTCAAGTTCGCGGACGGTTCAGTTCCGACTGGCGAAATCGCAACCATCAGCTTTCATCCCGATGCTGCTGGTCTTCCAGATGGCACATTCAAGGCTCAGCCTTCGGCCACTGGAGACCTGCAGAAAGACGGTTCATTTCAGCTGACGACATTTGGCCAGCCAGGGGCCGTTGTCGGGCATCACAAAGTCGTTATTACGATTATTGCGAAATATCCTGGTGATCCGGCCACCTCACCGCTGGTGATTTCCCCGAAGTACTCGTCGGCGGAAAACACAACGCTGGAAGCTGAGGTGACGGCTGATACGAGTTTCTTTGAACTGACAGTGGAGAAGCCGAATAAAACCGAAATCGCCGAACACGGTCGTACCCAGGAAGAAGACCCGCGAAATACGATCCCGCCGGAAGACTACCCCCAGTAAGACGGGCTTTACTCTGATCGAACTGCTGGTGGTGATCGCGATCATCGCCATCCTGATTGCCCTGCTGCTGCCGGCAGTGCAGACGGCTCGTGAAGCAGCTCGGCGAACGCATAGTCGCAATCACCTGAAGCAGTTGTCCCTGGCACTGCACAACTACCACGACAACTACAATATCTTTCCGGCCGGAATGACGTTTCCCAATCTGACTGAAGTCGGTCGCGCCGAGAGAACGGAAGCCCGCCGATCAAACTGGGTCATCGCCATACTTCCGCAACTGGAACAGACGACTCTGTACAACTCAATGGACCTCAACGTACCGATCACCGACCCCGTGAATGCTGCTGCCCGGTCAAAGCCGATACCGTTTATGACGTGTCCTTCCGATCCGCACGTGGATGTGCCGTTCGCGGGGACCCGGTCCCTGGAGAGCCGCGGACCGTGGGCTCGTGGTAACTATGCTGCCAACGGGTGTAACTACAGGTCAAATAACCTGGGCTGCTGGAACAACCTGAACAGACGCGGCGTCATAGGCAACATGCAGGCGCTGCGGATTGGGGACATTATCGACGGAAGCAGTAAGACCATGCTGCTGGCAGAGCTGCGTGCTGGCCTGACGCCGAGTGACAGACGTGGCGTGTGGGCCCTGGGCGAAGCCGGATCGAGCATGCTGTTCTGGCACGGGTTCAGCGGTGATGCCAATGGGCCCAACGCTCGGAACGACAATGCTGACGATGTCGATGGATGCAGTCGCGTTGTTTCAGAATTGGGATACCAGCGACTGCGTGACCAGCGAATGACGTGCTGGACACCGTGCCCAAGCTGGCAGGCAACGGCACGTAGCGTGCATATCGGCGGTGTACACATTGCTTTGGCCGACGGCAGCGTTCGCTTTGTGAGTGACCACACTGCATCCACCGGAGTGTTTGGCGGTTGCTGCACGGTGTGGGATCGCCTGATCGGGTCGCAGGACGGAGTCCCACTGGGCGAGTACTGAGCGGTCATATCATGGGCAACGGCATCCGACCTCGCCGACCTCGCCGCTTGACGTGCTGGTCGGCGTTTTGCTGCGCAACGCTCACACTGGCAGGCTGCAGTCAGGATGCCGATCAGCCCGCCGCCGCTCCACAGCTACAGCAGCGACCCCGTCTGCTGCAACTCGGCAGCAGCGATCTGACGTCGGGGATTTCCGGGCAGGGACCACTAACCGTCACTGAGATCAAACACTGGCTCGGCAACCCGCTCAATCACGAGCCCATCTCGCTGCAACTTCCGATTGGACTTGAACACGCGGCGAACGACATCGAACTGCCGGCTGACAATCCGCTGACGCCAGCTCGCATCGAACTCGGGCGTCAACTGTTCTTCGAGCGGCGTGTCGGCCTGATGACGTGCGGAGACTGCCATCAGCCAGCGCAGGCATTCACATCGTTCCAGGTCTCTGCCGAAACGCACTTGAATCCGCAGGTCACGTTCAACCGACTTTTCAGCAAGCGGCAGTTCTGGACGGGGAAAGCCAAATCGCTGGAAGCTCAACCCGAGTTTCCCGTTCGGCATCGGTTCGAGATGAACTCTAGCCCGGACGAGTGGGTTGAAACGCTCAGCGGCATCGAGGGCTATCGACTGCAGTTTGAACGTATCTTCGGCGGAGTCACATTCGCAGCCGCGAGTCAGGCCCTCACAACATTCCAGCGGACACTAGTCACGGGACCGTCCGCATACGATCTGTACGTCGCGCGTGAAGAAAAGCAGAATCAGCCGGTGGACGCTGTTCAGAAACTGAGACTGGCAGAAATCGATCGTTTGTCCGCCATTCGCCCAATGAGCGCATCGGCCATCCGCGGTATGAGTCTGTTCTTCGAAAATCGGACCAGCTGCAGTGTCTGCCACTCGGGACCGAACTTCACCGATGAAGACTTTCACAATGTCGGAATCGGGATGGACACACCGGATCGCCACGAGCATCTGGGCCGTTATGAAGTCACTGGCCGGGTCCAAGAACGAGGCGAGTTCAAGACACCCACGCTGCGAAACGTGTCAAAGTCGCCACCGTACATGCATGACGGTCGCTTCGAGCGACTGGAAGAGGTCATCGAGCACTTCAACGTCGGTGGATTCTCCAATCCGGAGCTCAGCCCGCTGATGAAACCGCTGAAGCTCTCAGATCACGAGAAGCGTGATCTGTTGTCGTTTCTGAATTCCCTGGACAGCCCGCTGCCAGCTGTCGAAGAAGGACGCCTGCCCGAGTAGTTCGGGCAACGTCGGACGGACAGCCGGTGAGGAGCTGGCCCACACTCGGAATTGAAATTGATTGATGATTGTCGATTGATGATTAGCGATTGGCGATTGGCGAAGGGTTTGGTCAGGTGGCGTTTTTGCCAAACTCAAGCACCGGCTTCGATGGCTTGCATCAAGGCCTTGATGTAGCCATAGGCGAACGCGAAGGCCTGCCGTCCGCCCGGATCATTGGGGTGTCTCGGGACGTGGTCGGGCATGCCCATGTACTCGTAATCCACTTCATACAACGTGCGCAGCATGCCAAGCATGTCCAGCTCGCCGTTGTCCAGGTAGACCTCCTGAAAATCGTGGCGACGGCCGCGGATGTTGCGGTAGTGAATGTTGAAGATCTTCTTGCGTTCGCCGAACCAGCGGATGACGTCGTTGATTTCTGCTGCCGGGTTCTGCAGGCCCTCGGCAACGGAACCCAGGCACAAGTTCAGGCCGTGGTACGGGCTGTCCTGGATCGAGACAAATCTCTTCAGGCCGTCCGCAGTTCCGAGGATTCGCGGCAGGCCCTGCCAGCCTGACTCCGGGACGCCCGGATCATGCGGATGGCAGGCGGCACGGATTTTGTATTCGTTGCACACGGGAATGACACGGTCGAGGAAGTAGGTGATCCGTTCCCAGACTTCGTCCTCAGACACACGACCAGCGCGCGTCAGAGGCGGGTCGGCTTTGGCGTCGGCGAGTTTCCAGGTGCTGTAACTTGAACCGCCACGGCCAGGCGTGCTCTCGGTACGCAGCACACCGAGCAGGCTCATGTTGTACTTCCAGCACGGAATACCCACCTTCGCACAATTGGCAGTCATGATGTTGATGTGCTCGATGTCCCGATCACGCTCAGGACTCTTGCCCAGCATGATGGCTCCGCGTTCTTCGCGATCGATGTGCGATGATTTAAGAAACGGCAAAGCAACGATGTCCAACGTGACACCGTGCTTCTCGCACAAGTCGCGGGTCTTTTCCAGGTCCTCGACAGTCCAGTAACCGCGTTCACCTGGATCGGGCGGATATCCGCAGATGTAATCGACGCCGTGTCGCTTGACGAACTGCAGGATCTCTGGAGATGTCGGACTACGCTGCGTTCCAACATACATCCGTACGGGCCGACGCTTCTTTTTCGGTGCATCTCTACTCGCGCTGTCACCGGATTCGGAGTGATTCAGTGCCGCTGCCGCTCCCACGCAACCGGCCAGTGCTGTTGTCGTGCCCGCGACAGAAAGAAAGTGCCTTCGGTCCATGACTCAATCCCTGTGGTGTGCTGATTTAAGATGGCTGACCTGGCGAGCGTAACAGCGGCGTCCGCATGATCAATGTTGATCTGCATGTGAGGATCGCTCCTGGTACGCTTTTGCCTGTCGCTCGCCTAAAACTCTCCCTGATTCCGAGCTCGGCCTGCGAACCGTGTTATGGCTGCCTTTCGTGATGATCACCGCGTCAATCATCTAGTGAGTGGAGAAGTCCATGAGAATCAAGTCGTACGTTGCGATGCTGGTCCTGAGTCTTGTCAGTCTGGCCGGACCGGCTGCGGCAGCACAGAATTACAACGTGCTGTTCATCATCTCGGACGACCTGACAGCCACAGCACTGTCCTGTTATGGCAGTCAGGTTTGTCGAACTCCCAACATTGATCGCATTGCCGCGCGTGGAACTCGATTCACACGGGCCTACTGCCAGGGGACCTACTGCGGACCGTCTCGTGCGTCGTTCATGTCGGGGTACTACCCGCACGCGACCGGTGTTCTGGGTTACATCAGCCCGCGTAAAGCAATCGGCGACCGTGCAACGTGGGCTCAGCATTTCCGTAACTCGGGCTACCACACGGCTCGTGTCAGCAAGATCTTTCACATGGGTGTGCCCGGCGGGATCGAAGCCGGTTCTGACGGTGCCGACGATCCGGCGTCGTGGACAGAACGATTTAACAGCCAGGGGCCGGAGTGGAAGGCGCCGGGTGTCGGCGTAACGCTCGTAGGAAACCCTGTCGAAAAAAAAAACGTTGTCGGCGGCAACACTTTTGTTGTTGTCGAAGCTGATGGCGATGACTTGGTCCATTCCGATGGACGAACGGCCGCGAAAGCCTGCGATCTGATTGAGCAGTACAAGGACAAGACGTTCTTCCTGGGCGTGGGCTTCGTCCGTCCGCATGTCCCCTTTGTGGCGCCGCGGCCGTACTACAAGCCGTTTCCATATGACGAGATGATTCTTCCCCAGAAAGTCGCTGGGGACTGGGACGATATTCCCAAAGCAGGCATTAACTACAAGACGAGCAAGAACATGCGGATGGACCTCCGTCGACAACGTAAGGCGGTCGGAGGCTACTTTGCTTCAGTGGCTTACATGGACGCCCAGGTAGGAAAAGTCACGAAGGCTCTCAAAGCCGCCGGCCTGGAAGACAAAACGATCGTGATCTTTACCAGCGATCACGGCTATCACCTGGGCGAGCACGACTTCTGGGCCAAAGTCAGTCTGCACGAAGAGTCGGCACTGGTTCCATTAATCATCAGTGTGCCTGGTAAGGAGCCGGCCGTCTGCAGCTCATTCGCGGAGTTACTCGATCTGTACCCGACGATATCGAGCCTGTGTGGCCTTGAAGTTTCCCCGCGACTGCAGGGCCAGGACCTTTCTCCCGTGCTGGACGACCCCCATCATCAGGTGCGAGACACGGCTTTCTGTGTGAATGGACGTGGCTTTCTACTGCGGGACGACAAGTGGGCCTACATTCAATACGGGGAAGACGCCGCCCGCGGAATCGAGCTGTTCGACATGGAACGCGATCCAAAGCAGTACACCAATCTTGCCGGCATGCCCGAGCACGAGTCGGTGGTGAAGTCGTTTCAGGCGAAACTCCGAGAGAAACTGAAAGCCGTGCGAGACAACGACCTTGGTCGCAAAGAGTAACTCGAATCCAGCACATCAGACGCCGTCGCGTGGGCGACTGGAATGACTGACTGGTGCAGCAGGCCAAACTGTCACTTCGTGAAGTAATTCTGCCCACCCACACCAGCGCGTGGGAGGCAATTGCGACACAGACTCTCTGTGTTCTCACGGGTATTCCCGTGCGCGGAACTGTTGCGTTTGGAGCGGTTATTCCGATCCTTGCGATTACTTCGCAGAACGATGGATGCTATCGTCATTGGACCCACTCATTGCCGGTTGAACCTGTTTCGGCACTCACGTCAGGGATACTCTCGCTTCCCGACAATGAATTGAGTTTCGTTCACCTCTTACAGCTGATCTGACATTTGCAGATCAATCGCCTGGATCGTTCGGACACCCGTCGCTCATGAGCATGACCATTGAGGAACTGCTTAAGAACCTCACGGAGAGCGGGCTGTTGTCGGCGGACGAACTCAGCACAGTCCAAAAGACAATCTCCAGCCTGGGCGGTGGCGCTTCGGTCGAAAAGGTGGCCCGCGAGCTTGTGCGGCGCAAAGTTCTGACCAAGTTGCAAGCCGCCGCCGTAATGAAGGGCAAGACGAAAAACCTCGTTTTCGGCGACTATGTCGTGCTGGAGAAAATTGGCTCCGGTGGCATGGGGCAGGTCTTCAAAGCTCGGCACAAGCCGACAGGGAAGCAGGTCGCCGTCAAGGTGCTGTCGGCCGAAGCGGTTAAGAACCGGCGACTGGTTGCGAGGTTCAAGAAAGAAGCCAAGGCAGTCGCCCGACTGAAACATCCGAATGTGGTGCGGGCGTACGACTCCGGGAAGATCAACCGCGTTCGCTTCCTCGTCATGGAATTCGTTGAAGGCGAGAACATGCTCGAGCGTGTGAAACGCAAGGGGCCGCTGCCGATCGACGAATGCGTCAGCTGCGTCCTGCAGGCGGCGCGAGGTCTGGATTACGCTCATCAGAAGGGCATCTTTCACCGCGATATCAAGCCGTCAAATCTGCTTCGGAACCGTCGCAACGGTCGAGTTAAGGTTCTGGACATGGGGCTCGCGCGAGTGGAAGAACCCGAGGAAGACGACGAAGCCCGCCTGACCGGGGCCGGACAGATGCTGGGCACAGCCCGTTTTATGGCTCCCGAGCAGATTGAAGACGCTCGCAAGGCTGACGTCCGATCGGACATCTATTCGCTGGGCTGCACAATGCACTTCATGCTGCGGGCCAAGGCTCCGTATTCGGGCGAAACCGTCGCACACACACTGATGGCACACGTCAGCGCACCGGTCCCGGATCTCTGCAAGAAACGGGATGCCGTGCCGGGCTGGCTGGGCGAGGTGTTTCAGAAAATGCTCGCCAAGAACCCGCGGCACCGATTCCAGACAATGGCCGAACTGATTCAGGTCGTTCAGTTTCATCTTGGTGAGGAGCTGACCAAACACGACAGCCACGTGCTCGATGACGACGCGGAAAAAGATGACGAATACTCGAAGCTTCTGGCTCAGCGAGATGTGAGTGCTTCGCTGGAGTACCTTTACATCGACCCGGACGAATCCGCACCCGACAGCAAAGAGAATGACTTTGGCCCGCCCCCGTCGGACGTGATGAAGGGTTCCGGTTTTTCAGGCGACGAGATTCCAGTACATCCCCCAAAACAGGCGGGCTTCACACCTCGTCAACGGGATACAGACCCTGCCCCTGAGCCCGACGATGACTTCCCGGACGCCGGCGACCTGGACGCGGGTGGTCTGGCACTGCAGGACTCGGATGATCAGCCTGATCCGTTCCCTGCATCAACTCAATTTCCTGCGGACGAAGTTGATTTCGAACAGGCACCAGAAACTGTCGATCCAAAGGCCGATAGTGGAGTCGGTTCGGCGCAAGCGTTTGAGCTGGAACAGCCGGCCGCAACTGAGACCGCCGAGCCCGACACCGAATCCAGCCCGGCGGTTGAAGCCGACAACGATTTGCAGCGCGAACCGGGCGGCGGAATGGACTATGTCAAAGCCAGACTGAAGACGCTCCAGGGGCGGGAGATGTCAAGAAGCCGGCACATGCAACTCGTTGGAGGCGTGAGCGCACTCATCATCGCGATTGCAGTAGGGCTCTGGCTGTTGTTGCAGTCGATCGGCGGACTTTTCTGAGTTGCCATCAACCGGCACCGGACACTACCCGAACAGCAGATGACGGTCCGTCATTCGCGGTCGACTTCAAGGTTCTCCGTCTGGAACCGGATCAGGTTATTCAGGAACCAGAAGTAGTAGATGCCCAAAGTCAGGAACGAAAGCACGGTTCCCACGACGTTTATGACAAAGAACTCGGCACCCGTGCCCGTGAAATGTACGCGATAGCGCCTGCCGCCCAATGTGGTGACCGTCGTGTTGCCGCAGGTGAAACGCATCAGAGTCACCTGAAACCAGAACGAATACAGTCCCAACGTGACTATCGTCAGGATGTAGCCCACGACGTACGTCATCAAAAGTTCGCATCCCCTGCCGGTAAATGTGAGCGTGAGTCGCGTGTTGTTGGTGTGAATGCGCGTGTTTTCATAGTAGAAACGATGCAGGTCGCAGATCATCCACGGCGTGTAAATCCCCAATGTGACGAACGTGAGGATGTAATCGACGATCAATCGAGCGAACAAGTCAGCGCCCGTTCCATGAAACGAGATGTCGATCTCGCCGCCGTTTGAGTCTTCCGCCAACAGATTCTCAAGGAAGAACCGCGTCAGATTCACGGAGAACCAGAACGAGTAAATGCCCAGCGTGAAGAATGTCAGAATCGTGCCGACGATCAGCGTAGCGAACAGGTCACCTCCGTCCCCCACAAACGTGAACCGCACGTCCCGCCCGCGGTCGTCTGTCAGCCGCGTGTACAGGGCAACCCAGTTCGCCAGCCGGCAAATGAACCACGGAGAGTAAAGGCCGAGAGTCACGATCGTCAGAATCAGCCCGACGATGAGTTCGCTGAACAGCCCGGCCCCTGTTCCCGTGAAGACGAACCGGCACGGTACGGACAACGTGCTGGCACTAGATGATCGCTGCATCGTCTCAACCTCGTCTCAAGGGGCAGTCCATGAGACTTGAACGGCCATTTCCGTGCGAGGATCAGCCGTTCGAACGGGTTGATCAATACTCTCGCTTCTTCGTGATGCCAGGCATCGGAATTGGATACCGGCCATCCACCATCTGCAGCGGAGCCGGGGAGTCGTAGTCGAGTTTGTCGACATCCGGAGCGAACTCGTGATCGTGCTCCATCATCTCGTCCATCGTGATCTCACGGCCGGTATGTGATGCCATGCGGCCCATCGACGTCACGATACTGGCCATCGCACCACGCGGAACTTCGTTGTACGGCGCGTCCGTCTTGATGGCTTCCACCAGGTCCTCCCATTCGACCTGATAAGGGTTGGGTTCCGGGTCCGGGTAGGACCAGACCAGATCGTCCTTCACAAAGTTCTGGCCTTTGTAGATGCGGCTGCGAGCCGGAAGGTGGCCGCGCGACGAGAAGATCGCTGAACCTTTTGTGCCGTGAGCGTAGGTTGCAAAGTCCTGATAGCAACCGGCCATTGTGCGACCGTTGACGTACAGCTTGGCGCCGTCGGCAAACGTGTACTCCATTGCGTACGCGTCAAAGTTCTGATCGATGTTGTCGCCACGGTAGTGCCGACCACCCGAAGCGATGCACTTCACCGGCCAGTCATTCTTCAGCCAGCAGGCTTCGTCGATGTTGTGAATCAGAAAATCGCTGACCGCTCCTCCGCTCGCCCACAGGAATGCATGGAATCGGCGAATCTGGTGCTCCAGGTCCGACATGCCTTTCGGAGCTGGTCCCGTGGCGGCAGAACCCGTGGGTCCGGCCATCCGATACGCACGCAGCACAAGCAGGTCACCCAGCTCACCGTTGTGAGCTTTCTCAGCCAGAGCGCCCCGAGCCTTGCAGTGACGACACATCAGGCCGACGCCGACTTTCAGATTCTTTTCGGCGGCCTTGTCAGCAAGGGCCAGCATCCTGCGTGTGGCAGGAGCATCCACCGTGACGGGCTTCTCCATGAACACGTTCAGACCGCGTTCGATTGCATACGTGAAATGCACCCAGCGAAAAGCGGGGGGAGTCGTGAGGATGACCACGTCACCGGGCCTCAGGACGTCCATCACTTTTTTGTATGCATCGAATCCCAGGAACCGACGGTCTTCCGGAACGTCCAGCTTGTCACCGAACCTCTTCAGGCCGGCGAGACTCGCCTTCATCCGGTCCTCGAAGACATCTCCCATGGCGACGAGTTTGACCGGTCCGTTCTGCACAGACATGGCGTTGGCGGCAGCTCCACTACCCCGTCCACCGCAACCAACCAGTCCGACTCGAATCGTACCATCCTCTGACGCGTGCGCGCCCGGGATCGCCGAAGCGGCCAGCGCCACTGCGCCCGCAGCACGGCCGGTGTTCTTCAGGAATTCTCGACGTGATGCGGGGGTGATGATTTCACTCATTTCGGTTCCTTCTGAATCGGGGTATGAACAGCTTGAATTCTATCCACGAGTCGTTGCGGTAATGAAGCGTCCGCCCGAATCAGGGCTCGCCAGCGTCTGGCAGGCATTCGGCACAATGCCCCTTGAGCACGACCTCAGCGATCTGCCCCGGAGGAGCAATGCCCCGTTTGCGAGGTGACAGGCGGAATGTGAAGTCATCCAGACAGACGATGCTGCCGCAGTCCACACACATGAAATGCGGGTGATCAGAGGAACCCGCTGTTGTATTCGAATGACGCAGCTCGAAGCGGCGCACGGAATCACCGAGTTCCAGTCTCGCCAGAATCCCCGCCTCTGTGAGTTCCGTCAGGCATTGATAAATCGTCGACTGGTCGAAGCCGAAGTTTTCCAGCGCGCCCGTCACATCAGCGTGACTCTGGGGAATCGCGACCCCGGCCAGATGCTGGACGACGGTCACTCGCGCGGCGGTGCACCGAAACCGACGGATACGGAGACTTCACGTTCGGCTGTGAACGGTCTTCCCGTTTTGCCCGCTCGATCTGGTGGATATGTTGGGACGGAGACCTGTCGGGAGTGTCATCCGCACATTGCAGCCGACTGGCAGACGCATCCCATGAGTCACTCGGCGTCGACCGTCGCCACCGCGACGCCGCTGGAAGACTATTCAAGTGTGTCGACTGTTGAGGTTACTCAGCACCGCCAGTATCAGGTCGAGCGCTAAGGGGACTCGACGACTCATCGGGAAATCCACAAAGACGTCGATGGTCAGCTTCTGTACGAAGATTCGGTCACGGTCCAGTTTCTAATCGGCTCCGGGCAGAAGGGGCGCTCGTATCTGAGCCACCGTGGAAACGGTCTGTTGTTCATGTCGCCCGTAACCTGGTACACGGGACAGCAACGATTCGGGTTGTCTCCAGGTTATGGAGAGCAGCGCGAGATTCGGTTCTCGCGGCGCATCGTTGACGGATGCCTGCAGTGTCACGTCGGCCGTGTGCAGCCTGTCGAATCAACTTCGAATCGATACGACCCGCCACTGCCGATTGAGCCGGCAATCGGGTGCGAACGCTGTCACGGTCCAGGTGAGGATCACATTCAGTTCCAACGCAATGGCGGTTCACATCCCGATGGCGACCCCATTGTCCGTCTCGGTGATCTGGATGCGGCTCGTCAGGAGAGCATCTGCCTGCAATGCCATCTGCAGGGGGTCGAAAGAGTTCTCAGATATAGCCGCAGCGAATTCGATTTCCGACCAGGTGATCATGTCAACGAAATCTGGACGACGTTCGTCCTGAATGATGCGGATGCGGGAGGGACCACCGCAGTCAGCCATGTTGAACAGGTCCGCATGAGCCGGTGCTATCAGACTTCCGGAAAGCTGACGTGCGCGTCGTGTCACAATCATCACCGCCACATTCGCGACGACGAACGAGTTGCCTGGTATCGCAAGCGTTGCCTGGAATGTCACGGAAACGACTCGGTGAGCTGTGCGTTCCCGGCTGACCAGCGAGCGG
>CAYSJO010000164.1:0-11132 GCA_964431285.1 uncultured Planctomycetaceae bacterium
CAGGTCGAGCGTGGGAAGATCCAGCAGAACGACCATGTCGAACTTGAGGGGATAACCGGGCTCTCTGGCGTACAGGTCGGGGTAGCTGTGGTAAATTATCCGGTACCCCATTCTGTCGAGCCGCGCCATGTTCGTGCGAATGAACGAACCACCCTCGTTTACAGGCACGCGGCGGCTCACAAACAGCACCGCCGGCTTGCGCGGCGACGGCACGATGTCAGCCCCGACTCGCGCCCCCACAGTCATGCAAAGCAGGATCATCGAGAACAGAAACGAGCGACAGAGTAGACGGTCGAGCATCTGGTGACTCTCTTTATCGGGAAGCCCTTTCGGCTTGCCGAAATTGTAACGAGAAAAGGTCGGCGTCAGATAAAATGATGCGCAGATGGATCGGCTTTCCTGTTAGCTCCTGCAGATCCGAATTGCCCTTCCAGCGGACTATGCGAGTCAGTTCGTCGCCGTAGATTTCGTCGCACGCTTCCGCTTCATATCCCTTGAATGGCTTGCCTGATGCGTCTCGAATCTCGACTCGGATGCTGCCAGCGGCAGACGTCGAGTAATTGATGACGAGTTGGTCGCCGGCAAATACAAGTGGTTGAGTAATTAGTTCGCCGACCTTGTATTTGGCATGGACGGAAACCAGCCCATCCTCGCGCAGTACGCCGCGACGGATGGCGACCGACTCGGTGCGGTAATGTTGAATGAAGTACAGAGACATCTCGCCATTGCCCGTCGGCACCAGACCAGGGCCAACTTCGATGGCCCGTTCGTGCCAATTGAGTCGATCGCGACCGGGCCGTAGAAAGGCCTCACGGAAACGCCGGTCCCAATGGACTCCGTCGCGGCTGGACATGAAGACGATGTCCGAGAGTCCCCTTAATTTCCAGTTGCGATCGGCCGACCTGCGCTCAGGCAGATATCGTTTCGGAAACATCAACAGAATGTCTGGACGGCGGTAGTACGGTGTTGCCGCATTCTTATAGAGATGGTCCCGCTCCGCATCCTTCCACAAATCCAATGTTTCCAGGGCTGACCAGCGACGAAAATCGGACGACACCGAACGGCGAATTCCACGATTTCCAGTTGGCCAACCGTTTGGCCAGCCGCGGGCATAGATGACGTACTGGCTGCGCGCGGAATCCCAGAAGGCGATATTGTGCGAATCAAACATTATGTCGCCGCGCGGCCCGCGGATAATCGGTTCCTTCTGCAACAGCCGCCAATGCAGGCCGTCGGGCGAGACCAGACCGTAAAGATCATCGGCCGGCGGATCACTGCCAGGCCGCCGACGCACGCCGATCGCCTTGTACCGCTCGCTGGCTGGCGTCCTGGGCTTGCCGTCCTTGAATACACACAAAACATAAGGGGCCAATTTATCAGGCCCGCTCGACCAAACCAGATTGTTGTTCTTCTCACCACGAAACTCGATCAACCCCAATGACGGCTTTGTCCAGCGCACGCCGTCGTCACTTTTCGCGTAGCCAGTGTAGAAGGGGGGCGCGTTGTAGTTGGTTCGATACCACATGCGATAACCTGATTCATCTTTGATCACGACCGGATCGAACATCGTCGAGTCTTCCCACGGTTTGTCCTTCTTGATCGCGACTTCCGCTCGCCGCGGACCGTGCAGCCGAAGTTCTAGGTCGTGCATCGACTCGATCAATTCATCATCGAGAAAGAGTTGCAGCTTGCTCCCAATCGCGATGGCTTTGCTGCTGCCGTCGATTGTCTTCAGGGGATCTCCAACGACCTTCCCTGGAAGCGAATAGAACAGAGCGAGAACCGTAAAGGCAGTACTCAGTCGGTGCATCGAACGGCTCCTGCATTGGGTTTGGTTGACGTGAGACATTATTCCGGCCAGTTCAGGTGTCGGTGCAGGAATCGGAACGTGCCCTTGCCGCTGATGGTGTGGGGGCCGTCGAAAAACTCCAGTTCGGCGCGGTCGCTGATGTTTAACATGTCGTAGTGACGACGGACTTTGCCAAACTCACCGGCAACGTGCTCGCTCCACTGGCCGCCGTCGCGATGACCGGCTTCGACCATGAACGGGCGCGGTGACATGAGCATGGCCAGCTCGGCGTAACTGGCGACGTGACCCAAATTCCACTCCGGAATCTCGTACTCGCTGGTGAACAGGTATCCGTACTTCTCCTCATTCGTTGTGATCGCCCTGGCCCAGTCGGTGAAATCGGCGGAGCAGATTGACAGGCAATAGCGATCGATGAACGGCGGCACGCGCATCGCCGTCTTGCCGCCGTAAGAGAGGCCGTAAAACG
The DNA here is from genome assembly GCA_964431285.1 of uncultured Planctomycetaceae bacterium. Lineage (GTDB taxonomy): Bacteria > Planctomycetota > Planctomycetia > Planctomycetales > Planctomycetaceae > CAUZFZ01. Next base: position 2,277 of record CAYSJO010000164.1, read on the forward strand.
CGATGCGATCAGCGTCGACATTCGGTAGCGTGGCCAGCCAGTCCAGCGTCTGCCGGTGCTGTTCGATGATGAAGCTAAAGAGTGACAAGCCGAGCGGATTGGCTTTTCGTTGAATCAAGCGAAATCGGTCTTTGCCCCGATAAGGATTCTGCGGTGAGTAGACAATGAACCCGCGACGACACAGTTCTGCTGCAAATGCCTTGTAAGACCGAAAGGCCCGCGGCTCGCGCGAGATCGTGTCCATCGCCGTGCCTTCGAGCCCGTGTTGGCAGACGACGACCGGACGTTTCTCATCACGCTTCAGATCATTCGGCAGCAGCAGGATTCCCGCAGCGATGACGTCTGGTGCCACGTCGAGCATCACTTCGTAACCACGGTAGTCATCTGTATCGAGAACGAGTCGCGTTCGAGGATTCGACGGAACACGCGTGACGTTCAGACGCCCGATCATTTCGTCGTGCACCATGTTCCGCAATCGGTCACACGTCGCAAGCCAATTCTCGATGGATGACAGGTCCGCCTTCCATTTGTTATCGCGGACTTTGTGACTTTGCCGTAACAGGTTTTGAGCGAACACCTGCATTTCATCGAACTGTCGTTTTTGACGTTCTTTTGCAGCGGGCCTTCTTACCGTTTCCCATTTCTCTCGGTCGTTTAACGGCAAGCCGAAGGCGTCCGCGAATGCCGGTTCCGAAGACGCCTTCGGCTTGCCGTTGAACGAGGAACTCACCTTCGGTCGCTTTGCTGGATCGATTCCCAAGCCTGCGGAAAATGCCGCGACCGCCTTCGAACTGCCAGCCGGTCCGTGTCCATCTTTACCACTGACAACGAGAACGAGTTCCTTCTCACTACCGACCTGTTTGTAGACGCCTGCGGCCCGACCGTATTCCGCTTTGACGGATTCCAGTGGGCAGGTTTCAATGCGGCCGGGCGCCGCGACCGTGCTTCGACCGGCCCGTGCTGTCGGTGGTCCCGCGACTTCGTCTACATGACACGCCTCGATGACGAGTCGTCGCGGAGCCACCATGCCGGCGAGTTCCGCGTCACCGAACTCCGTCAGAAGTCGCCACACGTTGCGGTAGACCGGCTCCTGCCAAAGTCCTTCGCGTTGCTGAAAGTAACCGGACACCAGCGTGGAATCGATTCGAGAATCCAGCGCTGCTGCGTAAAGTGCAATCAGCCCACCTTCGCCGACGCCGGCAACACCGACAGGCAACTCCGATAAGTTCAACTGCTCGAACAGGTCGATCACGGCGAGCACTTTTTGGACTTCAAACCCGGTGGGGTGTCGGCCCATTTCAAAGGCCTGACGATAGATGAACTCGCGATGTGGTTGATTCGTGAAGGCCACGTCCGGATGTCCGGAGAATTCGTCGCTGCGGCTGATCAAAGTGGGAATCGCGACCAGACAGCCGGCCTCAGCCAGCCGTCGTACAAACCGCGTCTGTTTCGGAATCGAATCAGTGATTCCACAGAACATTTCCGGCGTCCAGTCGGCATCCGGCAACGCGACCACTCCGGCACGAATCTGATCGGGCTTGAGCAACAGTCCCTCGGCAGTCACGCCGTCGAGAACCTGCCAACGGACAGCATGAACCGTCACCGAATCCGAGCGGGCGACAACTGACGAGTGGTCGAGCGTGGCAAGGAGTTCGAAACTGAGCCGCTTCCGTCCGGCCGTCACTCGCGAATCGATCGCCCCAATGATCTGTCGGAAACGATCGCGGTTAGCCTTGATGCTCGATGTGTAGGCCTCGACGCTGGAATAATCGCGCTTCCATGACGCGTCACGGCGGCCGCGCGATTTGGCAAGTTCCCGCAGGCAGAAACGGTTGATCCCATCCACCATCAGCTCATCGACAGGCCGCCGGAGCGTCAGCGGCGACGTACTCGGCAACACGGCATCGGCCCCGTATGCGGCCGGAGTAACAAGCAGACAGAGAGCAGCGGACACTTTGAGTGGACCCGAGAGTCGATTGAGCATGATCGTGTGACCTTGATGAACGCGGCGCGGCCGCCAGCTACGATGGGGCAACAGCTGAGAGAATTGTACCACAGCTGAAGCCTCACGAATCCAGCTACGACGGTTGTTACATCAAGAGCCGGAGTTGCCTGGAAGTGGTTTCAACCTGGTAACCTGACGCCTAAGCGCGGACATCGTTCGAGATGCCTTGCAGTGCAGTCCCTCGCTTACGCTTCGGGCTACCAAAGTGGTCGACGTAGCTTCACATTGCAGGAGAAATCAATGTTCCAGTGTCATTCGTCAGGCTGCATCACACTGTTGCTGATCATCGCAGCGTCGTCGATTCAGGCGGCCGGTCCAGTTCCAATCGGCGATCGTCGCGAACTGTTTGTCGACGATCTGTTGATTGACGAACTGCGGGGCGCCCGGCTGTCGTTGCATGCGCCGAAAAGGCAGGAAATCGTCTTCCGGTTCGACAAGCCGTGGGAAGGCCTGTACTCGGGATACGAGACAGTCCTGCGCGATGGAGAGCTGTTGCGGATGTACTATCGTGGGCTGCCAATCCCGAGCGCCGCGCTGGGGGATGAAGTTACCTGTGTTGCAGAAAGCAAAGATGGCGTGCACTGGACGAGGCCGGAGCTTGGCCTGTTCGATGTCAACGGCTCGAAAGCCAACAACGTTGTACTCGCGAATCACGGAGCGTGTCACAACTTCGCACCGTTCATCGATACTCGCCCGGACTGTCCGGCCGATTCGCGATATAAGGCACTCGGTCGCGGCCGATCGCTCGATCCAAGCATTAAGTCGCCGTTTAAACATGGCTTGTATGCTTTCAAGTCGTCGGACGGATTGCGATGGAAACAAATTGGCGACGGACCGGTGATGACTAAGGGTGCTTTCGACTCGCAGAACAACGCATTCTGGTCAGCAAGCGAGGAATGCTACGTTTGTTACTTCCGCGTCTTTCTCGACGACATTCGCTGGATTGCACGATCGACCTCCGACGACTTTATCCACTGGAGCGATTCCGTTGATCTGGAACTCGACGATAAACCTCGCGAGCATCTCTATACGAACCAACTCGCGCCCTATCCCCGTGCGCCGCACATCTCGCTCGGTATGCCAACGCGCTTCTTTCCCGGACGTCGGGCCATAACAACTGAAGAAGCGGAACGAATCGGAACAGCGACTGGAAAATGGAACTTTGCCAGCGACTGCACAGACATCCTGCTCACATCCGCGCGTGGCGGCAGCAACTTCAGCCGAACGTTCCTCGAAGCTTTCATCCGACCAGGGCGCGATCTTCGGAACTGGACGTCACGTGCCAACTATGCCGCACGCGGGATCGTGCAGGTTCCTGGTGACGACCTGATGTTCTTCGTCAAGCACAACTCGGGGTATCCCACCGCACACATCCGGCGCTATACGATCCGTCCCGACGGGTTCATCTCCGTCCACGGACCTTATCAGGGCGGTGAGTTGATCACGAAGCCGCTGACTTTCGGTGGCAAACACCTCACGATCAACTACGCGACCTCGGCTGGAGGATCGGTCCGCGTCGAGGTTCAGTCGCCGGGCGGCAAAGCGATTGAGGGCCTGGCACTTGCCGACTGCAGCGAGATGATCGGAGACCGTTTACAAAGCCGTGTTCAATGGAAGGGTGAATCAGAGCTGGCCAGCCTCGCCGGACAACCGATTCGGTTGAGATTCGTCCTGCGCGACGCGGATCTCTACTCAATCCAGTTCACCGAATAGCTGCGTGGGATTGGCGTAACCGCCTCAACGAACGCGTCCTTCAGGATGTGATCGAGATCGATGAAGTACGGAGATTGATTATACTTGAGCACAAACTTTGAATAGCAACGCTCGATCGAACCGCAATGACGTCAAACTAAAGGTCAGTAAAGTGCACCCGATATCAAATGACCGAGAGGACTCGATATCACGCAGGGACTGGTTGCGAATCATTGGGGCGGCCGGGATTGTTGGCACCGGGATTCGCGGCGCTGACGGGACGATCAATCGGTTGCTGCTGGAATTCTATCGGTCGCCCAATAACGGTCGTCAGATTGCCACCACCAGCGACGGCCGGCGTCTGTTGCTGGTCCATTCGAAAGTCGCCGGACTCGCGAAAATCCATCTGTGGCGCGAGCAAACGGCTCGTGCTGACAGGCTGGATGGATTTGAAGACGTCGGACAGATCGTGGGACCGGAAACTCAGATTCGCGAAGCGGGTAAATCCGGTTTCGGTGCGTGCTGTGCGTGGCATGACGACCGGTTGCTTGTCGCATGGTCGGCAGCCGAAGGCATCGTTTCCGCCAGCGGCCGGTTCGCGACGAAGACAGTTAAGTGGTCTGCAGCAGAAACGGTGCTGGCGGGAAAATATCGGCTGGGAGATTTGCTTGTGCGTAGCGGAAGTCGTGAGACTTCCGACGCTGAACGCAAGCCGCCCGAACCTGAACTCTCACTAGTCCAGCTACAAGAAAAACGTGAGCCGCTTGCCACGTACCACTGCACGCACAGCCGAGACGAAGAATCGGTGGGGATCGTGTCACTCGCCGGCGATCGACCGCGGCGAGAAATTCAGCGTGGACGTCCGATGTTCGCTCCGGTGGCTGATTGCGATGCCGAGGGGCGACTGCATCTGATTTGGCATGACCTCGTCGGGCAAATGTGGTATGCGACTCTCGAACACATCAGAGCAAAGCCGCAGGTCGAAATGTTTGGGCTGGGACGGCAACCTGCGATGCTCGTGACGCCGGAAAAAGTGCTGGTTGTTTTCGAAACGCCGTACGGGCATCTCAACTGGTCTGCGCTCGATCGTCGAACCAAACGATGGTCTCGAAATGAGCCGCTCACAGTGAACAACAAATGGCTGACTTCAGATCAGATTCACTCGCCAGCTCTCACGCAAGATCGGTACGGTGTTGTGCGGCTGTTCTTCGCGGACAACACGCGCCGCAGCACATTCCAGGCGAGCAGGCAGGGCAGACAGTGGAGCGATATCACAAACGGGCCGAGAATCTTCTATCGACCGCCTCACTTTGATTTCAATCTGCTGCCGATTAGCCGGCTTTGTGTCGAGAAGCGACACGTAGCCGAAGTCGTGAGACTTCTGAAGCGTCCGACGGACGACGATCGGCCAGAGAAGTCCGAAGTCTCACGACTTCGGCTACGTGACGAGTCACCTGACATCGGACTATTGATGTCGTGCGAACCACCGATTGAGCATGTCGCGTTTCGCACGGTCGCCGTTCCCAAGCTCTCGACCGCAGCGGGACATCGAGTGTTGTTTCTTGACATGCAGGAAGTGGCACGCAGTAACAATCTCCGTCTGCAAGTAGAAACGGCGGTCAAACACGAGGCGAATCCGTTGATGGATCTCGGACCAGCGGGTTCGTTCGACGAGGACCGTGTTTTCAACGCTGGTTGCGTGCTGCGCGACGACGGCAAATACCGCATGTGGTACGGCGCCCTTCGTGAACCGCGAACTGGAGACCCGCGACCGCCGTGGTACGACTGGATGCGTTGCGGGTACGCCGAAAGCGACAACGGGATCGACTGGCGGCGCGTGCCCATGAAGCAGGTCGAGTGGAAAGGATCGAAAGAGAACAACATTCTGCCATACTTCGCACACGCTCCACTGCTGTTCCGCGACGACGCCGAGCCGGATGCTTCGCATCGGTACAAGGGGTTCTACTTCTGGAACTCCGGCCAACACATGGAAATCGCTCGCACGGGAAAGTATGGCCGCAAGTACGATCCGCGCGACGAACATTTTTTGATGGACCTGCTCACCTCGCCTGACGGCATTCACTGGACGAGGCACGAAGGTGAAGTCCACTTCCCCGGCAAGCAGGCCAAACCGCTGTCGGCGATCCCACAAAGCGTGTTCCGCGACGTGGCCGAGCCCGATCCGCGGAAGCGTTTCAAGGCGTACGGATTCATGTCGCTGAACGTGCGGCGGCGGGGCACGTGTTGCCTGACCAGCCCGGATGCACTGCACTGGACGGCTCATCCGAAAATGCCGCTGATCGACCCAGCCGTGCGTGGCATACCACCAGCGGTTGGCGGTCCGACGGGACAGGTGCATGACACGGTTTGCTTTCCGTATGCGGGCTATTATCTCGCGCTGTATCAGGACCAGCGTGATCCGCTCCACATGCCGGTTGAACTCGCCGTCAGCCGCGACTCGGAAACATTCCATCACGTGCGTCCGGGTGAAGCAGTCATTCCCGTCGGCAATGCGGATGCCTTTGACGCCCTGAACATCATGCCGACGACGCCGATCATTCTGGACGATGAAATCCGTCTGTATTACGGCGGCTGCAGCGAACCCGTCGGCCGCGACGGTAAAAAACGCTGGCGAGCGCTGCCGGGCCTTGCAACACTCCGCCGAGACGGCTTCACATCGCTCAACGTCCACGACACAAAGAAACCCGGAACGCTCCAGACAATTCCCTTCGACCTGCCGCGATCACGCGCCTTGTACGTCAACGTCAACTGTCCGAGCGGCGCAGCACTGCGAGCAGAACTGGCCGACGCCGCGACAGGACAACCGATTCCCGGATTGGCAATCGCCGACAGTCACGCGCTTCAAGGTGACCACGTCAGAGCACTGGTAAAATGGAAGTCACACGACACACTTCCGGATAAGACAATCGCAGTCGGTGTTGAACACGTTGTGCTTCGATTCCAACTCCAGGACCCACACGGCGAAGCAAAACTGTATTCATTTTGGTTCGATGACAAATGATCGACCCAAATAGAACAGAACAAGCCAATTTGAACCTGATCCGTGGCTGCTTAATGGCTGACGAACCACCGCATCGAATGATTCGTCGTCGTTTTTTCAAATTGCAATGTGTAGGGATTGCAGAGCCAGCGTGCTAAGTGCCCGTCGGTGCGTGGCATGAGCCAGCCGAAGTCCCAGGAAGTCGTGCGGTGGCCAAGCGGGATCGTTGGGCGAGTGCGAACTGCTGGATTGGCGGATGCGATGAATTGTTTTCGGTCGGTGTAGTAGTAACCTGCGCCGATATGCACAAACACCTCATGTTCTAATTGAGCGTCGTCTGTGTCGGCGAGGTCGTTACAGAGATTGCCAATGGCGACTTTGATCTCCCGGCCATCGGAAAACGCGTTGGCCAGGTCGTTGATTGTGCGGCGAGCGTTCTCCAGATTCAGCCGCACATCCTTACCGGCTTCTTTGTCCTCACTAAGCTTCATCCAGCGATCCCGTAGGGTCAAAAAACTCCGCCGACTGGAAAGCTCTTTGACAATCAGCAGAGCCTTGCGGCCAATGGCCTGTCCTTTCACAGCCAGTAGCCGAGGCCCGTAGGGTCAAAAAACTCCGCCGTGCTGTTTGCCAAGATATTTGGGACTTTACTGCGCGAGTTCTTGACCTCGTAGGGTCAAAAAACTCCGCCGACCGTTAAAAGCAGGCGATTCTTGCACTTCTGAAATCTGAAACATCGTAATCTCAGCCGGTTGATCCTTCGCCAATCTGTCACAACGCAGCGAGCGGCTTGGTGTGCTTCCACCGCCTCACCCGGATCACTCGCAGCCAGCCTACGTTTTGACTTCGGCGTCAGCCCGAACTGTGCCAGCAGGCTGCGGGAGTGACCACGCATATCAGGATGCCGGTGCAGTCGTTCCCGTAGGGTCAAAAAACTCTGCCGAACTCAAAGTGCCGCATTTCACGCGATTTACGGCGTGCCAGATTCTCCCATCTCAGCCAATTGATTTCATCCGCCAGCCCTGGAGACTGGCCGAGTTCCGGCGGTAACCAGGTCCATCCTGCTCCTGCCCTGGCACATTCTGCTTGCGCCCATCTGCGGCCTCCTCGCCCAGCGTCAGCAGCAGATCATCGAGTTCCAGAACGCCCGGATCGAAGCCCTGCTGAAGAAGCACGGAAAGAAGCGACTGCTGCTCGACGACGATCAACACCGGCTACTGGCCGTGAAGGCCCACGCCATTGGCCGCAAGGCGCTGCTGATTGTCCAAGAGCTTTCCAGTCGGCGGAGTTGTTTGACCCTACGCGATGAAATTGAGGCAATCCATGTCTACTCGCTTCTTTCGGTGGTGCCGTTCTGCCTCTCGTACAAGGCCGCAATGAACCGTTGGCGTTCGGCAAATGGCGAATCTTCGGAATCGTCCGCATTCGGTGGCGATTCAATTCTCAGTCGAATTCGAGTCGCGGGATCCATCGCGAAACGTGCTGCCAGCGTCGCAATCTGAACCTGGAGTTTCGCCAGTTGAATCAGCAGATCCTTCTGGTCGAAAAGAGGCCCGTCGCTGAGTTCACGGTCCAGCCGCGCGTAGGTTCGGATTGTCTGCCAAAGCAATGCCACGACGACTCCGTCCTGCGACTGCAAATCACCACACGCTCCGCAGGATTCGATGAACTGCTCGAACGTCAGTTGGCTCAGCGTCTGAGCAAACTCATGTGATTCGCCACTGCCGTCCTTCTTCGACTGCCGCTTTCGGGCGCCGTTCCGTGATACTGGTCCACGAGTTCCCATTGTGAATCCTTCCAATTCAAGCTTTGTTTACCACTTGATCGATGGCAGCGATGGTCAGGTAGAACATGTTTGCCACCTCCTCGACGTTGCCTTCAAACCGAATTTGCATAATCAGCATTGGTGCCATCTCCGCCGGTGGATTGTCGCGAAGAGCGTCTTTCAGTCGTCGAAGCATCCCGATCTGAGACCACAGCAGTCCCAGCATGATTTCGTGCCGAGTCTGCTGGTTACAGGTGTGCTCACAGACGCCAACGAGTTCCTCAAACGTCAGCGCGGTCAGGCGGTGCGCGATCGCGCCTGAGCCATTGGTTGGTGTACGACATCTCATTTTTTGAAAACTCCGTGTGTAAAACGCGCGACAGCAACGCGGTT
>CAYSJO010000165.1:0-12189 GCA_964431285.1 uncultured Planctomycetaceae bacterium
AGGTTGTCGCTGATCGTGACGCATGGAGAGGTCTTTCGTGTGAGAATGCCGAGAGTGAAGCGGCGGACTTTACCTGGAGTGTCGTTGCGTCTCAATCGCTCGCTTCTGGACAGGACTCGGCGGATGTGCGAGAACTGCCGAGAACGAATCCTCTTCCACTGAGGGACTTATAGAGATGCTGCACCAACTCACACTCCGTCGATTGACGCGGCCGCTGCTGCTGATCGCGTCAATCCTCGCGGCTCAGGTCACCGTGGCTCAGGACAACGCTCGCGAGGCACTTGAGAACGCCGAAGAGCAGGCCTTTCGTGAGGTCGCTGTGCGGATCGCCCCGTCATTGGTCCGCATCGATACGGTCGGCGGACTCGACATCGTGGGGCAGGTCCTGACGGGCACGGCATCGACCACGGGAGTCGTGATTGATGCCGACGGCTACATCGTATCCAGCGCTTTCAACTTCATCTCCAAACCAACATCCGTGCTGGTCACACTAGCGGACAACCAACGTTTCCCGGCTCGTATCATTGCGACGGACCGACTGCGGATGGTCACGCTGCTGAAGATTTCCGCGGCCGACCTGACCGTTCCGCCGATCGCGCCCAAAGACTCATTTCGCGTTGGGCAATGGGCTCTGGCGCTGGGACGCACATACGATTCTCCGTTGCCCAGCGTCTCGGTCGGAATCGTCAGTGCTCTCGATCGCGTGTGGGGGAAAGCCATTCAGACGGACGCCAAAGTGTCGCCCGTGAATTACGGAGGCGCGCTGGTTGATGTATCCGGGCGAGCCGCAGGTCTGCTGGTGCCATTGTCGCCGCAGGGAAACTCTGAGACCGCTGGAGTCGAATGGTACGACTCGGGAATTGGCTTTGCCGTTCCATTCGAAGACATCCTGTCCGTGTTGCCACGACTGAAGGAAGGAACGGACCTGCGTCCCGGACTGACCGGCGTTTCGATCAAGACCGGTTACCTGTACGCCGGTAAACCGGAAATCAATCGCGTCCGCTTCGATTCGCCAGCGTGGAATGCCGGCTTCAAGCCAGGCGATGTGATCGAGAAGATCAATGGCCAGCCGATCGTGCGAGTTGTCCAGCTGCTGCAGGAACTAAAGAGTCGGCTGGAAGGCGAGAAGGTCGAAATTACCATCCGCCGCGACGATGAATCGATCACGCAGGAGGTGACTCTTGTCGGTGAACTGAAGCCGTACGACCTGCCATTCCTCGGAATTCTGCCAGCACGACATGAGGAGCAGTCTGTCGCCGGGATCGGCATCCGATACGTCTACGAAGGCAGTGCCGCCGCCGAGGCCGGCCTGCAGAAAGGTGATCGCATTCTTTCAATCAGCGGGACGGAACTGACAAGTGCCGCTCAACTGGTCGAACTCATCACGCAATTGAGACCCGACGAAACGGTGTCGCTGTCACTCAAGCGAGGTGATTCGACTGAGTCCGTCGATGTCACACTGACGGGAGTCGTCAACACAGTTGCAGAACAGCTGACCGCTGCCCTGACCCCCGCGGTTGCTGCTCCCGCCGAAGCTGAAGATGCTCCGAAAACCGGTCGCTATACGGACAAGCTGACAGGATACGACCAGGAATACTGGGCCGTCGTTCCGGACTCGTATCGACCGGACATGACATGGAGCCTGCTGGTCTGGATTCATCCGCAGGGCACGACCATGGAAGCCACGATTAACAGCGACTGGAAGTCCATCTGCGAGCACCGTGGCATCATTCTGGTCGGCCCTAAGGCGGCCAAAACTCGTGGCTGGGAAGCCAACGAGACCGAATTTGTGAAAGACCTCGTCAAGGATTTTCGTGAGCGGTACACGATCGCTCCCGAACGGATTGCGATTCACAGTTTCGGTAATGGCGGACCGTTTGCCGCATCCGTCGCCTATGGTGGTGAAGGCGTGTTCCGAGGAGTGGCGCTGGCCGGTTCTCCTTTAAGGAAGGCTCCGCCGGAACACACGCCCGAGTTCCTCGTGCAGTTTCACCTGGTCTACGGTGAACGCGATCCAGCCGTGCCGTTCATCGATCGCACAGTGAAAAGCCTCGAAGCCCTGAAGTTCCCGGTCACGACCCGGAAGATCCCGGATCACGCCAATCGCTATCCAACGTCTGAGGCGATTGACGAAATCGGCCGCTGGATCGACAGCCTCGACCGCATCTGAATCGGAGAGCCGCATGCAGCACGTCGTGCCCGGCCTGTTGTGGACGGGAAACTCGCGGGACGCTCGCGATCCCCGTCAAATCACCGGGAAGGGAATCGAAGCGGTTGTAGATGTTTCTTGTGAAGAAGAGCCTGCAGTTCTGCCGCGTTCAATTACGTACTGCCGCATTCCATTGCGGGATGGACAGGGCAATGACGAGTGGCATCTGCAGTTGGCACTTCAGGTGGTTTCGTCGCTGGTTACCGCAAAAGTACCGACACTTGTCGCATGCAGCGCCGGAATGAGCCGATCACCCTGCGTCGCTGTCGGTGGACTTGCGATCGCCAGACAGTCAGTCCCTGATGATGAACTGACGGCATTGGCCGAATCACGTTCTCTGGGAGTCAGCCCGGCGTTGTGGCATGAAGTGGTGGAAATGTGCCGTGATCTATCCCGCTCAATGTAAGTGCCACTGAAAAGCAAAACCGCCAGAGCACGGAAGTTCCGTACTCTGGCGGTCGGTGATTACAGGTTTTCAATCAACGTCTGGTGCCGCGTAAGCTCGCTCCAGGCGACGCGCTGCGGGTGCCAGCCTGACTTACGGGGCGTTCAGACGTGGGGTTGCGATTGTCAGTCCGCCACCAGTGATCGAGGCACCCAGATCAATACTCAGACCGCCCGTTCCAATCGGGTCGCCGCTGAATACGGAAACGATCCTCGTTGCCGAGGACCCGGTCGTCGCGTCGGCTGCACTGTTCTCAGTCACCACGGTCAGAGCCAGTTCTGCCACTCCATCGCTGTTGATATCGACCGAACTGACCTCCAGCGGAAGAGTCACGCCAGCTCCGAACGGGACCGAAAGCGCCGGTGTCGGGACCACCTCCGTTTGCATTGCCTCAAAGATGTGTGCCTCGGAACCAGTACTGAGTCCGGCTCCCGTAAGGATTTCCATGCGGCCATCTCCGTCCGTATCACCCGCCGAGACCGTAATGCCCGTTCGGTGTCCGAAGCGATCGAACCCGAAGAAACTGTCAATCGCATTTGTCGGCTCAGAACCGTTCGGAGCGTTGTTGAACACGTCAAAGACCTTGACGTGTGGTCCACCGGAGCGGGCGGCACCGGTGAGGATGTCGGCCACGCCATCTCCGCTGATGTCGCCAGCCGCCACGGTCACACCACCGCCGAAGTTCACGTCGTAGGCGTAGAAGCTGTGCAACACACTCGGGAAGAATTGGGTCGAACCGCTGAAGACCTTCACGTGTGGTCCGCCACCAGCATCAGCACCAGTAATCACGTCATCGAACCCGTCATTGTCGACGTCACCGACGGCAACGTAGACACCGCCGGTATGCGACAGGTCGTAGGCGTAGAAGCTCTGCAGCAGGCTTCCGTCGACACCACTGAAGACCTTGACGTGTGGCCCGGCACCCGGACCCGCCGCGGCGACGATGTCTGTGATGCCGTCACCATTGACGTCACCAATCGCCGTCCGAACTCCGCCCGTGTGTATGGAGCCCTCGAAGTTCGTGAACGAGTCGATCGTTTCGAGAGTCGCCCCGGTCGTCGGATCGATGACTTGCAGGTTCGGGAGGTTACCTTCAGAAACTCCGGCCAGGACCTGTCGCGTGAACGCGTCCAGATTCGTGAAGTTGATCTGCGTTACACCGTTCTCAGCGGTAATCGTGCCGTTGGCGTCGTCCACCGCACCCGCCGCCTGGAACATCAGTCGATCCGCGTCAGCTCCACCATCAACGACGATCGGCATGACGATTGTCGACACGATGTCGAAGAAATCGTCACCGGCACCGCCGGACAGATTCATCTCGTCCAGGTCAGTTGTCCGCAGGCCATCGACCTGAATGTCGTCATCTCCGCCCAACCCGTTGACGTCCAGCCGTTCAACGTCATCGATGTCGAGCAGGAATGCACCAAGGCCTGCGCCAAGATTCGGCCGTGAGACGTTGACTCGATCACCGGTTCGCCCGATCGTCAGCTCGTCGTCGAGGCCATCGTTGCCACTGACGATCAGCTGGTCGAAGCCCGAACCGCCTTCGATCGGTTCGGTCGCGTCCCCGTTATTCCAGATGAACAGGTCGTCGCCGTCGTCGCCCAACACCACATCAGTGCCAGGATTGCCGTCAAGTGTGTCGTTACCGGCTCCACCATCCAGCAGGTCGACCTGAGCACTACCTGTCAGCGAATCGTCCCCGTTGCCACCATTAAGTGTTACGGGCTCGTTCGCCAGATCGGCGTCCAGCGTGTCGTTTCCGTCGCCACCGTTGATCACAGTCGTGTCCAGCGAAGTGCCACTGACGTCGTTTGTGAAGGTGACCGTATCATCCATGGCACCAGCGTTGACTTCCAGATTCTCAACAGTGTCGACATCCAGAGTGAACGTACCGGCTGTCGTGCGAGTGATGTCCAGCCGTGTGCTGGCACCGGCGCCGTCGGCGTCACTGATGTTGAGGTTGTCTGCAGCTCCATCGAGGTTCACCTGCAGCGAGTCGTTGTCGGCGTTGCCGTCGATCATGTCGCTGCCGTCGGTGTTGTTCCAGACGAAGGAATCGTCACCGTCGCCACCAGACATGGTGTCCGGCCCACCGTTACCGTCGATTGTGTCGTTACCGCCACCGCCACTCAGCACGTTGGCAGCACTGTCACCAGTCAACGTGTCGGCACCCGAGCCGCCCGTCGCATTTTCAACATTACTGACCGAGCCAGTAACACTGGTGGCCGTTCCGGCTTCCAGATCGACGTTCACGGCACTCGTAAAGGCCGAGTAGTCCAGCAGGTCGGTGTCGGCACCACCATCCACGTTGCCGCGGATTATCCCACCTTCCTGGAAGATGATTTCATCGTCTCCGGCACCGCCGTCGACATTGCCGCTCAAGTCCCCGGCGGCACTGATCGTGATATCATCAGCTCCGGCACCGCCGTCAAGGTTACCGATGCTTGTGAAGCCGCCCGTGATGTTGTCGGCCGTTCCCGCATCGTTGTTCGTAACGTTCAGCATATTGTCTGAACTGTTCTCGATCAGCGAGTTCGATCCTGTACCACCATTCAGTATTCCGGTCAGTGAGGCACCGTCGGCAAACACAAAGTCGTCAGCTTCGGAACCACCGGTGACGTTCCCGATGCTGGTGAATGAGGCCACGCCAGTGGCGTCTCCTGCATCCACTCCCGCCGAGTTACCGGCATCGGCACCTGTGACGTTGGTGGTGTTGTCGAAGTTGTCCAGATTCAGACTGTCCGTTCCAGTTCCACCGTCAATCGATCCGGTGTTCTGGCCGCCGTTCAGCGTGAACGTGTCTTCGCCACCCAGACCCTGCAGGATCGAGAAGTCGGTGAATGCGACACCGGCAACTGTTCCGTCGTCTTGGCCTGTGATGTCGAATGTGTCCGCACCGGCCGTCGCCTGCAAAATGTCGTTGGTCGCATCACCAGTAAACGACGCGATACTGGTGAAGCTGTTGACACTCGTGGATGTCCCGTCGCCGGAGGTCGTTTCGTCAAGGTCGACCGTCTCTGCTGCAGTCAGGCTGGAGACATTGAGCGTGTCATTGTCGGCTCCGCCGTCAACGTTGCCAGTCACGTTCGCACCCAGTCCACCATCGTTCAGCACGAATTCGTCCATGCCGCCGTCACCGTTGAGCTGAGCGTTGGCGAGATCACTCACACCGCTTAGATCGTTGATCGTGACAGTATCATCGCCGTCGCCGCCGTCGATGTTCAGGTTCTCAACCGTTCCAACGTCCAGACTGAACGCCCCGAAGTTGTCACGGCTGACGGTGAACCGTGTTCCGTTTCCACCGACGGCCAGGTTGTCGTCGAATGTCGAACCGTTGACATCCAGACCGTCCGTGTCGGCTCCACCGTCGATCATGTCGCTGCCGTCGCCCTGATTCCATACGATCGAGTCAGCACCCGCATCACCGTTGATCGTGTCATTACCGGGATTGCCATCGATCGCATCATCCCCCGCGCCACCGTTAATGATGTCTGCTCCACCGGAACCGGTGATCGTGTCGTTGTCGCCGTCACCATTGATTTCGAGGCCCATGCTGGAGGCCGTGGCGTCGACCGTGTCATCACCTGCCCCACCGCTGACCGTGATATTCAGAGCCGAGTTGGTCACGTTGACCGTATCCGCTCCGTCATCACCGTTAATTGTCAGGTTGGTTAACGAGCCGTTTGTTGAGGAAATCTCGCTCACCGTGACGGAATCGTCGTTCGCTCCCGTTCCAGCGTCGGCATTAATCGTCTGAGATTCGACTTCTTCAATTTGCAGCGTGAAGTCAGCACCGCGAGACAATTCGTAATCGAACCCACCGGCACTTGGGTCAATCGTCAGAGCGTCAGCTGCAGCCGCATTGCCATTTAGCACTGCCGAGTCCGTGCCGTCTCCACCTTCGATGTCATCGGACGCGTCGCCGTTGTCCCAGACAAACGTGTCGTCGCCGTCGTCGCCCTGCAGCTGGTCGTCGCCGCCGTTACCGGTGATCGAATCGTTGTCAGCTCCACCAGACAGCGTGTCATTGGCATCACTACCGTTGATCGTGTCATCGCCGGTTTCACCCAGCACACTGACCGCCGTACTGGCGTCGGCACTGGCGTCGAACGTGTCCGCACCGCCACCCAGGCGGTAGATCGCTGAAGTCAATGCCTGACTGAGACCAGACAGGTCGCTCACCGTAACCGAGTCGGCGTTGCCATTGGTGTCGATGTCCAGGTTTTCAATTCCGTCACTGCTGACGGTGAAGGTATTGCTATTCGTCCGAGCCACGTCCAGGCGACCAGCATTGTCGCTGACTGTCAGCGTGTCGGTGGAACTCTGAATGTCGAAGACCAGCGTGTCATTATCAGCTCCCCCTTCAACACTGTCCGAGCCATCGCCGTTGTTCCAGACGATCAGATCATCGCCAGCATCACCGCTCAGAATGTCGTCGCCAGCGTTGCCGTCGATCGTGTCAGCGTCGCCACCACCGTTGATCGTGTCGACCTGAGCACTACCAGTCAGCGAGTCGTCACCGGCGTCGCCGTTGATGGTCAGGGACAATGCCGCGTCGGCGGCCGATCCGTCGACCGTGTCGTTGCCACCTTCACCACTGATGGTGATCGTGGCCAGAGTCGTGTTGGTTGAAGACAGGTCACCGACGGTGATCAAATCGTTTCCGTCGGCTCCGCCGTTTCCGTCACCATTCACAACTTGCGATTCGACATTGATCACTTCGACCGTGAAATCGCTGCCCGTCGCGTCGCGTGAGATTTCGTAATCAAACCCGCCGCCAGCGTTGGTGCCGCTGGCATCCAGAGTCAGAACATCGTTGGCTCCCGCCGCTCCGTTCAGTTCGAAATCGTCCGTGTCGGCACCACCGTCAACCTCGTCCGATCCGTCGCCGTTGTTCCACAGGAAACTGTCGTTGCCGGCTTCACCGTTGAGTGTATCCGCTCCTGGTCCGCCGACGATCGAGTCCGCTCCAGCTCCGGCATCGACCGAATCATCCTGGCCAGTGGCTGTAATCGTGTCGTTGCCCGATCCACCGGTGATGGTCATGCCGTCGCCGGTCGCCATCGAGGCGTCGATCGTGTTGTCGTCGTCGCTCGCCGAAAAGTCCACGTTGACGGAGCCGTTGATGGCTTCAAAGTTTCCGCTCAACGTTGCGGTCTCTGATGTGTCATCGTCACCGATATCACCGGTCAGGTTGACATCGTTCTCGGCGATGATCGACGTGCCCTGAGCGACGGAGAAGCCGTCTCCGGCGTTCAGGTTGATGTCACCGCTGCTGGTGAGAATCGTGGCACCGTTATTAACCGTGATGTTGTCGTCAGCAGTGCCTTCGGTCGCGTTAACCGTGATGGTGTTATTGGCCGTCATGTTGTTGGAGATTGTCACCGGACTGGCATTGGTCAGCGTGATGATGCCCGTTCCGAAGTTTTCGACACCCTGCAGGTTGTCGGCCGCGCCGATTGTCAGCAGTCCGCCAACACTGTTGTCGATCTCGATTGTGCCGCTGACATCCGTCAGAGCGGCCAGAGTACTGATGGCCGTATCAAGAGCGTTGGCTTCGCCAATGCCCGTACGTGCTCGCAGCGACACATTGTCGGCAATAATGTCGTCGTTCACATCACCACCGTCGATAATGTCGAGCCCGGTCTCAAGGAAGGCATCGCCCGCCGTTTCGATCGTGTCGATCGACAGGTCATCCAGGATTTCCAGGATACGGATATTCGAGACAACTGCGTTGGCTCCGGCTGCATCCAGAGTCTGAGCGGTCACGTTGTCGCCAGCGGTGAACTGGAGCGTGTCGATGGTAATCGGAGCGTCGCCATCATCATCATCGCGCGTGATGAACGTCGCCGTCGTGCCGACGGTGATGACCGTGCTGGTGGTTTCGACGCTGATCGGGCCTTCGGAATCGACCAGCAGGAACCCGCTGGCGTTGATAGCTTCCAGCTCTACCCCGTTCGGGTCGTCGTTGTCGACCGTGACGTTAATGGCGTTCACGATCTGTAGTTCGTTGATGTCATTGTCCGGGTTGTCCAGCAGGACGTTACCGGTGGTGTCAATGATGAGCTGACTGTCGATGTCGACTGTCGCTCCGTCCATGTCCGTCACGTCGCCGCCGGCCGTCAGGGTGACGTTGCCGCCGACCATTGAGTCATCGAACTCGAAAGCATTCATGTCGACTAGGTCGGCGTTAGTGGCGGCATTGACCGAGGTTGCACCGATAAAGTCGTTGCCGGCGTTAACAGCCGTGATGTTGTCCGCGTTGAACGTCGCATTCGTCGCCGTGACGGGATCGTTGTAGTTCTGATCCATCGTGGTGGTCAGAGTGACACCATCATCGATAGTGGTCGTTCCGGCCGCATCGGTGGTGATGTTGCCGAGTTCGCCGTCGGTTGCTTCGCCGACGTCGGCGTTGAAGATCGTTCCGCCGCCGCCAGTGCTATTGACCGTAAGGTCGTTGGTTTCGGTCGCTTCACTGTCGACCGTGTTATTGAATGTCACGGCTCCCGAGTCGGTCTCGGTGATCACAGTATCCATCATCACAACGACTGGATCGTTGAATGTCATGGTGGATCCGTTCGTGGTGATCGCAGCGGTGTTGATATTCGTCGTACCGGCTGCATCCGTGGTCAACGATTCAAGTTCGCCGCCATCGGCGTCTGCTTCACCACCAACCACACCGTTGAAGTTCGTAGTCCCTGCCGTGATAAGCGCGAGTGTGAGGTCATTCGCGGTCTCGTCGGCATCGAGGGTTGAATTGAACGTCAAGTTTCCGGTCATCGTGCTTGTCATGATGACGTTGCCAGTCAATTCGACGGCGTCGTTGAACGTCTGGTTTCGCTCAGTGATGAAGTTACCAGACAGCTCGGTGATGCCGCCTCGTTGTGCGGCGACAGCGTTCGTATCGTCCGTAATGAGATTGTCCAAGGCGTTGGGGGTTCCCACCGTAGCGCCGTCGAGCTGTGTAAGTCCGGCCGTGTTGATAGTCAGGTCTCTGGCTGCGACGCCATCACCGTTGATGGTTCCGCCGACGTTGATCGTGCCCGAGTTCTGGCTGGCCAGCACAACGTCGGCTGCGACCGTGACGTTACCTTGATAGTCCTGATTACCGTTCGTTTCGACAGTGGCGTCGGTCGCCGAGTCACCGTCCGTGTTGAATACGGTCGTTCCAGTCACTGTCAGCGACGCCAGCCGGTTCGTGCTGCCGACGAAGTCACCTGTCCCGTTTCCGAAGACGGCGTTACCGGTGACTGTCAGGGCTTCTGTGTCTGCTGTCGCGTCGTCGACAGTGCCATTGAAGGTGACCGTCGTACCGCTCAGATTTGTGGCCATTCCAGTCGAGCCAACTGTGACGGCATCGTTGTAGGCCTGTGTTCCGGATGTCGTAACCGCACTGCCATTGATGACCGTGCTTCCGGCGGCGTCAGTGGTCAGGTCGTCGAGATCGTTGCCGTTGCCACCGACTTCACCGGTAAAGGTCGTTACTCCGCTGCCGTTAACGATCAACCCCGCATCGCCGTCGGTCACGTCATCTTCAATTGTGGCATCGAAACCGACGTTGGCACCCTGTACCGTGACGTCGGCCGTGAGGACGACATCGTCATTGAAGTCGACGTTGTTCGTGCCGGTCACATCGTTGCCAAGCAGGATGACGCCTGTCGCTTCAGCAGCGTCGACACTGGTCGTTCCCGCTCCTGTGCTGTTCACCACACCGTTGATGACGATGTCAGCGGCAGCCGGTGCCTGCGTGGTGCTCTGCAGGGTGATGTTGCCTCCCGCTTGGACCTGCGCAGTCGCCGGCGTCGTATCTGCGTCGATCTGAACGCTCTCGGTTCCGGTCGCGGCTCCCAGATTGTTGAGGTCGGCACCTTCGAGTGTAAGGGTTGTTGCGGCGTCCACGAAACCGGCGGCCTCGATCAGAATACCTCCGAGCATGTCGACCTGCTGCATGCCGGCCAGGTCTTCGTTACCTGTCAGCTCAACAGACCCGCCTGTGGACTGCACCGTTGCTCGAACAATGACGTCGCGTGGAGCGGCCAGGTCGATGTTACCCGCAGTGATAATGTTGGTTTCGATAATCAGGTCACCGCCACCAATCAGGTTGATGTTTCCCTGACCCACGGTAATCGTTGCTCCCGTGAGCAGATTGACGGCAAACAGGTCGACCATGCCGCCGGCACCGATTGCCGTCGACACTGTACCTGGTGTTCCGGTCCCGTTGACCGTCAGGCTGTCAACTTCGGCCCGAACTTCGATTGACCCGCCGTTCGTGGTTCCGTCACCGCTGGAGACAGTACCGGAGATTTCAAGATCGGATCCCGTTCCCAGGTCGTTGTGACGGAATCGGATGTCATCACCAACCGTGGTGATCGAGTTGATCGTTGTGATGGCAGTCGTCGTATTGATGTTGTCGATGTCGATGTCACCAGCGGTAGTATCGATATCGATGGATGCCGCCGAAATGCTGAATCGCAATGCTGCGGTGTCTGCTTCGACTCCCACGGCCGCCACGGCCGTGGCGTCAATACCCGCTCCGGCATCGAGGGCGAGGTTGGTGGCCGCGACACTGCCGGCACCACTGATTGAGGTCGCTGCATTGATAGTGGCAGTCCGGCCGGCGTTCAGGTCGGCTCCGACAGCCAGGGCACCGTCAACCACAACCGAACCACCGCTTGTCACGCTTAGTGATGTGGCAATGGCTGAGGCTGCGTTGAAGGTCACGCTGGTCGTGGCGTCCGAGATTGTGACAGAGTCGACGTTCAGAGCCTGGTAGTCCTGCACCGCACCGTCCGTCACGTTCACGGCGCCCGTACCACCGACGGTACCAGCAAGCATGATGTTTCCGGTTGCTCCGGCATCAAGCGTCAGGTTGTTCGCACCCAGTGCGATTGTCGAACTGGCCAGAATATTTCCGGCCGCTGTGCCCGTTGTGTCCACCGAAACTGCGTCGCCCAGCGTCACCGCATTGGTGAATGTGACGTTGTCGTCGCTGGTCGTGATATCAGCGGAAGCATTCAGAGCACCACCCAGAGCAGCACCGAATGTCACCGCTCCGTCAGAGATGATGTTGCCCGCTGCGGCAATCGTCGTCGTACCGCTTGCGTCGATGGCCACTGTACCACCGGTCGTGGTCGTCAGAGCGGCGTTCAGAGCCACCGTGCTTGCGCCACTGCCAGTTGCGTCCACGTCCACGTTGCCAGCGATCGCCAGCGTGCCGCCGAACGTCACGCTGGTCTGGACGTCCTGAACGGTCAGGCTATTCGCGGTGATCGCCGCGAAGCTCATCACAGAGCCATCGACAACGTCGACAGCCGCCCCGTTCGACACGGCGCCGGCCAGAGTGATGTTGCCCGTTCCTGCATCCAGGGTCAGGTTGTTGCTGGCAGAATCAATCGTTGCGGTGGTGGCGAAGTCGATTCTGCCACCGGCAGCACCGGTATCGATGGTGGTGGGATTGGCCTGTGTGAAGGCACCGTCGAGAGACACGTTGTTGTCAGTCGTCGTGATATTGCCGTCCAGGCGCACGGCTCCT
>CAYSJO010000166.1:0-2565 GCA_964431285.1 uncultured Planctomycetaceae bacterium
ACCGCAAACTGGAAGAAGCCCGCCAGCGACGTCAGGACCCAAGGGCAGTTGCCTGACACTCAACTCGATCCCACAATGAACTCAAACTCAACTCGCTAACGCCAGCCTGCTCAAATTCCAGTTCCCGCTGAACCAGCACAACTGTTAGCTTCTCGTGATGAAGAGAATGCTTTCCTGACTTTGAATTCTGAGAATGAAAGAGCTGTCGTATGGAGATTCAGATCAGCACTGCGGACTGGAACGCTGCCGAAGCTCAATGGCTGATTGTTGCCATACCTGAGGAACCACAACTGAGCGGCCGGTTCGAGCAACTTGACTCTGCCATGGGCGGCACATTGTTGCGGCTGATCGAGATGGAAGACCTGACAGGCAAACTGGCGCAGCAGGTAGTGATTCGAGATGCGCCCGGTATCGCAGCGACACGGTTGCTGGTCGTTGGGCTGGGGAAATCTGATGAACTGACGCGGCCGAAACTGGAGAAGGCACTGACGGCGGCGGCGCGGAAGGTTGCGACAAAGAAGGACATGTCAGCCACAATTGCTATCCCGGAATCGATGGGTGGTCTGTCCGTGGCACAGGGCGTTGAGACTGCTGCGATTGCGCTGCATGTCGCATCCCAGGGTCAGGACGGTCTGAAATCGGAGCCGGGTCGGCATCCGCTTGCAGCCGCGACGATTCTGGTTGACGCATCCGATGAGGCGACGGCGAACGAAGCTGCCGCGCGGGGCACTGTCCTGGGCGAAGCGGTCAACCTGACGCGCGACCTGGTCAATCTGCCGCCCCAGGAGATTTATCCCGAGTCCTTTGCAAAGCAGTCGGAGCAGGTCGCAGCGGACCTCAGTCTGAAATGCGAGGTGTTTGGTCAGGCAGAACTGGAGGCCGAGAACATGGGTTCGCTGCTGGCCGTGAATCGCGGCAGTTCGCGCGAACCACGCGTTGTGTCTATCGAATACCGCGGCGGTGCCGACGACGCACCCACGCTGGCGCTGTGCGGCAAAGGCGTGACGTTCGATTGCGGCGGACTCTCATTGAAGACGTCGGACGGCATGATCACGATGAAGTGTGACATGGCTGGTGCGGCCACCGTGCTCGGTGCCGTGTCGGCAATCGCCCGGTTGAAGCTGCCGGTGAACGTAACCGGCTACATGGGCCTGGTCGAGAACATGATCAGCGGAACGTCGTACAAACTCGGTGATATTCTGACCGCGCGGAACGGGACCACCATCGAAGTTCAGAACACCGACGCGGAAGGCCGGCTGGTGCTGGCGGATGTGTTGAGCTACGCCGCTGACCATGGCGCCGACCGAATCATCGACTTGGCCACACTGACTGGGGCGTGCGTTGTCGCTCTGGGCGAAGACGTGACCGGTGTTTTCGCAAACGATCAGAACTGGTGCGACACCGTACTGGCGGCGGCCGAGACGGCCGGGGAACTGGCCTGGCAGCTTCCCACCTTCGACCTCTACGCGGACCTGCTGAAGAGTGATGTGGCAGATTGCCGTAACATTGGTGGCCGCTGGGGTGGTGCCATTACTGCCGCGAAGTTTCTTGAGAAATTCGTAGACGATAAGCCCTGGGTGCATCTGGATATCGCCGGGCCGGCTTTTGCATCCAGCAACAAACCACACCGCGAAGGCGGCGCGTCAGGCTGCATGCTGCGGACTCTGGTGGAGACGGCGGTTGGTTTCGGCGCAGCATAGCGGTTGCGCAGTTATCGGAGTTGCCAACGCGTATTGAACCCGGCTCATCTCACGAAGTGAGATGGCGACATTCCGGAATGGCCATCTGTGACGGCACAAGTTGAGGACACAGCTGCCGCGATCTCGCCGCGTGAATCCCTGATCGTGCTCGCGCTGGCGATCGCGTTGACGTTCGTGTTCTGGTGGCCTCTGTGGGCGGGCGGAGGTTTGATCGGCGGTGACACGTACTCGTACTTCTTCCCGCAGAAGCAGTTCCTGTCCGAGAGTCTGCACAATGGCGAATTCCCGTTATGGAATAACCGCACGGGATTTGGTTACCCACTGATTGCCGAGAGTCAGACCGGTGCGCTGTATCCGCCGCATCTGCTGCTGTACGGATTGCTGGACGTCAACACTGCTTACAACGCTAACCAGCTTCTGCATTATGTGATGGCATTCGTGTTTACCTGGCTGCTGGCGCGGTCGCTCGGACTGACGACGTGGGGAAGCGTCTTTGCGGCTCTGGTGTATGTCTACGGCTGGTTCCCGCCACGGATGTGTCTGGAGTGGGCGATCATCGGTGGAGCGTGGTTGCCACTGGCACTGTTCCTTGTGGAGAGATTTCTGCGCTCGCGGCTGTGGTTGTGGCTGGCAGGACTAGGCATCGTGTTGTCTGTGCAAATGCTGGCCGGGCACTTCAATCTGGCATTCATTACCCAGATTCTAATCGCCGTCTGGGTACCGCTGCGGCTGTTCTTCTGGACTGATCACGTTGACGAAAACCTGCTGCAGCGTCGCGGTGTTGCGTGTGGACACGTCATCCTGGCGATGAGTCTGGGGTTCGGTCTGGCGTCAGTTCAGTTGTTGCCGACGCTGGAACTCAAGC
>CAYSJO010000167.1:0-4126 GCA_964431285.1 uncultured Planctomycetaceae bacterium
GACCGTTGCGCATGCGGCCAATCGGCTTCGGTCTGCGCAGCTTTGCCGCGATTCACATTCCGGATTCGGAACGGTGAATCCAACGGGAGTTGCACTGGAACAAAGTGTCCGGAGCACACCGCAGTTTGGCGAACCGCCCCAGCAGTTCTTCGATGGAATGGACCGGCTATGATGTATCTTCGAAGTCCTGTGAGAACTAACGGGACACTTATGAGTGACAAACGAATCCAATTACGCGTGATCTATCACGGGCGAGTGCA
This sequence comes from uncultured Planctomycetaceae bacterium, assembly GCA_964431285.1. Classification (GTDB taxonomy): domain Bacteria; phylum Planctomycetota; class Planctomycetia; order Planctomycetales; family Planctomycetaceae; genus CAUZFZ01. Next base: position 261 of record CAYSJO010000167.1, read on the forward strand.
GGGCGTGGGCTTCCGCTGCACGACAAACCGCCTGGCGCGCGGTTTTCCTGTTTCGGGTTCTGTCCGCAACCTCGCAGACGGAACAGTCGAATTGATCACCGCTGGCGTCTCCGACGAGGTCAGCGCATTCCTTGTCGCCATTGCTGATGCGTTCCACGGAAACATCACACTCGCTGATGAGCAGTTACTGGAGGCGGCAACAGACGTGCCTTCAGGATTTTCGATCAGGCGCTGACGGCCGTCATGCGAGAGAGAAATTTCCGAATCCAGCTACCGGAACGGGGCACTTGCCTTAAGGGGTCACACTCAGAGGTTCACCGTTCTGCGACGGGCGGATCGACAGGATGTACGGCACGGCGAAGCGACTCCACGCGTCTGCATCCGGATAGTGATCGGCCGATGAGCCGAAGCAGCTCTGCAGCATGTCGGTGTTAATGATCCCGGGATTCAGCGGCACGGCAGCCATGCCCGGCGGTAATTCCTGAGCCATCGCCTGCGTCAGTCCCTCGATGGCCCACTTCGTTGCACAATAGGGCGCGACGTCGGCAGACGCCGACCGACCCCAGCCCGAGCTGAAGTTCACGATGATCCCCGACTCGCGTTCGATCATCGCCGGCACCAGATGCCGGATCACGTTGGTGACACCCTTGATATTCACGTCGATGACCATATCGAACTCTTCGACAGGCACTTCCCACAGACTCGCGTTGGCATTGATCGACGCGGCATTGTTCAGCAGCAAATCTGGTGGCTCGTACTGGCTGACAACGGAATCTGCCCACTCGCCCACCTGCCCGTCGTCAACCACGTCGAGAACATCAAATCTGTGCGGACTACCGTACTCCGCTTCGAGCTCCGCAACGGCTTGCGTTGAACGGCCGCAACCTGCGACGGTGTGCCCGTCCTCGATCAACCGGGACACCATGGCTCGGCCCAACCCGCGAGTTGCCCCCGTAACGACCACAAATCGACTGTCCGCCATGATGCTGTCTCCGATGCTGGGATTGGCCCGCTCAAAGCGTCCGAGCAGTCCCTAAGACCCGCTCATGACACGTTTTAAGGCACTCGACCGTTCTTCAACAGGCAGACAGATTGCGTCCAGGAATTGCGGTTGGCCGCGGTCTAATCCCCACCACCAGGCACGTTTGAAAGCCGCGAGGCAGATTTGAGTCATTCTGACCAGCACCTGATCGATCAGTTTCGCGACAGCGGCCGCACTGATCTTCTGGAAGAACTGCTGTGTCGGCATTTGAGTCGGATACGGGGTGTGGTCTTTCAGATGCTGCTTGACCATTCAGCGGCGGACGACGTCACTCAGGACATTTTCCTGCGAGTCGTTCGTGGTATCGAACGGTTCGAGGGGCGGTCGGAGTTTTCCACCTGGTTGTACCAGGTCGCGATGAACACCGTTCGCACTTACCTGAAACGACGCGGACGTTCTCGCGTGCAGTTTCACGATGAATTGCCGGAAGGCTCGGCCGTGTCGACGGCTGCACCGGACGGGGGTGTGCTGCAGGCGGAATTGCAGACGGCTCTGTCCAGTCTGTCACCACAATCCCGAGCGGCAATCGTGCTGGTCTGTCTGCAGGAGCAGCCAGCCAGTCAAGCTGCGGAAATCGAAGGCTATTCGACCGACACAATGTACTGGCGTGTTCACGAAGCACGCCGGCAACTGAAACAACTCCTCGCGGAGCATCTGTCATGAACGTAAACCACGACGACAAGCAGCTTGACGCTTTGCTTGGTCAGTGGGCCGACCAGTCCGCTTCACCAGGTGGACTGGACGATCTTCACGCTCGCATTGTCAGTGAGTTGCTTGAGTCCCCGTCTGACGAAACGCAACTCAACGGCCATGCGACTCAGCTGGCTGGAAGCGCGGCGAGACATGCTATGGCGGGTTACTCGCATCGACGAGGCTGGCGTCCAGATCGCTGGGCTGCCGGGTTTGCAGTCGGCTCTGCCATGATGCTGCTGATTTCGGTGGGCGTCTTCTGGTTCGCTGTGCAGGACCAGAGCAGTGTGCCCAGCGTCGACCTGCCGCCCGATTATGCGTGGCTCCGTGATGAGCAGATTCAGAACAAGGAAGTTCTGCTGACTGAAATGGAAAACATGTTCGACAGCCAGCTCGCCTGGCTGGCTGAGACGGGCGACCGGGTCGAATTCGGGCTGGATCGATCGTCCGGTGGAGACGTGGAACAACTGCCGTCGGATGCAACTCGCTTGGCCGTGCGAGTGGTCGTTGAACGCCGTCCGCAGGGAAGCGAGGACTGGCAGCTTGCCTGGGCACTCGACGTCGTCTCACGCAGTGAAGAGATCGTTCGAGTCGCACCGCGCGACGCGGATGGAAATGAACTGCGATTGTGGACTTATCAATTGCCAGACGGCCTGATCGCCATCGACTCCGATCTGCAGCTTGCGGGACGCGATCAATTTCAGGCGACAACGTCAGGAATTCAACAGGATCGCCAGCCCGTCCAGATTCTCACCACTCGCGACAAAGGAACGGAGTACCGCGTATTCCAGACCGTCGCAGTCCTTGACGGAAAGGTGAGCTGATGAATCGTCCCGCCCCGCTACTGATTGCAATTACTGGTGCGGCGCTGCTGGCTGTAGAGCATTCGAGTGCCTCAGCGGACACGCGCATCACACCCATCGAGAATTGGTCGACGGCATTTGCTGGTGATGACACACGCATTGGTATGCGAGTGATTTCTGATCGTGCTCCGGAAGGAACAATCCACTGGTCGCATTCGGCCAATCAACGAACACTGGCCCGAGGCGAAGTGGAAGTGAAACGGGCCGGCGGTGTCAGCTCGACGGCGGAATTCACTCTGCGACCACCTGAGTTGCGTGAAGGAGTCATCTTCGAAACGACCGTGACCACTGAATTCGTGCCTCGCGGCAGCAACGAAGCCGCCGCATCACTGGAACGCACTCTGTGGCTGTTTCCTCGTAACCCACTGGCTGGAAAGTCGGAATGGGCCACTCAGCTGGACATCGAATTGTTCGATCCGGACGGGAATACGGCCGATCAGTTTGATGATCTGGAACCTTCCTACCGCTCGATTCGTAACGCGGCATCTGTGGACGATTCGGAGCAGCAGGGCATTCTGATTATCGGCGAAGGCGCGTCCCTGGTGCGAAATCGCAGTCTCGCGGACAGCGTATTCAATGCCGCCGCGGGCGGTCGAAGAGTTGTCCTGCTTGCACCGGTGGATGGCGCACTGCCATTACCGGGCTCAGATGGAAATGCACTTCTTGGCGGATTGCGATTCGCCCGCCGCCAGATCATCGCCGAACTGGATAAACGACTTGATACTCAGGCGTGGCCGGGAACAGACAATGTCGTTCCGTCGCGTGGCCTGTTACTGGAAAGCCATCGCGGTCGTATCGAGCTGGCTGTTACGGATGAAGCGCGTGCATGGCCCTGGCTCGAAGTCCGGTTTCCGGACAGCAAGGGAGTGCTGGTGATGTGTGGATTCACTGTGATGGAACATTGGAAGAACGGCCCCACGCCGCGATTCCTGCTGATGCGACTGCTGGAGTCGCTGGATAACACAACAACTCAAACTCAATCCCAAACAGGAGACTGACTGATGACCCCGTTGAATCGTTGTCGCCGTGTGTGTGCCGCTTTGGCAATTGTTCTGCTGACTGGTTCTGTCCTGCCGGCTCAAGGCAAGAAGAACGACGACGAAGACATCGTTTATCCGGTCGCTGTCCTGCCGTTCTAGGAACGTGGACGGGATGCCGCCGAACTGGGTGGCCAGGTCACCGATCTGCGGTTCGCTCAGCTCGTCGTGAATCCGGACATGTATCTCGTCGAACGGGAAGACATCAAGAAACTGTTCGATGAGCAGGAACTG
>CAYSJO010000168.1:0-4446 GCA_964431285.1 uncultured Planctomycetaceae bacterium
CTACAGGCTCATCCCCGACGTCATCCATGGCGTCGAATTCGAAGATGGAATCAGCAAGAACTCCCCACCCAAAGCCGCCGCTGTCTGAGATTTCTCGAACACAACAATTGACAATAACTCCCTCGATGGTCTGTGCCTCCCACAATCATGAGGTCAAGGAAACCGTCCGCGTTAAGGTCAGCGAGCCGAATGTCGTTATTCGTAATGGGCTGGCCGTTGCGTATATGAATATGGTGGGCGGCATGACCCGTCACGGTAATGGCGAAGTCATAATGGTGGTTGCTGGGCGAATCTTTTCGCGTGACGGCAATGGCGACGTCTGGTCCGTTGCGCCGGATCGGGTGAGTGATGACGAAATCCGTCGTGCTTTCGGGTCGGATTGCTTTCCCAAAGCTGGAACGGCGGAAGCGGCTGTCGTTTGCAAACTCTGACAGATTGAGCGCGTAGCCACCCGAGGCAGAGAATGCATCGGTCCGTTTGCCTCGGTTATGCTGCACTGCGAAATGGGCGTCTTTCAACACCTGCTTCCCGACCGTGAAACTGGCGATGCACTTCCCCTGCGACGTGCTCCAACTGGAAGCGGTGAGCAGTCCCTTGCCGTTTCGAACGACGAAATATGCATCCAGAGAATCGATGCCTGCCGGGACCTCTACCGAGACAGTAAAGGCGAATTCAGGGTTCTTCTCATCATTGACGATCACACTGTAAGAAACGTCGACGCCGGCTGGTTTAAGTGCATCAGTGTCATCGGGATGCAGGGAGTGTATGGGATTCGCTGCAAGAGCACTGTGTGCAAATAACAGGGCAAAGCAGACCGTGAAACTCAGTGTTTTCATCGCGGGTCTCCTTTCAGCACAAGTGTGTCTGACCAATCGAGTTGAACGAAGGCCTCGCCCGATTTGGCAAGACCTTTCTACCGTTTCACTCCTCGATCGCTGCCATCTGGTCCAACGACTGGTTTGTCGGAAACGTTGTGAATCAGACAATCAGCTCACGGATCGGGCGGACGGAGCCCGGGAGGATCGGTACCGGACGTTCGGTCTGGTCGCGAATCAACTCGGTCAGGTCAATGCCGAGGTTGTGGTAGATAGTCGCGAGGATGTCCCGGAAGTCGACGGGGCGATCTGCGGCGTGGCCGCCCGTCTTGTCGGTGGAGCCGATGACCTGGCCAACGTTCATGCCACCACCCGCCAGCCAGGCACAATTGACTGGAGCCCAGTGGTCGCGCCCGGCTTTCTTGTTGATCTTCGGTGTCCTGCCGAATTCGTCACAGACAACGACCGTGACGTCATCACCAAGCCCGCGCTGATAAATGTCTTCGATCAGCGCCGAGATGCCCTGATCGAATGTTGGCAGGTGCTGCTTCAGATGTTTGAAGTTATTGCCGTGTGTGTCCCAGAAACCATAAGCGACGGTCACAACTCGAACGCCAGCTTCGACCAGACGGCGGGCCTGCAGTAGCTGCTCGTTCCACAATGGAGCCCCGTCGCCAAGATGTTTTGAGGAGCCCTTGCCATAGCGATCTCGTACAGCCGCACTTTCATTCGAGATGTCGAGGGCCTCGACCAATCGAGACGACGTCAGCACGTCGAACGCGCGGTCGTAGTTTTCATCCACACCAAGCACGCTGGCGTCTTCGGCCGAACGACGCAGGTTGTCGATCTGTCGTAGCAGAAAGCGACGGGTTTCAAACTGGCCGGGCGAGACGAATCGGAGTTTCATGCTGGCGAGGTCTTCGCCATCCGTTTTCACCTGATTAAAGCGACTGCCGAGATAACCGCCGCCGGTGCTGTTGTACGGGCGATGCTTCATTGTCGGGAAAAGGTCGATGAATGGCGGAGTCACGGGATCCGTCGGCCCCTGTACTCGAGCGACGACAGAGCCGAAGTTCGGGTAACCGTCTCGCTGGACTGTTCCCATCCGGTAACCAGTCAGGCTCTGAAAGCTGCTGTGCTCGTCCCGCTGGCCGACGATCGAACGAATCACCGCACAACGGCCAGCGACTTTTGCCATCTGCGGAAGCAGTTCACAAAACTCGATTCCAGGCACACTGGTTAGGATTGGATTGAACTCACCGCGGATTTCAGACGGAGCGTCCGGCTTCAGATCTACGGTGTCCTGATGTGAGATTCCTCCAGTCAGGTAGACCATGATCGCCGCTTTGTGGCCGACGCTTGAACCAGAGGATTGCTCAGCTCTGAGCACGTCAGTCAGTGTCAGGCCTCCAGCAGTCAGAGTGCCAGCCTGCAGAAACGAACGACGAGTGACGCCGTCACAAAGACGCTTTGCAGAACGGGAAATTGTGAGCATTCGGAAGTCCTGGAACAGGGCCAGCAGGTTGGATAAGTCGGGTGGCCTTCAGGTTCGTGCCGCGCGCGGAGCAGAGACATCATATCCTGGACGATGACGCCGAGAGAAGAGTGAACGTGATTCTGTCAGCCGCCAAGGGGACATCTGCGGTCAGATCCACACGTCGAAACGGCCGTCAGCGATGGGCACCGTCATATCCATCCAGGAGCTCCGCCCGCAAGAACGGATTACGTTCGACGATCGTGTAAGACTCGATTGCCCGGACCAGTGAATCCCCAAGTCCTGCGTGATCCTTGATCATTTCTCGAAATCCCACGACCGTCGACTTGTCGACCGTGTGGAGCATCGCCCGCGTGAGTTCGTCCAACGTCTCGTCATTGAGCTTCCGTTTCCAGGCTCTTATTAAGGGCGGCTGTAACTCTCGCCTTAAACTCACTGGAAGTTCCGAATGAACATGGTCAAGCAATGCCCTTAGAATCGGCTGGTTGGTCTTTGCTTTCAGCAGTTCGAGTATCTTCGGGCATTTTTCACGATTCCGAAAACTACGTATCCAAAGGACTACCGCGTGCTGCAGGGTCTTGTCTTTCGAATCAAAGAAACCGAACAGAACGGGAAATATCCTGAGATCCCGGAAGTAACGTTCGTAAAGTGCGCCGAGCGCAATAATCAATCAGTGATTCAACTGTTTCGGGATGCTTCAGCCAGAACTCTCGATAGAAAGACCACTCCCATCTTGCATGCTTGCAGAGGTACGTTGCGGTGGCCAGCCGTGTCTCGGTATTCCGAGAGTCAATCTGCTTTAGCGAAGTCTTCTTTTCCCTGGCCGCATCCTCACAATCTGGAATCAATTCCGAGTAGATGCCTTGAACATCCGCGTCCAGTTCCTGTTCGTATCCATATTTCAGCAGCAGGCCGTTCTCGTCTTGAGGGACAATCGTCATTTTGAGCGATGTCGTGTTGATGAGCGGTACGAGCTTTGTATCGGCCAGCACCCGATGGAGAAGTTTCGCGAAAAACGTTTGGTTCGTTGTGTCCGTTCGGACTGAAGTGAGGCGAAAGCAAAAGGTGACGACGTGCCCCCGCCCAAACGGATGCGACACAATCGAAGTTCGTCCGCTGACGTCGCGCACGACCGCGGCGGACTTCGCGGGTCGAACAAACCAGTGGCCGAGGTCCCGGCCACGCTGTACGTGAGGGTCACCATAGGCGTCGGGCTATGTTGGTGAACGAGGAATCTACGATTCCGGCCGAAGTGCAAGACTGGGATGCCCTGTCGGAAACGGAGCGGCGTCTCTTCCGTGAAAAGTATCCTGAGGTATTTGGCAATGACTAACAATACTGCGAGACCTGGACAGGCGAAATGGATTTGCCACTGCGTTGAACAGTACATAAGCGCATATGCCGAGAGAGCCGCCAACTTGTACGAGTGGTATGTCCAGATCGCACACAACATCGCAGAAGCAACGCCGGTTGAACTCCGTGAGTTCTTAGAGGAGTTTGACTTCCGTAGTGTTGACTCGTTGAGAGATCTGTTTGCGCTCGCATGGAGGATCGTCGGAAACGAGTTTCGCGACGATCCGGTACCTGTAAGCCGCGCAGCGGTCGCTTTGTTCTTTCTATGCGAGTCGGATGATGCAAGAAGAGGTTTTGCGCCGATCCCCTGGGGCGACTTGGATAAGAAACTCGCCGACGACGCAATCACATGGGTAACACGGTTCACGAATTGATTAAGGCTGAACCCACGGAGCCGACTTATGTTCAAACCCAGCAACATCTATTGGAACGCACTGAGCATCGCAGTCCTAGGCTCTGTTTGGAAACGACGCGTATTAGAAAATGGCTCGCATGTACCGCTGAATGAACGCCAGGCGAACGATACCACCGAAGTTCAATGCGGGCTTTTCATACCGTGAAAACACACGTTGGAACTCCTTGAGCCAGCCAATGACGCGTTCGACGATGTTTCGTTGACGATAGCGTTCAGAAGCAAAGTCAACCTGTCGTGCATCGCGATCCTCGTTCGCTTTCGACGGGATGACCGGTGTGATACCAAGATTAAGGAGATAAGTATCAATCCACTCCGCGCGATAGCCTTTGTCGCCGCCAATGGCGATCGGCCAGGCCACGGCAGGACCT
>CAYSJO010000169.1:0-6952 GCA_964431285.1 uncultured Planctomycetaceae bacterium
GCCAGTCGATCGGCGCAATGCTGTGGACGCTGGTATCCAGTCCGAGGGCCGCCGCACCCAGGGCCAGCCCGGCACCCGTCGAACCCGCCGCCGCGACGTAGATGTCTGACGGTTCGAAGCCGGCCTCGATCGACTGCTCAACGATTTCCAGGAGACACGGCACATAGCCGATCGCCGCGATTTCGGTGACTTCGTGCTCGTTCCAGAAAAACGGTCGACGACCCTTCTCCCGAAGTTCCGCCGCACGACTGGCAATCAACGCATTCAGCTCGGGGCCAAGGGGAACGTCCACGATTTCGATCGTCGCACCCAGCAGATGGTCGAGCAGCAGGTTCCCCTGCATCTCGTCGCTGGAACTGTGAGCCCGACTGAGAATCAGATGGATCGGCAGTCCGGCCCGGGCACAGGCTGCCGCTGTCTGGCGACAGTTGTTGCTTTGGACTCCAGCACCCCAGACGAAACAGTCGGCTCCCTGAGCAATCGCTTCGCCCAGTAGAAACTCGTTGTGTCGAGTCTTGTTGCCACCCAGGGCCAGTCCCGTGCAGTCGTCCCGTTTGATCCACAGCGTCGGCCCGCCCAGATGTTCCGACAGGTTTCGCATCGGTTCCAGCGGAGTGGGCAGGTGCCCCAATTGATACCGGGGAACACGATCGACTGCCTGCCAGAGTTCGCCGCGAGAGATCGGACGTCCGGTGGGCATTACGTCGACTCCTTTTTCCCGGCCTTCCGTTCAAACACGACGATGTGCTGCCAGGGAAGTACGCGGATGGTCTCGACAAACTTCAATCCAAACTCCGGAAGGCTGGCCTCTTTTTTGACTTGAGCCTCCGTCATCTTGTGGACGAGTTTGATCGGCACACTGGAGTCTTCCTTGCGGTACTCGACCCAGGCAATCCGCCCGCCCGGCTTCAGCGACTTCGCGAGTTCCGCCGTCATCTCGTACGGGAACGAGAACTCGTGATACACGTCGACCATAACGATCAGATCGACAGTGCCTGATTTGAGCTTGGGTGACTTTTCGTGGCTCTTGATCGGCACGATGTTCTCAATGCCGGCGCGCTCACAGTTCTTCTTCAGCCGGTCAAGCATCTCCTGCTGGATATCAACGGCCAGAACTTTTCCTTCGGGAGAAATCTCACGAGCCATCATCATCGAGATGACTCCGCTGCCAGCACCGATGTCTGCAACGACCATCCCGGGCTTCAGTTTCAGCGACTTGATGAGCAGCGACAGCTTCTCTTCCTTCTCACGGCTCACGCGTTCGAGCCAGTCCGCAGCGACATAACCCATGACATGAGCGATCTCCCGACCCATGTAGAACTTGCCGATGCCGTTGGGGTCATGAATACGGCGGGTCGTGTACCGAGACTTCTCGCCCTGGTCAGTACCAGCCGGTTTTTCCTCATCTGCCAGCAAGGGCGAAACGACGATCGAGAACAGGCAGGCCATGCAGATACGCGAGCGATTGTTCTTCGCCATGATGATCTCCGTCACTGTTCGTGAGAGCTGCCACCGGTACGGTCCATGACGCTCTGCCAGTCTTCAGGCGACAGGACACGGGCTTCGTCAGGCAGCATAACTGGAATGCCATCCTGGATGTCAAACTGCAATCGACAATCTGGATCGGCGCAGACGAGTGTGTCGCCATCCGCCACCAAGGCGGAGCGAGACTTCGGGCAACACCGAAAGCGGCCTTCTCGATCGAATACGTGAGATGACATCAAAAGCCGCGGGCCGTGCGGATGTCATCGAAGTTCCGAATGCTGTAATCGATGCTCACATAATCAAGCACCGAGCACAGTGCCCGCACGGCAACGCCCATGCCATCCGGACCGCTGAAACCGCCGAACTGGCCTCCGCCCTTCAGGTGCGGCTCGGTTTCCAGGAAGAATCCTGGTACGCCGAGCTTCTTCATCTTCTTCTCCAGCTTCGGCAGATGTCCTCGCAGCTCCCGCAGCACGGCATCGTGTCCGGCATCACCGACATCGGCCGGCACAAAGTTCTTGAGCCGTTCTTCGTCGACCGCTCCGGACCAGTTCAGTCGACGGTCGATCGCATAGTCCTTGATGTGCATCCAACCGAGGTAGGGCAGCATGTCCATGAACTCAGACAGACACTGCAGTCGGTCTTTGTTTTGAGCAGCGATGTTGCCACCGTCGTAAATCAGGACCATGTTCGGGTGCTTCAGCTTCTTCGCGATTGCGGCCAGCAGCGGCCCTGTTTCGCCGACGAGATTCGGCTCGATCTCCAACCCGTAAACAAGTCCCTCAGCCGCACACGCATCAGCGATCTGACCAATCTGATCGGCGGCCTGGTTGACGTGATCTTCCGGCTTCGACCCGATTGGGTGATAGAAGGAGAAGCCGCGAACGAGTTTGGTCCCCAGTCCGTGCGCGGCCCGAATCGTGTTGGCCACCTCGGTTTTGATGTATTTGTCGATCGGAATGAACTTGTTGTGTGACCCATCGTCCACGTCCAGCAGTTTAACCTTGCCGATCCGTGCTCCGATGCTCGTCACGCTGAGCCCGAATTCGTCCTGCAGCTTTGCCAGCCGCTTCAGCTTCGTCTTATTCAGGTCAACGACGTGTTCGACCGTGCCGGTTCCGTCGAGGTCGATGAACCGCGGGCTGTAGTATCGCAGCCCGATCGCGGCCAGTGCCGAGAACTGTTCGAGTGCGGTTTTTCGATTCGCAGCCTCATCAGCAAAAGCGCTGATCAGGACGTTGGGATTGGGCATCGGTGTCTTTCTCTGTGCGGGACGCGAGAATTCCGCGTCGTAAGGCGGAAGCGGCCTAGAGTCTCGCAAACGGTTCGTGCGAACTCAAGCGGCGGCGACAGGGCTGACTGAAGTACAGGAACTCGATGAGTCGACGCATTCTGGCACTGAATCCATGGCACGGCGGCAGTCATCGCGCATTCCTTGATGGCTGGATGCGACACAGCCGACATGACTTCACCGTGCAGTCACTGCCGCCCACGAAATGGAAATGGCGAATGCGGCACGCGGCCGTGACATTCAGCCGTCAGCCTCCGGATCCGCAGGATCACGACATCCTGTTCTGTACGGACATGCTGAATCTGGCCGAATTCCGGGGACTGTGCTCAGCGGAACTTCGGCGATTGCCGACTGTTGCCTACTTTCACGAGAACCAGTTGACGTATCCGACGCAACAGGCCGACGAACGCGACCTGCACTTCGCGTATTCGAATCTGACTACGGCCCTCGCTGCCGACGCCGTCTGGTTCAACTCAGCGTTCCACCGCCGGGAATTCCTGTCTGCCTTGCCGGAATTCCTGAAACGCATGCCGGACCACTCACATCTGGATTCCGTCGCAGACATCGAAGCGAAGTCAGCAATTCAGTCTCCAGGAATCGACCCACCCCACGTACGAGCGGCGACGCGTCGACCGGGTCCAATTCGGATTCTGTGGGCCTCACGCTGGGAGCACGACAAGAATCCAGAGCTGTTCTTTGGCGCGTTGCGTCAACTGATTGCGGATGGCCTCGACTTCCGAGTCAGTGTGCTGGGCGAGTCGTTTCGCAATTCGCCGTCCTGCTTCCCCGAGGCCAAGGCTTGGTTGTCCGACCACATCGAACACTGGGGATTCGCCACAGACCGATCTGACTACCTGCGGATACTGGGCGAGAGCGACGTCGTCGTCTCGACCGCCGGGCATGAATTCTTCGGCATCGCAGTAGTTGAAGCCGTCGCGGCCGGATGCACTCCGCTCGTCCCCGATGCGCTGGCGTACCCTGAAACTCTCGGATCCGAGCCGCGGCAGTTCCACAACGGAACACCAGCCGACATCTCCGGGGCGATTCGAAGGCAGGCTGCTGATGCCGTCCCCTTACCGGATGTCGGCCGCTACTTTTGGCACCAACGTGCCGCGGAAATGGACGAGGCCGTGGACGAAGCGTGTGAAGTCCACGGAAACTGAAGCTGGCACGTTATGGCCTGCGTTTGAGACTGGTGAATAGAGACGACTCGCGGATCGCGACCACAAGTGGCCGCTTTCCGAAACACCAGATAACGGAGGCAGCTCAATGGACTTCGTCGGATTCGTGAAGGACTCGTTCGAGGCAGTCGCTCACGAAGTTGGTGCGGCATACCAGCGGATGCCGGCGGATGCGACGGGCCGCGTCGATCCCGCCCGTGCAGTCAGGCCGGCCGACTCGCGGGCAACTTCGAGCGATGGCCTGAAGCCAGGCAACAACACAGACACGACCGGCGATTCGACCATCCTCTACGGCTCGAATGCAGACATGGCGAGCACTGCCACTGCAGAAGCCCCTGAACAAGAGAGTCACGAACCGTCAGTTGAACCGGCTGAAGTCTCCGGACAATTGCAATTGCTGGCAGACGTCATGCAGCAGGCGGCACTGCAGTTATCCGCTGTTGCAGAAACCAGTTCAGACAAGAGTGCGAACGAGACCCCGGCAGACAGCTTTGACGAACTTCGCGGCGAGCAGGCCGAACTGAGAAAGCTCTTCGAATCGCGGATTCACTCGGACGAGGTTCAGGCACGTACGCTCGAGCGTCTGCACAATGAACTGCAGGCCAGTCGCAAGCAGCTCCAGCGAGCCGAGCTGGCCCCGCTCCTGAAAGACATCGTGTTCTGTCACGACTTCGTCACACGCGAACTGGAACGTGATGACGAGTCTGGCAAACCGTTTGACCGACGCGACTCGTTTGAAGTCCTCGGGCAAATGCTGCTGGACGTGCTCTTCAAATACGACGTCGAACCGTTTCGCAGTGAGTCCGATGAATTCGACCGCACGCTTCAGTAGTGCGTCAGGACTGAGCACACCACGGAATCCGACAAGGACCGACGTATCGCAACGTACGGCCTGACCGGATTCCGCAGCGAAGACGAAATCATTCGTCGCGAACAAGTGACGGTCTATCGGCATCGACCATCCGAGTAAGCAAACGCAAAGTCCCTTCTCCCCCGTGGGAGAGGGTTAGGGAGAGGGGCCGCCGGTCACGCTTCCATCACTATCCACTTAATCATCAATAAGTAACGGGAGTTTCAAATGGCCGACCTGACACGCGTTTTCGAAATCGATTTGGGCACGACTTATTCTGCAGTTGCCCATATTGACGAATTTGACCGACCGACTGTCGTTCCCAACGACATCAATGAACCGACAACTCCCTCTGCCGTCTACTTTGAAAGTGAAGACAACGTTGTTGTCGGGGTCGAGGCCAGGAACATGGCCGAGATCGAACCCGAAGCCGTTGTGCAGTTCGTAAAACGATTCATGGGACGTCGTGACGAGTTTCTCTTCGAGCACGACGAGCGTCAGTACGAGCCGGAAGAAATCTCGGCAATCATCCTCAAAGGGCTTGTCGAAAAGGCCAGGCAGACACTCGACGATGAGGTGGCCGATGTCGTGATCACTGTCCCGGCTTACTTCGACGAAGCTCAGCGAGTCGCAACTCGCAATGCCGGAGTCATGGCCGGTCTCAACGTACTGGACATCGTCAACGAACCGATTGCCGCGGCGTTTTCTTACGGTGTCCAGAACAAGGACACCGAAGAGACGATCCTCGTATACGACCTCGGCGGCGGCACGTTCGACGTTTCGGTTATCCGAGTCGATTCCGAAGGCGTGCGAATTCTTGTGACCGGCGGAAACCACGAACTAGGCGGCAAGGACTGGGACGACCGGCTCATCAACTGGCTCGCCACTGCGTTCGAAGAGGAAAACGGCGTTAACCCGCTGACTGATCCACACGCGCACCAGGAATTGCGGATGAAGACTGAGTCAGTCAAGAAACGCCTCAGCCAGAAGATGAAGGACCCGTTCACATTTTCCTTCGCCGGAAATCACAGCCGGATTGAAGTCACACGAGAAAAACTCGAAGAGATCACAGCCGATCTGCTTGACCAGACCGTGCAGGTCACGCAGGAGACCATTGGTGAACTCAAAGAAAAAGTCGGCAGCGATTCGATCGATCGAATTCTGCTGGTCGGCGGGTCGAGTCTGATGCCCATGGTCAAAGAACGGATCGACAGTGAATTCGGTATCGAGTCACAAATTCACGACCCGGCTGAGTGTGTGGCCAAGGGAGCTGCGGTGTGGGCGGTCAAGGCACGCATCGACAACCTCGCTCAGTCAGTGGGCTACGACACACAGACGGGTGATGGTGACAAAGAAGCATTCGACGAAGTGCTCGAAGCAGAAATGGACGATCTGTCCGTTCGAGATCGCGAATTCTACCTTGGCCTTCCGGGCAAGACCGGTGGCAACGTTTCGTCGCACACCTACGGTTTGCTTGCCTGGGACCAGGGCATGGAAATCGTAGTACCGTTGATCACCCGCAATTCCGAGATTCCTTTCATGCTCGAGTCTCAGCCGGGTCAGTTCGGTACTGCTGAAAACAACCAGTCGACGATCGAGATCGTCATGATGGAATCTGATGGTGACTCACTCGACCCGGACGATTGCAAGGAAATTGGACGGGGAACGGTCGAGCTTCCGCCTGGAATTCCACGGGTTTCGGAAGTAGAAATCCGATTCGACTACGCCGGAGACGGCACCATGATGCTGGCGGCTCGCGAAGTAACATCGAACAGCGAGTGTGAGGTCGCGGTCGTCCGCAACGGCATCATGGACCCTGACCAGGTGGTTGCTGCCGGGAATCAACTGGCAGTTATGGTGGCCGGATAATCAACCGGTCTGTCCGCCACGCTCTTCGCAGTCTCCGCTGATTTCATCGGATCAGCGGAGACTGGCGAGGATTAGTGTTCCAGCCTCTGACCTGCGACACCCGCAGCAGTACCCATGCCCGCATTTGATATTAGTCTCTGTTTGAAAACTGAGCTGGCCCTGATTTGCCATCTCAGCGAAACTTCGTCTTCCTCAGCCCGCTAGCCAAGGAAGGCCAACGATGCGACATGAACTAACCGACGAACAGTGGGAAGCGATCGAAGATATCTTTCCGGA
>CAYSJO010000170.1:0-4619 GCA_964431285.1 uncultured Planctomycetaceae bacterium
CGTTGCAGTGCTCGACTACTTCGGCCTTCAGGTCCAGACCTGTGATCTCGACATGGCGGCCATGCACGGCCGTCAGCAGATGGTGCAGTGCGAACGTGAGATAGCTCTTCCCGCAGCCGAAATCGACAACGCGAACCGGTCCGTCGTCGGGAAGTGACGCGTACACATCAGAGACGAATTCCAGAAACCGATTGACCTGCCGAAACTTGTCGTAGCGCGCAGCCCGCACACGACCATCAGCTGCCATCACACCAACTTCGATCAGAAACGGGCACGGAGTTCCGTCTGAGATCAGATACTGCTTTTCCCGATTGTGTGCGACATTGGGCACTTGCTTTGTCGGACTGCGCCGGGTCACTCGCACTTCGTCGCCCTTTGTCTTCGCGATCACATCGGCCTCGGCCGTAAACAGATGACCGTTTCGAAAACGCTCGCCAAACAGTCGCGTGACCAAATCGGCCGCCTCGTCCGGTAACAGATTCTCGTGCGTTTCGCGTCGCGTCTCGTGACGGGTCAATTGAATCCGCCGGCCGGCTTTGACGTCAATCGGACGCGCCGTGATGCGCTCGATCAGTTCCGTTCCGTGACGACCATCACGCCAGGGGCGGCTCAGGACGATCTGGATGAACGTACCATTCTGAAGAGAAGCGGCGAACGCGTTGAGGAAGTCGTTCATGCCCAGACCGCGATCGCGCACCAGGCGTCGGAAGCGAGCAGGTCCTGCATGCGCTGACTGAATGCATCGCCAGCGAGCGGCGTGAGCGTCAATGCTGTACGTGACATGCGTCGCAGGACCCACCGATTGCCTTTACGGTCAACGGACCGCAGGTCGCGCAGCGCAACGAAGAATGCTCCCGGCATTTGACCCAGTAGTTCCGGCAGTCGCTGCAATTCGTCGCCCGTCAGTCGCACCGGTTCATCTTCCTGAACCTGTTTCTCCCGTAACTGTCTCGATCGCACGAACGGCAGGACGAATACCAGTGGCGCCCACAGAAGTGCGGCGACAGACCACAACGGAGAACCACCGGACTCCTCAACCAGCCGCGTGGCCACAACGGTCTGATACGGCAGGAAGAACAGACCGTTACTCGTCTCGTACAGGACGCCGTCATTCGGCAGCCGGTGGCGCTGGACACGGACATGCCCGATCCGTCCGATGACCTGCCCAATGGCGGAACGCGCTCGCTGAGTGACCTCGTCGGAGTCTGGGACGTCAACCAGCATATCCATGCACTCTGGACACCGGCCATCCCGGGACCAGACCCATTGCGAACATTCCTGGCACAGGCGAGAGGACATATCTGAGTCCGAAGGGAGAATGAGACGTGTGCTAAAGTTCCGAATCAAGTCTACTCCCGCCTGGGAAACTCGCACAACAACTGGAAACGCTAACCGATGGTCTTGAACAAGAAGCAGAAAAAACAGATTGACGTCATTCGCAAGAAGATTCCGGTTCTTCGCCAGCAACTGGCGGGAGAAAAAGAGCAGATGGACGATCCAGCCAATGTGAAGCGTCTCGAAGACGAGATCACGAAACTCGAAGAACAGGCGCGAACAATTCGCGCAGACAGTTAAGCCTGGGGACATCCGGAGACAGCCATGCGGCATCACTCCGATAACTTGATCCGTAGGATGACTGTTCTCGCAACGGTACTGATCGCGTTGGTCGTCGATCGGTCGCCGGATGCCCGAGCCGAATTGAGCTACGAGTGGGTCAACATCACGATGACCGCAGCGTTCGCTCCCCGAGACGGAGCGGGTGCTTTGTCGTACCGTGGCCGGATGTGGTTCCTCGGCGGATGGAATCCAGCAAAGTCCCAGCGCAGGTTTTTTCCTCGCATCTGTAACAACGAAGTGTGGAACTCGTCGGACGGTCGCGACTGAACTCTGATCAAACCCAATACCTTCAAGGGCAGCACGTTCGACGCAAAGAGTGACTGGGAAGGTCGACACACAGCTGGTTATGCCGTGTATCGAGACCGGATGTGGATCATTGGTGGCGATTGCAACCAGGGGCACTATCAGAACGATGTCTGGAATTCGCAGGACGGCCAGACATGGACTCTGCTGAATCCGGACGAATCGGTGCCGTGGGCGCCACGGGCGTTGCATTACACCGTCGTGCATGATGACCGCATCTGGGTGATTGGCGGGCAGACCATGCCCGGGTTTGCGAAGTCCGACGAATCGTTTTATCGCGACGTGTGGATGACGCAGGATGGTGTCGAATGGACCCAGATCAAGCCGGCCGAACCGTGCTGGTCGCCGCGAGGCATGATTGGCGGGAGTGCAGTCATGAATGGTCGCATCTGGATCCTCGGCGGCGGCACATACGACACTCCGACAACGAAGGCACGGTTGTTTCACAATGATGTGTGGAGTTCCGCAGACGGCGTCAACTGGACGCAGCACACCAAAGCGGCTCCGTGGCACCCGCGGCAATACCACGACGTGGCCGTGTGGGACGATCGCCTGTGGGTGATGGAAGGCTACCACCGCAGTGGCGGTAATCGTAAAGACGTGTGGCACTCGGCGGACGGTGTCGATTGGCGGGAAGTCCCGGACACTCCCTGGAAACCACGGCACGCGGCGAGCGTTTTCGTTCACAAAGACGCGCTGTGGATGGTCGCCGGAAACAACATGCAGCCCGACGTGTGGAAACTGGTTCGGAAGTGAGCCGCGTTCCCGAAACCGATTCCCAGTTCGACTCTCGTTTTGGTGGCCGGTCACTCGGCGCTGCTAAGCAGCTTGCGGAGCGCGATGATGCGCCCGCGAGTCTCGTCGTCCGCGGGTAGACCGTCCTCGAATTCTTTCAGGGGCGTGTCGCTGGACTGCTTTCGACACGCGCGTAGCGCCGCGTGCAGTGGCTCGTCATCACCGATTGTCGCAGAGAGTCAGAGTAGCCTCTCTCGCGTAGGTGTGAAGCTCGGGGCGAGTGAGTTCTTGAACCGCTCCGTCTTTCCCTGAAGCGACCGGGCCGTCATAACGACGCCCGCAGGCCAGGCGTCGGAAGCACTGAACTGCCATTCCACCGTATCAGCATCGACCAGTTGGCCACTTGTTTCGACGACTTCGCCAGGCAGTTGCATTCGGAACCGAAATAGTTGTGACGAGGAAAAAATCGCACCGTGAACGCCCAGGACACGTGTCGAGAGATTCTCCATTTTCTGTTCGAACGCTTCTTTGCCCCCAGGCCACGTCTCCCGGTAGCCTTCTGCGGCCTGCTCAATTCGATTCTTGAGTTCTTCGTGCTGCGATTCGTCTTTGTTAGTCAACAGACTGACGAGAGACTCAAGTGTCTGCTCGTCGGCTTCGTTTCCATCGGCCGTTCGAATCGTGCGGCGCAGGACACCCAAGGCAAAGTTCCACCACGCGATCTCATCCTCTGAAGCGTGACGTCCAGTCCGTGTCGGCCACAGACTTCACGGAGTGAGCCGCGCGCCTCCTCATCTTCAAGCTTCGAACGCAACGCTGCGTCGTACAGGACATCAAACAAATCAAGCAGAAATGCTCGTCCATCGGTCGTAAACCAGGCATCAAGTCCCGACGCGTCATACTCCTCACCGAGTGCCTGTCCGACGATCGCTGAAGCGGCATCCCCACCGAACGTCGTGCCTTCCGCAATCGCATCACGGAGATCGGGAAGACGGACAATCTCGGTCAGCGTTTCTTCCCACGCATACTCGACGAGAAGCGCATAGTCGGCACGAACGAAATCCCGCTTGAATCGGCTCTCGAAGCTGTCGTCACCACCAGTTCGTCGGTAATGGTCTGGTAACGGTGTGCCGGCAGGGACCTTTTTCCAGGCGGCGACATAGGGACCGTCGAGTTCCTCAGGGACATTTCGGATGTCGCCGCGAAAATCGACGTCATACTGTGGGGTGGGGACCGTGCCATCCCAGTTTTCAGGTTCCTCGACTCCGGGCGCCATCTTGCTGCCGGGTTGCAGGATGGCACGGTCGAGCGACCCATCCTCATGCCACGTGGTCTGACCGCGATGCTAGGCTCTGTTTGAAAACTGAGCTGACCCTGATTTGCTATGTCAGCGAAACTTCGTCTTCCTCAGCACGCTAGCCAAGGAAGACCAACGATGCGACATGAACTAACCGACGAACAGTGGGAAGCGATCGAAGATATCTTTCCGGAACCGGCCTCAACTGGACGGCACGCAATGGATCGACGTGTGGTCATGAATGCAATGATCTGGCTGAATAATACGCCTCCTCACCAGAATGTGTGGGTGAAGTTCGGCTCGGGGAGTTTTGCAAGGTTGTGGTATAAAGCGAGTACCAGCGTTTCTGGTGTGCGGAATCCGTAGGATTTTCTCATGGTCACTTTCGCCTTGTTGTTCAGACCCTCAACCACACCGGCGCTGAATTGGCCCTTCGCCCGGAACCAGTTCAGAAGCAGGTCCTGGTGAGTACGCAGCGTGCCCACCTCTTTCTTCTTCGGTTCCAGATGTCTCCTCATCACGAGCACACACCAGTCTTGGAGAAAGCTGCCCGCCCAGTACGGACTCCGGTACTGCCAGAAACGCTGAAAGTCTTCACGCTGCAGATGGGCTCGCACGCTTTTCAGGTTGTATTGCAGCAGTTCCGACAGTTTGGCCACCTGCGGCT
>CAYSJO010000171.1:0-3310 GCA_964431285.1 uncultured Planctomycetaceae bacterium
AAGTTCTCCGACTTCCTCCATCAGCCACATGAATGTTCCAGAGGCACCACGTGCCTCGTCTTTCGTGCCGTACATGGTTTCGATCAGCGACTGCATGTCGGTCAGAGTGAACCCAGTCGGCTGTCCGTCTGAACTGTTCACGTCAGAGTCTTCCCATGCGGTCAAACCGCAGCAAGAGTGTTGGCCGAAGTATCCCGTCGGCAGTGCACAGCCACGAACATGAAACTCCTAAGCCCCCACGCAATGGTGGATTGTGGTGAAGCGTAGCCAGTCGCAATCGGCGAAACACTTCAGTGGCCAATGCAGCGACCGTGTTGCGTGGGCGAACCACATCGGTGGATTGCGAGTATGAGCAAATCTCCGATACGCTCGCTGCCTCGCGCTGTTACGCGAAGCGCACGACTTGAATCACACACTGCTGAGGAGTACGTCATGACACAGCCAGCAACCAGTCACAGCCCCTCATCAACTGGGGAATCTGCCCTGCAACTGGGTCGCCGATCTTTTCTGGCCGCAGCGGCCGCTGGCGTCGCGGGAACAGCCCTCGCACGCGACTACGGCCCGAACGCTCCGCCCGTTCGCTATCCCGAACCAGACGTCATTCAGCTCGACCAACGTTTCACGGCGAAGCTGGGCAACTCCCCGATTCAACGGCTGTATCACAGCAAGGACATGCTGTGGGCCGAAGGGCCTGCCTGGAACGGTGTCGGCCGCTATCTGGTCTGGAGTGACATCCCCAACAACCATCAACTGCGATATCTGGAAGATGACGGACACGTCAGTGTGTTTCGGCACCCATCGAACAACAGCAACGGCAATACGTTCGATTTCCGCGGCCGGCAGATTTCGTTCGAACACCTGACGCGCAGTGTGGCGAGGTATGACTACGACGGGACGCGCACCGTTCTCGCCAGCAGTTTCGAGGGCAAGTCGTTCAACGCTCCAAACGATGGAGCCGTGCATCCCAATGGCGACATCTTCTTTACCGACCCGGGTTATGGCGGCCTGATGAATTACGAAGGCCGGCGGGCAAATACCGGATCGGTGCAGCCTTATCAGAAGGAGGCGATCTACCGGATCGATTCGAAAACGGGCAAAGTCAGCAAGTTGGCCGATGACATTTTCAAACCCAATGGTCTGTGTTTCTCACCTGACTACAAGAAAGTCTATGCCGCCGACACGGGTGCTTCGCATTACAAAGAGGCGAAGGAAGTCATTCGCGTGTGGGACCTGGTCGACGAAAAGAAACTCGTCAACGGCCGCGACTTCGCTTCAATGGAACTGGAAGTCGATGGCGAAAAGAAGGCCGGGTTCGCGGACGGCATTCGCGCCGACGAGGATGGCAATATCTGGGCCAGTGCCGGCTGGGTGGGCGATGGATACGATGGTGTACACATCTTCGAGCCGGAAGAAGGCGACCGCATCGGCCAGATTCTGCTGCCCGAGATTTGCTCAAACGTCTGTTTCGGCGGGACCAAGCGGAACCGGCTGTTCATGACCGGCAGCACCTCCCTGTATGCCGTTTACGTCGAGACGACCGGTGCCCACATCACGTAGACGCTGCGAACAAAAAAGAAGCCCCGATTTCCACAGTGGGAAACTCGGGCTTCTTCTATTTGACGGCGATCTGGATTCAGCAATCAGGCAGACTCAAGTCCCTGTCGCAGCGGATCGAGATGACGAACAAAGTGGTCCTCGAGGACTTCTTCGTATGTCTCGGGGTGCGTTTCCAGAACAGAACGGACCAACGGAGCGAACTCCTCGCTGGTCAGAACCGATCCGAAAGTGCAGTGCAGAATCTGCCGACCCGGAGCCGTGAAGCCCCGGCCTTGAGGCACGTCGTCCCATTTTTCCAGGTAAAGACGTTCCAACTCGTCCGCGGAATCGACTTCGCTCGGTGGTGGTGCCGAATCGACTGTGGCTGCAACGTGATAGGTCGCTTTGTCAGTGGGATACCGTTCGCGGGCAAAATTGACGATCTGTCGAAACAAACCCTCGTCGTGTTGAGCCACCACACGCAGCGCTTCCAGATAGCTCGTTCCCGCCGTCTTCACATGAAACAACCCGCCGGTGGTTCGAGCGAGCATCTCGTACATCGAGACCTTATCCGAGCCGGAATGCAGACTCAGTTTGTATGGACCCAGTTCGTTGGCGATCGCCGCGTGTTCGGTGAGCGATTTTTCCAAGGCATTAAGATCGCCCTTGAAGTCGACGCCTTTCTCAAAATCGCCAATGAAACGCGGGGCAAGGCTGACGAGCTTCATGCCTGCATCAAGACACAGGTCGGCAATGATGTAGTGCTCAGCCAGGGTGGTCGGTTGTTCGGTCTCGTCGACGGACAGCTCAATCTCGAAATCACGACCGGCAGTCGTCTGCACCGATTCAATGTGATGACTCAGCGCCACTGCATGATTGATGGCCTTGCCGTACTTCACCGCCGCACGCAGGCACGCTTCTTCTGTCAGCTCGACGCTGGTGCCAGTGGAGAGTCCCACAGACCGTCCGCTGAACCGATCGATCCACGGAATTTCGTCGGAGATCGCATCAAACTTCTCTCTCAACTCGCCGTCGACATAATCATCGGCATGGCTGTCGACGAAGTCGGACGGATCGATCGTGAAAAACGTGAAACCGACTTCGGCGGTCACGTTGACGTCTTCCGGGGTCTTCAAATGATCGGCGTCGGCACCAATTGGGCCGTCCCAGCCAGCCTCGCGTGCCGCGTCGAGGGCGTCATACATGACTTCATCAGGACTGCGCTGCGTTCGCGTCATCTCGCGGATGGACTGTTGGGGATAAATCGCGGTGATTCCGGCTCCTGCCCGCTTCATCGCCGCGACATGTCCCGGCGTCGCCAGCCCGATCCGATCGCCAAATCCAAAACTTGGAGCCAATCCCAGTGTCACGCAGTCGCTCATCGTTGTTCGTACTTTCTTTCACTCAAAGTTCGGTGCGGAAAGCGACACGATAAGCAATCAAAGCCGCCTGAACCAGTTGTTCGGAAACACATCAAGGCCGCTTGATTTCAACGTCCTGAGGCGAATGTCCTTCGATGACAAACATCTCTCGGTCCAGGCTCGGGTTCTCAATGACCTGTTCCGTACCGCCCGGCCAGAAGACTGAGACTTCATCGATGTGATCACAGCTACCAAGCCCGAATATCGTTTTTCGTTCGTTGCTGGCCTGAAATCCATCACCCGCAGTCAGATGCCGGAAGAACTGCCGGTCGCCCGAGGTGACTCGAATAACCGCGCCGATAGGGTCACGGCTGCAGGTAACGCCACGAAGCTGAATTGCGAGAAAAAGACCT
>CAYSJO010000172.1:0-6246 GCA_964431285.1 uncultured Planctomycetaceae bacterium
GGCTCCGCGACAGCGATCGGGCAGCGTTAGCGATGTCCGGCGACCGGCCAGGAAAAACCGTAGTTCGGATGAGCGTCCCGAACAGCCAGCGCCGGTCCGACCGAAAAACAAACGAACGAAGAAACGGCACCGCCCCGAACAATCCCGCAACGACACCACAGCCGACAATGACACAACCGACGCCGCGATGCCTTCTCGACGGGAAGTCATGCTCGGACGTAGTTCCAGACACGGCCGCACCGGCTCCGCGGGCAGTGCGATGGACGACCGAAAGGAAATGCTGAAAATCGGCGGTATCGTTGTCGTCGTTTGCGTGATCGGATGGTTTGCCTTCAGCGCGATCACCGGTGGCTCTCAAACTCCGGAATCTCAACCCGGCCAGCAGGAAGTCTCGCCAGGCCGTGATTCACCGGATTCCGGCACAACAACACGTGGAACCGGGCCGCAGTCAGCGCCACGCAGCGGATCCTGAATTCGACGATTCGCAGCAGCTTTACACGGTCCTGTGATCTCCGTAAGTTGGCGGTCGCGAATCATTTTTCGACCCGCCGTTTATGAGCACTCATGCCTGCGCAACTCAGTCTTCAGCCGGTTGATGCAGCGGACCTCGCTCCCGACGAGCGGCCGGAAACGCGGACAGACCTGATGTTTGTCGATCTGCACACGCATTCGCACTACTCCGACGGCCTTCCATCCGTTTCGCAGATCGAAGAGCACTGTCTCCGGTCAGGAATTGGCGTTGCTCTGACCGACCACAATCAGATTCGCGGCTCCGTGATTCTGTCCCAGCGGGAGAAGTTTCCGTGCCTGCCAGGCATCGAAGTCGGGACGCGAGAGGGGCTGGAGTTTCTCGTCTATTTTCCCGACGCCGGACGACTCGAAGACTACTTCATGCGAGCGGTTGAACCGTACCTGCTCAGCCGGTTTCTTGTGCGGTCACACATCCCGACGATGGAGTGCCTGGACATCGCCCGCGACATGGGCGCGTATGTCTCACTGGCTCACCCGTTCGCATTTGGTCGCAAATCGCTGGACTATCAGCAACGCAGCCGCAAAACGCACGAGACGTTCGTCGATGAGGTCGTCGCGCGTGTCGGTGCGATTGAGCTGTTCAACGGTGGAGTCCCCGCCAAAGTGAATCGCCGGGCCGCAACCTATCTCGACGAGATCGACAAACCGATTACCGTCGGCAGCGATTCGCATCGACTCAAGACGTATGGCTCGTGTGGCGTTTATCTGCGTGGCGAGCGGCCCACCGGGTCCGGTCCGCTGTTTGACATGCTGTCCGGAAACTCGATTCACACCACCGAGCAGTCGTTGGGCAGTATTGCTTTGACGTTGCCGATCATCATGATCAAACACACGCTTTTCTTTATTGCTGCCGGAAACCATCCCTGGCGGCGTCAGCGCTGAAGCATGCCGCACTTCAATTATTTCGCCGAGCAGGAACAGGCCGGACAGGAACGCTTTCAGAAGCTCCGCGACAGCCTTTTTGGTCCCATTGTCCGATTACTGATCGCGTGCCGTATCTCCGCAGACGCCATCAGTCTGCTGAGCATGCTGCAGCTCATTCCGTTCGGGTATCTGCTGCTCCACGCCACCGAACCGGTCGATGTTGCCATTGCGAGCGTTTTCGTGTGGCTGCACGTCATTCTGGACGCGTTCGATGGTCCGATCGCGCGCAAGACTGGCAAGGCCGGCCCGGCCGGCGCATTCACAGACATGTGCGTCGATCACACGGGCATGCTGGTCACGTCCTGCCTGCTGGCGGCGGCAGGCTACGCAGGCGGAACTCTCACCACCGTTTACGTGTCGTTCTACACGCTGGCAGTTGTCTTCACGATCTGGCTGAATGTGATCAAGCAGCCATTCCGGCTCGTAATCCGTACCAAATACCTGCTTTACGCCCTCGTAACGTTTTATGGCATTTTCGGAACAAACATCCTGAATGAGGCCCTTTACACCTTTTGTGCGATCCACATCGTGTTCAGTCTGGCGGGTTTCCTGAAGCTGCGACGAGTGCTTTGCAGCTCAGAAGTCGACCTGTCAAACTCCGCCCGCACTGACTCACCCAAAACATCTGAGACACCAGAATGAGCCGCACGGCCGAAGTTTCGCGACAGACCGCCGAGACACAAATCACGCTGCAGTTGAATGTCGACGGCACTGGCGTCCCGCAGATCGAAACGGGTGTCGGTTTTTTCAATCACATGCTCACGCTGCTGGCCCGACACGGCCTGTTCGACCTGACGGTTGATGCCCAGGGCGATATCGACGTCGACTATCACCACACCGTCGAAGACGTCGGCATCTGTTTTGGCCAGGCGCTGGCGGAAGCACTCGGGGACAAGACCGGGATCACGCGGTACGGATCGCTCACGCTTCCAATGGAAGAGACCCTTGTCACCAGCGCAGTCGACCTGAGCGGTCGAATGGCATTCGTGTATCGAGTCGACTACCCCACAGAAAAGATCGGCGACTTCGATTGCCAGCTCGTCGAAGTATTCTGGGAAGCGGTCGCCGCGAACGCCCGAATGAACCTCCACCAGCTGCTGCATCACGGGCACAACAGCCACCATATTTCGGAAGCCGTTTTCAAAGGGACCGCGAGGGCACTGCGACAGGCTGTTGCAATCGACCCGCGCCAGTCGGGTGTGCCCTCGTCTAAAGGCAAACTGACGGAAGATTCTTAATACTCGTTTAACGGCAAGCCACAGGCTTCGGCGTTTCGACACCCAAAGCCGGCGCCTTCGGCTTGCCGTTAAACGAATTCATCGTTTGGAGGGAGCCATGCCGGAAACCACAACTGTCGAACACGTCCTCGTCGTCCCCACACTGCTGTTTCACGAGATCGGGCATTTCCAGGGATTCAATCCCGATGTCGACCGCTACCTCGACACACTGCTCGATCCGATGCATACGCGGTATCTGCCGCGTCCAGAAGCCGAAGAGGATCCGAGCTACAAACAACTGATCCCGTACTGCGTGTTTCGCCACGGCGACGACCTGTTCCATTACACCCGAGGATCGCAGCAGGGTGAGGATCGGTTGCACGCGAAGATGTCGATCGGCGTCGGCGGCCACATCTCGACATTGGACCGCGACGTTTCCGACGAGCCGTACCTGGCCGGGATGGAACGCGAACTCGAGGAGGAAGTCTCGATCGAGACAGGCTACAACACGCAGTTGGTTGGCATGATCAACGACGATGAGACCGAAGTGGGCAAGGTGCATCTGGGGGTTGTTCACGTGTTTGAGTTGGACGAGCCCAAAGTTCAGCCGATGGAAGAGTCGATGATAGACACCGGGTTCACGCCAATCGCGGACCTCGTGCGCGATCTCGACCGTTTCGAAACCTGGTCGCAGATTTGTTTGAAGTTTCTGCTCGACTGAACCGACATCGCGAGCCAATCACATTCGACAAAGGATTGTCAGGATGGAACTTTCTCGACGTGGATTCTTCACGGCCGGAGCTGCCTCGGTAGCCGTCCCGACCATCGCCGCCGCCCACGATGCATCCGCGTCGAACGGAGCGATGTCCACCGCAACACTTGGCGCCATGTTGGAGGCCATGGGTTTGCGACCGAAGAAGGTTGAGCAGCGATACGATTTCGCATTCCGTTCAGTGCATGACAAGGCCGAATGGGATCTGTCCATGACGGCCGTTCTGAGTTCCGATGCTCAATCGATCTGGATCATGGCCTGGCTGGACGAACTGCCCAAATCCGCTACTGACATTCCACGAACAGCGTTGTTACGTCTGTTGGCTGCGAACGACCGGTTGGGCAACGGCAAGTTCTTCGCTTATATCGCAAGCAACCGCCGATTCGTCATGCAGCGTGTTGTGCCGAACAGCGACATCTCGACCCAACAGTTCGCCGGTCTACTGAAAGACCTGGGTTCAAGTGTTGTCGATTATCACCCGCACTGGTCGACAGCCAACTGGTCGGCCCCGTCGGCGTCCGGTCAGGGCAACGCCGTCAAACAGACCTCGGCAGAGTCCCGATAGGTCCGTCGAACGCGGAGCACTATCCAGACTCGTCAGACGGAATCATCGTGGCGTTGCAGTAGGTTGCTTTCTCAAAGTCTCTGATGTTCATCGAGATGATTGCGACATCGGGCAGCATCGCTTTCAGCACGCCGACCACCTGATGCGAGAGACGTTTTTTCTGCTCCTGCGTACGGCCTTCCATGATGTTGGCGAACACGTGGACGAAGTGCTGGTGGGAATCCACGTTGGTGTAGTGTCTGTATGGATTGAGACGCACCTTGATTCCGCCAACGCCGCTCGTGGCAAACAGCCCCGTCGACTTTGCTGTCTCGTAGACGGATCGCATCAGCTCATCGGGATCAGCAAGGCTCAGAATCGACCCTGAGCAGTCAATGATGAAGTGCGGCACGGGGTTTTCTCCGTTGGCTGAGGGATGTGATCACGACGGGGAAGCCGACATACGAGTAGCGGCACTCACCCGAAACGTCGAATGGCATCCCCGACGTCTACAACACGGGACACGGTCACCGTCGCTTTCGTGGAGCGAAAGGCCACCAAGGCACTGAATCGTGCCATACTGGCAGCGTGAGCGTTTGCACCTGTCTGTTTCCGCAGACTGGAGGCGGACTGCGCATTTGGCCTGATCGCTACAACCGGATCTCGTCGATATACGCATGCGCGTGTCTTTAACTGTGATCCAGGGACGGTGCCATGTTCGGTCGATCTCCGCGTGGGAAGCTGTGGTGTGGAGGTACGGATGGACGACGGTCGCAAAGACGTCGGGCCCAGCCGGCTGCCTGTATTGAGACAGTGGAACCTCGTCTGTTGCTGACAGCCCAGATCGATCTCGTCGGTGACAGGGCGAATGTGCTGACACTGAGTCCGGATGATGCGGCAGCTCAGGTTGATGAGACCAATCGCGTCGATGTTCTGGGCGATGCCGAAGACATGGTGCGGCTTCTTCCGGGATGGGAAGCAGTATCCCTTG
Source organism: uncultured Planctomycetaceae bacterium (assembly GCA_964431285.1). GTDB lineage: Bacteria > Planctomycetota > Planctomycetia > Planctomycetales > Planctomycetaceae > CAUZFZ01. The sequence goes on from CAYSJO010000172.1 coordinate 4,980, forward strand.
ATGAGACGTTTATCGTGTTTCAGTCCGGAAGCACCACGCTGGGGATCGAGCGTGATGTGACATTTGAGATGGCCCTCGACACCGACTTTCAGACGGGCGGACGCGTCAACGTGCGCGACGACGCGGGGACTTTGAGTGTTCGGCAGGGTGGCGACACGCTGTTTCAGGCGACGACTCAATTGCTGACCGATGCCATCGATCCGAACATCGGGCTCGCGCTGTTGATCGCGGGAACGAACGCAGCCGACAGAATTGATGCGTCACGGACATCGCTCCCGCTGGGACTTCGGATGCTCGGGGGTAACGACACAGTCCACGGCTCGGCAGGTACGTCTTTCGTGTCTGGCGGTGATGGCGATGACGAGATTCACGGAGGTATGTCCCCGGACAATCTGCAAGGTGACAGCGGCAACGACACGCTCATGGGGTTCGGCGGCTGGCACGGGGACTGACGCAGATGCCGACACGATTCACGGCGGGGGCGGTCGCGACATTCTCCAGGGTCGCGACGGTGACGATGAGCTTCACGGCGATGCCGGCAACGACATCATCAACGGCGGCGACGGGAACGATCTTCTCAACGGCGGCGCCGACAATGACATCATCCGCGGCGATGATGGGAACGACGTGATCGACGGCGGTGAGGGCAATGACCGCGGGGCTGGCGGCGCGGGCGACGACACGCTGCACGGTCGCAGCGGCATCGATCGGCTGAACGGAAACGACGGCAATGATCAGCTCTCCGGCGGCGACCAGATGGACTTTCTGGACGGTGGCGCCGGCAACGATGTCCTCCGCGGTGGATTGGGCGACGATCGACTGCGGGGACGTGACGGGGACGACACACTCGGCGGTGACGCGGGCAACGATCGACTGCGTGGCGACGCCGGAAACGATGTGCGCAGTGAGACCGTCGACGGCGATCTCGTGCTGAGCAACAACGGTCTGTCCGGGGCCGGAACGGACGACGTCATCGGGATGATCCCCATCGTCGAGCTGCGCGGTGGTCCTGGTGCGAGCTGCATCGATGCGACCGGCTTCAGACGCCGCGGGCTGCGGCTGCTCGGAATGGACGGCAATGACACGATGATCGGCGGAATACGTGGCGATGAGTTGCTGGGCGGTGACGGTAACGACGTTCTAAACGGCGGCGACGGCCGCGACCGACTCCTGCGCAATCTCGGTCACGACGTTCTCGACGGTGGTGCCGGCAACGACACGCTGGGCGGCAGTGGCGGGAATGACGATCTCGACGGCGGAACTGGCG
>CAYSJO010000173.1:0-10976 GCA_964431285.1 uncultured Planctomycetaceae bacterium
TTCGAAGAGGACTATGACGAGGACCGCTTCGACCATGAGGAACACAGAGAGTGATCGCTGTTCCCGATCAGAAACGGTGCGTCCACGATTGGCAACACATCCACCATGACGTCGGCGGTGTTGAGATGTGGCGGAAGAGTCCGAATAATCCCGCCGTGTCGGCAGTTGCCGAATGGATCTGCCGCTTGGTTGTGCTCATCGACGGTACCAGATCAACGTTGGGATCAGGTTGTGTCGATACTCCGCCATGCGGCAAATGACATCCGGGGATCATTTGCTGTAGAGGACTCTTCATGAAGCGTTCAAAGTTGATACTTGCGGGTATCATGGTTGTGTTCGGCCTGCTGACAGTGTTGCCCGGTCGGGTGATTGCACAGGATGAACCGGTGGCGGGTACCAGTGAGCCCGTCACGACGGATGAAGCTCCCCCTGGCGAGGCCACTCCACCCACCGATGAACCGCTTGACGGCGCGATGATCGCCTGGATGCTGACGTGCTCAGCACTCGTCCTCATGATGACGGCGCCTGGACTGGCTCTGTTCTACGGAGGGCTGGTCCGCAAGAAGAACATTCTGGGCGTGATGATGCAGTGTGTCTTTCTGATGGGACTCATGACGCTGGTGTGGGGTGTCATTGGATTCAGCCTGGCCTTCGGCGGCGACAGTCCATGGTTTGGCAACTTTGACCACGTCATGATGAAAGGCGTCATCGCCGATGGCGTGCTGACCACATCGGAATGGGTCAATCAGAGCGTGTTCTTCGTTTTCCAGGGCATGTTTTTCATCATCACGCCCGCTCTGATTTGCGGTGCATTCGCCGAGCGGATGAAATTCTCGACGATGTGCGCCTTCTGTGTGCTGTGGGGGCTGTTCGTGTACTGCCCGGTCGCGCACTGGGTGTGGTCGGGCCCGGGCTGGCTGTGCGAGGCGAATAAGGAAGCGTTGTTTCCAGCACTCGATTTCGCCGGCGGGACGGTCGTCCATATCAGCTCCGGTGTTTCCGCGTTGCTGGTGGCCATCATGATCGGCCCGCGGACAGGTTTTCCGAAAGAGCCGATGCCGCCGCATAATCTGACCTACACGTGCATCGGCGCAGCGCTGCTGTGGGTTGGCTGGTTCGGATTCAACGCGGGCAGCGCTTTGAGTCCCAACGAATTTGCCGTCAACGCGTTCGTGGCGACGCACATGTGTGCGGCATGCGGTGTCCTGGGCTGGTCGGGCATCGAGTGGATTCGAAATGGCAAACCCAGCATCCTGGGAGCGTGCTCCGGCGCCGTGGCTGGACTGGTCTGCATCACGCCGGCCTGCGGATCGTGTACGCCGGGGTCAGCTATCATTCTCGGCCTGCTGGCCGGAGTCGTTTGCTATATCGCCTGTGCCAAAGTCAAAGCGGCGTGTGGATACGACGATTCCCTCGACGCGTTCGGTGTCCACGGTGTGGGCGGCACGCTCGGGGCTCTCCTGACTGGAGTCTTTGCCAGCTCGGCCGTCACGGGCGGCCGGTTCGGTGTTCTGGAAGGCGACATGGGAACGCTGGTTAACCAGATCGTCAGCATTCTTGCGACGATCGTGATTGCTCTCGTGGGCACGTTTGTGATCCTGATGGTCCTGAAGTCGACCATGGGTCTGAGAGTCTCGACCGAAGAAGAAACTCAGGGACTGGACCTCAGCCAGCACGGCGAAGAGGGCTACATTTTCCTGTGATCGAGTCGTCCTCGGTGCGGCCCCGGTCGGCTGACGACCGGGGCCGTTCATCCCTCTCCCGGCCCATTCGTCACACGTTTCCTGGAGCGGGACAGAAGAGCACAAAATGTCTGGCAAACGCGGTGTGCCGCTGCTGGAAGTCATCATTCTTGGGGCGGTACTGATCGCGCTCTGTGCGTTTGCCGGGAGGCAGTACAAGGTCGCTCGGGTCAAGGGCCACGCAATCGTGCTGGGTCAATCGCTGATTCGTTGTACGACGTACGGCACTCGATTCGTTCATGTTGACGTCAGCCACACGGATTTTTCGGATGTCGATTTCGGTATGCTCGATCCGGTTGGACCATTCGAGGACTTCAACGCCGGTTTCACATACATGACACCACCGGGATTACTTCGACTGCCGTATCCAGCCGATATTCAGACCCTGACGCTGACGGCTATGGAACTCGAAGACCAGGACGTCGACATTCTGTCGCGATTCCCGAATCTGCAGACACTCGACCTGAAAGCGACCTTCGTCACAGACGCGGGCCTCTCCAAACTGTCCCGCTTCAAACAGTTGAAATCACTTTCGTTGCAACAGTGCCGGGTCACGAATGAGGGGGTCGCTCAACTTGGAAATCTGGATCAGTTGGAGACGCTCAATGTCGCGTTCACGGACGTCACGGCAGATGGGTTAAACGCCATTGATGGCTTCAAGGGCCTGACAAAGGTCGTAATGTGGCCTCGGCCGCGGCGGGCGGATGCGGAGTGGCGGTTCGAGGTTGAGGTCACGAGAAAGCTCGCAGCGCCCCGGGGAGTCGGCAGCATTCGTCGACCCGACGGACGCAAATCATCACGGACCACGTGGAGTCGTCGCACGACGTCCAACGAAATCGCCAGGCGGTTTCCGAGCCTCAGGGCTCTCACATCGAGGGCCGTGAATGCCAGGCTTGCTGGAACGGAGTTCAGCGACAGTGATGCTGCTGTGTTGAGCAACTACCGGTTCATCCACACGCTGAATCTGAATGACACCAACATCGGCGATGCCACGCTGCGTCAACTCAAGAAACATTTTTACACGTACGATCTGTCGCTTGCATCAACAAACATAACGGACGCGGGCATGGGCTACATCGGCCGATTACCTCTGCTCAGTCATCTGGACCTAAGGGGTACGCGTGTCACTGATGCGGGACTACTCAAGCTTATTCCTTTACAGAAACTGACGTCGGTCGATGTCTCCGGTAGTCTCGTCTCTGAGGCGTGCGTTGCCCGCCTGAAGTCGCACTTTCCTGACCTGACAGTCACGACAGGTCCATGATCTCGTGCTACCCGCAGCTGACTGATCACAGGAGTGATTCGCGACCCACTCTTCCTGGTCGGCGCATTCGCCTTAATACTGGCTTAACAGAACGCACCAGATTCTCTTAACACTCGCTGTCGGAACGGACGTTGCCGTTCTAGACTCCGCGCGACAATCCAGGAGTCGCTGGCCGGGCAGGACCGGTCTGTGGTTCCGGGCAGGTGCACTGGGATGGAGATCAGGCGTGAGCGCCATTGCGAAACTGTTCGGACGATCGCCGTTTAATCTACTGCAGCGGCATATGGAGCAGGCGTCAAAGTGCGTCGCGAAAATGTGTGAGGCTCTGGACGCGCTTGAAAAGAGTGACTTCGATCGACTGCCCGCTCTGGCCGAGGAAGTGTCCGCACTGGAGCATCAGGCAGATCAGATTCGCGATGACATTCGCAATCACCTGCTTCGACGTTTCTTCATGCCGGTGGATCGAGAGCACGTGCAGAGAATCCTGTCCCAGCAGGATTCTCTGGCGGACATCGCCGAAGATGTCTGTGTGCTGCTGACCATGAAGCCCATTCGCCTGCCAGACGATCTCAAGGACCCGTTCAAACGATTTCGGGACCTCAGCATCAAGTCCGTTGAACTGGCGGGTTCAATCATTGGTGAGCTGGATGAACTTGTCGAAACGGGATTTGGTGGACCCGAAGCAGAGAAGATTCGTGCTTTGACGCACGATGTCGCATTCACAGAGCATCAAGCGGACCTGGTCGCTCATGAGCTGGTCCGAGGTATCTATGCCCGGGACACGGAGATGTCACCGGGCGAATTTCATCTGTGGATGCGACTGACGCAGACACTGGCCGGCCTTTCGAACACGGCCGAAAACCTGGCTGACAGCATCACGATGGTGCTGAGCCTGAAGTAACGGTCCACGAAGCCGCATGACGGCAACCCCACCATTTCAAGAAACGTACTGACCAGGAATCTGCAGCCAATGACGGTTGAGACTTTTCTGCTGGGTGCCCTGCTGGTGTGTGGCTTGTATGCCGCGTGGAACATCGGCGCGAATGATGTTGCCAACGCGATGGGGACGTCCGTTGGATCGGGCGCGTTGACGCTGCGCCGCGCCGTAATCCTGGCCGCGATTTTCGAGTTTCTGGGTGCAGTCGTCGTCGGGTCGAACGTCGCCGAGACTGTGCGCAAGAAGATGTTTGATCCGGAAGATCTGATTCTGCTTTACGACGACCAGGCGGCGCTCATTCTTGGTTGCGGCATGATCGCTTCACTGCTCGCTGCCGGCACATGGCTGATGATCGCCACCTGGAAACACTGGCCCGTTTCGACGACGCACTCAATCGTTGGAGCCGTCGTGGGTTTCGGCTGTGTGGCACTCGGTGTTGAGCGTATTGAGTGGGGGAAAGTCGCCCTGATTACTGCCGGCTGGGTCGTGTCGCCGTTGCTGTCCGGCGCGATCGCATATTTCGTTTTCACACTGGTCCTGAAGACGGTGTTCTTCAAACGCGACCCCGTCCGAGCCGCCCGACAGACGGCTCCGTATCTGGTATTCGTCGTACTGGTTGTTCTGTTTGGGGTCACAGCCTTCAAAGGTCTGAAGCCACTTTGGGTCCGCTACGGAATCGACCCGTTCGAACCAACGACGATGGCGATGACGATCGGGCTGGCCGTGGTGTTGGGCCTGATCGGAATGTTCGTGACTCGCCACCTGCTCCGCGGTTTTCAGTCAACGTCCTCCAGTGGCGGTACGAACCCGTTGCTGCACGCCGATGTGGCTCGATCGCTGGGCAAGACTTTGATGCATCTGCAGCGAGTCCGGGCCAATACAGACGGGTCGCTCAACGAAGAGGCGGCAGACCTGATTGGTCGTATTGAATCGATGCACGGCAAGGCAGTCGAACAGACAAACTTCGGTACCGACTCCGAGGAGCTTCGCGCGGTCGAACGCATCTTTGTCCATCTTCAGGTGTTGACAGCCTGCTTTGTGGCCTTCGCGCACGGTGCTAACGATGTTGCCAATGCAATCGGTCCTCTGTCTGCCGGCTGGCAAGCCATACAAACCGGCGAAGTCACATTGAAAGCGGGCATCCCGTTCTGGGCACTTGCCCTGGGTGGCGTCGGCATCATTGCCGGACTGGCCACATGGGGCTGGCGCGTGATCAAAACTGTGGGCGAACGAATTACGGAACTCACTCCCAGCCGCGGGTTCTGTGCGGAGTTTGCTGCAGCCCTGACGATTCTTCTCGCTTCCGTCATGCCGTTTGGTTTGCCCGTCTCAACAACTCACACGCTTGTCGGGGCCGTGCTGGGTGTGGGAGCCGCTCGCGGAATCGGCGCGCTCAATTTGAAAACGATGCGCGACATCTTTGCCAGTTGGGCGATCACGATTCCGGCCGGGGCGCTGCTGTGTGTCGTCTTCTTCTACGTCCTGAAGATGGTCGCCCTGTGACCTGTTTGCATCTGCCTGCTGTCGCTCAGGCGGATGCGCGATTTTGAGTGTCGATCGACGATTCGCCGGTGTCATCTGTCAGTCGCCGCATCGCGACCTCAAGCAGTTGCGTCAGGTTCGGCCGGTCGAGCATGTCTATGGCACGGTGGAACGAAGCCCAGCAACGTTTTCGCTGCGAGCCTTCCTTCCAGCGCTGTCTGGAGTCGGTCACCTCCATTAGCACCACCGACACAGAGAAATGTCCACCGCGCTTGCGGTAGGTGTAGTTGCCCAGAGGTTCGCCAACGACGGCTCCCGTGACGCCGGCTTCTTCCAGGGCTTCGCTCAGCGCAGCGGACTCGATGGTCTCGTGTTCGCGTAAACACCCTTTGGGGAACGACCAGCGCCCGGACCGCCTGGTTGTGATGAGACAGAATTCAAGACCCGTTTCACCAATGCGATACGGAAGAGCGCTTGCCTGCGGTTGGGAAGAGAGTGCCGCGTTTAAGTCTGCCGAGTCCGTCATTGTCACTTCCTGTGACTGGAGCATTCACGTCCCTGAATGCAGTTGGCGCTTAAAGGTTGGTCAGTACGAGCGTAGTAAAGCAACTCGGTGCGATACCGAGAAGACGCATTGTCGATGTCAGGCGTGTTCAGCAGTTTCAGCTCTTGCGAGAGCTGCATCGATGCGTTCGAGAGTCTGGTCCTTTCCGACGAGGACCAGACAGTCATAGACGCCCGGGCCAGTGGGCGAACCAGTGGAACTGATCCGCAGAGCGTGAATCAGCAGGCCCGCACCAATCTCTCGAGACTCAACGAACGATTGCAGTTCGGACTCGAGTCGCTCAGCCGTCCACTCTTCGATGTCAGCCAGAATGGTGCGGAAGCTGGCAAGCAGATCGGGAACGCCCGCCTTCCTCACGCGCTTCCGGAAATCCTTTTTGCTGTATTCGATCTCGTCCCGAAAGAAGTAGTCAAAAGTCAGAATGTCGCTGAAGACTTTGATGCGATCACCGAGCGCGGCGACGACGTTGCTGACATGAGCGACCTGGGCCTCCGATGCAGCCTCCGTGATCAGGCCGGCTCGTTGCAGGTACCACAGACAGCCACCTGCAAGACCGTCGGGAGCTAACTCGCTCATCCAGTGGGCCTGGTAGCTCATTAGTTTTTCAGGGTCGAATGCGGCCGATGCTTTGACGACTCGATCCAGAGAGAAGTTCTCAATCAGGAAATCGAGCGACATGAATTCGGTCGTCTCATCAAATGACCAGCCAGTACGGCCCAGAGAATTCAGCAGGCCGGCGGGCAGGAATCCTGTCTGCTCGTAGAACTGGACCATGACCGGATTGATCGCCTCGCCATCCAGTCCGATGCGGTCGAGGACTCGATCCGACATCTGAAACAGCACCTTGAAGTCGGGATTCTTGCGGTACTTCTCGATGTCGCGCTTTGAGATTTTCTTCTTTGTACCCGGTGCCATGACAAACGGAATGTGCGCAAACGTCGGTGTCGATTCGCCAAGTGCTTCGAACAGCAACACCTGAATCGCACTGTTGGAAAGATGCTCCCCGGCACGAATCACGTGTGTGATACCGAGTTGAGCGTCGTCAACGACCGTGGCAAAGTTGTACAGCGGACTGCCGTTGGAACGCATGATGTTCGGATCGAACATCAGATTTGAATCCCACTCAACATGCCCGCGGATTTCGTCTTCGATGGCGATCGTGCGGTCGGGCGGTACGAGGAATCGCAGAACCCAGGGATCGCCGCGATCGAGTCGTGACTGAATCTCGGACTCGTCAAGTTCCAGCGAGCGGCGGCTTGCCGCGGGCGGGCGACCTTCGTTGCGAGCAATCTCCTTGTCGGCCTGAACCTGTTCCGTCGTGTCGAAACAGCGGTAGGCTTTGCCTTCGGCCAGCAGCCGGTCGGCGGCGGCTTCGTAAAGGTGATTCCGCTGAGACTGAAAATAGGGCCCGTAGTCTCCACCGACTTCCGGACCTTCGTCCCAGTCGAGGCCCAGCCAGCGGAACGCCTGCAGAATGGGAGCCAGTGCAGCTTCGACGTTCCGTTCCCGATCGGTGTCATCGATACGCAGAATGAATTGCCCGCCGTGGCGTCTCGCGTACAGCCAGTTAAACAACGCCGTTCGCATTCCGCCGATATGCATGTAACCGGTGGGACTGGGAGCGAAGCGGGTCCGAACGCTCGCGGCTTGATCTGCCTGCATCGACGATGGGCCTCTCTCGTAATGATACGACCGACAACGGAACGGATGATAAGTCCACCCGAATCGACCAACCAGCGTCGTCACTGAATCCGCATGAAGACCGTTGCATTCCCAGTTGAACCGCGCACAATCGGAAGAACGCCCTGTTCTGACGGACAAAGTTCGGACTCAACTGCGCTCGTTGAGTCCACTGCGGCAGCACCATGACGACACTCGGTTCAGCACCAGCAGTTCCTTCGGGCAGCCACGCTGCAGAGCCCGGGTTGATGGCAGACGCACTGCCCGTGCTGATTGCCTATGTCGATGCGCAGGTGCGATTCCGTTTTAACAACGCCGCGTTTCAGGACTGGTTCGATGCCAAACCAGCCACTTTGTCGGGGCAGCCTCTGGATGGGTTTTTCGATCCTGACAAGTATCGCGAACTGCGTCCGTGGATCGACGCAGCCCTGTCGGGACGGCAGCTCACGTTTGAATCTACGTTCGTTCTGTCGGACGGACGCATGATTTGCGCGCAGGTCATTCATGTGCCTCAGGTCGGTGCCGGAGGGAAGGCCGTCGGCTTCTATTCGGTGGTGACCGACATCAGCGGAATCCAGCGGTCTCAGGAAGCGCTCAGTCGATCAGAAGCCCTGTACCACTCGCTCGTCGATCAGCTTCCGCTGTGTGTTATCCAGAAAGATCTCGAAGGAACATTCACGTTCGTAAATCCGCAATTCACAGAATTCACAGGCAAGTCGTCGGCCGAAGTGCTGGGCAAGACCGACTTTGACCTGTTTCCTGAAGAGCTGGCGAAGAAGTACCGCGATGACGACCTGAGCGTGCAGCGCAGCGGTCAGGTTTTTGAAGCCGTCGAACGGCATGAACTCGACGCCGAGGGTGGGCAACGGTTCGTGCAGGTTTTCAAGACCCCCGTTCTGGATTCACACCGCAGCGTGGTTGGAACTCAGGTGCTGTTCTGGGACGTCTCGGAAAAACACGCGGCAGAGAGTGCTCTGAAAGAGAGCACGGCAATGAAGCGGGCGATCTTCGATTCCGCACTCGACTGCATCGTGATTGTTGACCAGCGCGGACTGATTGCCGATGCCAACCGCAGCACACTCCGAGTCTTCGGCTATGACCGGGATGAGCTGATCGGGAAGAGCATGGACGACACGCTGTTTCCGGCTGTCTTGAAAGAGCGCACGAAGGCCAATCGCGACAGGTACGAAGCGTCCCATGAAGAGGGCTCGATGGTGGGCAAGCGGGTGGAAGTCCCGGCCATGAAAAAAGACGGCCGCATGTTTGATGTCGAAATGGCGATGCAGCCGATTCCCTGCGATGGCCGCACAGTCTTCGCCATGTTCCTGCACGATATTACGGAGCGGAAGAAGGCGGAAGAGGAGATCGCTCAGAAGAATCGAGACCTGGAAACGCTGCTCTACGTCACATCGCACGACCTGCGCGAACCGCTGCGGGCCATCCGCAGTTTTTCCCAGTTACTTGTCGATCGTGCGGGCGATCAGCTTGGTGAAACCAAGTCGGGATACGTGCAGCGAGTGATCGACAGCGCCGAGCGTCTGGATCTCCTCATCGAGGATGTACTGATGCTCTCGCGGGCCCAACGAGCGAGTGACGGAATTCAGCTGATCGACTCAAGCCTTGTGGTCGCAGACGTTTTGCGCGGGCTCGAAATGAGGATGGAGGACACTCAGGCAAAAATCACAGTGGCCGACAACCTGCCGAAGATTCGGGTCGATCCACGGTGGTTGCGTCAGTCTGTGTTTAATCTCGTCGCGAACGCTCTCAAGTTTACCCGCGAGGGACAAACACCGGATATCGAGATCTGCGGTTATGAGCCTCGTCCTCATGATGAGCAGCCCTGGGTGGGGCTTGTTATTCGAGACCGAGGGATTGGCGTGCCCGAAGATCAAAGAGAACGTGTGTTTCAGTTGTTTCAAAGAGGCGTCAGCCGCAAAGTTGAGGGAACAGGGGCAGGTCTCGCAATCGTTCGCCAGGTAGCCAACCGGTATGGTGGCCACGCGTGTACAAACCCGCGTGATGGCGGTAGTTCAGAGTTTTTCATAAAATTTTAAAAATGATCATGCGTGGTCACATGGAAGTTCAAAATTACAACGTGTGAGCTGATTTGAGACGTTACTTGCCGGTCACAGTTTCGAAATCGTGACCAGGTCGCATAACTAAAGGGCTTGGGTGTGGTTGACTCGCAGCAGATCGAAATTCTGCTCGTCGCAAGTGATGACGATGGTGCGCAGTGGCTGCGGACTGGTTTCGAAAAAACGGGACTGATTAATGTGGCACAGGTGGTTCCGGACGGTCCGGGGGCCCTGAACTGGCTGCGCAGCCTCAGTCCGCTTTCAACTGAGACGTTCCCGTCTCTGATTTTGCTCGATCTATGTGGCGAAGGTGACGCCGACCTGTCGACCGACCTCGAAGTACTTGCGGAACTGAAAAGCGATGAAGCCTTCCGTTCTATTCCTGTGGTCGTCGTGACAAACAGCACAGCTCAGTCCGACATCTTGAACGCCTACAGCTGTGGTGCCTGCTCGTTTGTGTCCCGGCCTGAGTCGGTCGAAGAGCAGGAGCAGTTGCTGCGTCGATTCTCCAGTTACTGGAGCCAGGTCGCGCTGCTGCCGAGAATCGACCAATCACCGGTCTCCGAGGCCTCAGATGATTCGACCGAACGACTGGTCGACGTCCAGATTCCCCCCGTGGAAGTCCTGATTGTGGACGACAGTGAAGACGACGTGCTGCTGCTGCAGGAAGCATTTGCAGACTGCTCGCTGGTCAGTTTTATCGAAGCGATTGAAGACGGTGAGCAGGCGTTGCGATTCCTGCGGCGTGAGGCTCCGTTTCAGAACGCCCGACGGCCGGGCCTGGTCCTCCTCGACATCAACATGCCGAAGAAGAATGGCTTCGAGGTGTTGGCCGAGATGCGAGCGGATCGGCGGCTTTCCAACGTTCCCGTGGTCATGCTGACGACCAGTAAACAGGAATCCGACATTCTTAGAGCGTACGCCAACGGAGCGTGCTCGTTCATCTCCAAGCCGGTCAGCTTCGACCGCATGCGACGCATCGCCGAGCAGTTCGCTCTCTACTGGACGCTCGTCGCCGACGTGCCGGGATCCGATTCCGCACTCGCAGGATAGCGCCAATGCATTTTCAGATTCGGTCTTCGGTATAAACCCTCTCCCCAGCGGGGAGAGGAACCCAGTCAGACGAGTTTCCTCTCTCCCCGTGGGAGAGGGGTTCATAGCAAGTTCCCTCTCCCCCGTGGGAACTTTATTCATGGGCGTGTAGAGGGGGGAGTCGCTCTATCTGTAAATA
>CAYSJO010000174.1:0-15775 GCA_964431285.1 uncultured Planctomycetaceae bacterium
GCGGACTCTTGCCGTCCTGACTCCACGGAACCTGCTCGACCTTCACGCCACACCGCGGGCAATTCACACGCCTCATGCGGTAGAGGAAATACACGGGAATCTTCCACAACGGCACGTACCGGAAACGTCGCTCTTCCCGCGTGTGGCCGTAACGCGAGGCTGGACATCCACACCCCGACCAGACCGGCCGTGAATTGCTGCGTGGCCGCACATGCACTTCAAGGCTCTTCTGATCCTCAGACCATGCGACCTTGTCATAGACAAAGGACTTGGACTTCTCGACGTGATTGAGCAGTGTGGTAACGAGCATTCCGAGGACTCCGGAGATGATGCGATGTCAGAACAGCGCCATCATTCCCAGAACCGTCGCGGTATGCTCTCCTTCCTCATCTTGAGGTGATTCGTACCTCGTTCGACTCAGGCCGGCTCCGCCCGGCCGACTGCAAACAGACCGCTTTCACCAACACATTCCGGCGACGAACCGCTTTTTTCGACTTGCCACGTGCAGGTTTCGAGACGCCCGCGGCCGGCGCGATGTTCGGTTTAGATGGCGGAGGCGGCGAGTCCACAGCGGGCGACTGCTTCACACTTTCTGGAGCCGATTCGGACTGTGTGGCGACGACCTGCGTCACTGGCTCTGCTGCCAGGGTGCCCGGTGTTTCCGGTGACGTTTCTGACGGATCACCTGAATCCGGCGGAACAGCCGCTACTGGTTCCGCGTCAGCTGCACTCTCGGCGGCGGTCACTGATTTCGGTGCAACGCCCGTGTCCGCATTCGGCGGAACAGACTCGGTTATTGGACTCGCCGGCACGGGCGGACTTCGGCGTTTCTTCCGCACGACCGGCGCGGCGGCCATAACGACGGGAGCTGGTTGATCGGCTCGCTTGATCAACGCAACTTCGTGCAGAAACGGTTCGGCAATGAACTCACACTCTGACACAACGGTTGTCAGCTTGAGGTTGGAAATAAACAGTGTGACCTGAGCGGGAATCGTGACTGTCAAACCGCCAACCGTTGTAAACAGAGCGACTCGAATTCCGCTGGCCAGAGCCTGCGACTTGCTGGCACTTGCAGCCTCGTACGCGATCGTGTCAAAGCAGGTCACAATGCCGATCACTGTGCCCAGCAGGCCCAGCAAGGGAGCGATCGCCGAAATAAGACTTAGACCATTCAACGGGACACGGAGAACACGCACGTAGCGTCCAGCTCGCAGCGATCACTGATGTCCTGCAACGTGGACGTGTCGAATCGCGTGACCATCGCGCGGCAGATACCGCCCAGCAAACCGCTTTCATAGTGAGTCAGTTCCTTGAGCTGTCGAAGATCCCGCTGCTGCAGCGCCGACTGAGCCTGTTCCACAATTCGGGACGGGCACTGCTTACCTCGGCGGTAAATCCACAAGCTGTTCACGCCCAGAATGATGTGATGAACAGGCACCCGGCGATCGCGTGCATTGTCCAGCCAGCGGCCAAATAAAGCTCCCACAGTGACTCACGCGTGATAATAGACGGCGGCCCGGAGCCGCTCGTTCTTGCCCACGACGGCGACGGATCGTTGGTTCCACCGATCCGCTGCATGGTAAACGTGCCGCCCTTTTCTCCTTTCGAGGCGATCGAAATTACTTTGAACAGGCTGGCGTTATTCTTGTAGAGGTCACCTTTTTCCAGCGACGTAATGTCGTCTTCGGTCGATGCGGAGAACTCTTTGTCATCGCCGGGACCGTACTGGCTCGCCGGATCGGCGGCCTGTGTTTCCTGGGCATCGACCAGCGAATCGATATCCAGATCCTGTGCACTCACCAGAGTCGGACTCAGGGCAGCAGACACGGCGAGAAGCGAGAGGAGCGTCCGAATCATCATGTTGATTATGCAACGAGTATCGAATTTGACCAGCAGGTGTGACGGATCAGTCTACACCAGCGAAGCCAACTCAACGTAGCGATCGCGGGACGGGAACCGGGAATCACTGATTGCCGGGACTCGTCTGACTGGTTCCCTCTCCCCGCTGGGGAGAGGGTCAGGGAGAGGGGTAATCGAGTCGGATGGATCTAGTGAAGACCAACACTGAAACTGCTCTAACGGCAGACATTCCGACTGCGAGTCCAGAGAACGTCGGCTTCGTCGGCCTGGGACTAACCGCCGAGCCGGTCGTATGCGTCGCGAAGCAGCGACTCCGTTTCGTCCCAGCCGATGCAACCGTCCGTGATGGAAACACCGTACTGCAGGTCGCCGGGCGACGTCAGCTTCTGCTGACCCGCATTCAGATTGCTCTCCAGCATCAGTCCCATGATTCCCTTATTCCCGGCAGCTCGCTGTGTGATCACGTCGTTCCAGGCAACGTGCTGTTTTGCGAAGTCCTTATTCGAATTCGCGTGACTGCAGTCGACCATGACATGGGGCCGCAATCCGGCCTGGGCGAGACGATCCGTTGCGCTGCGGATCGACGCATCGTCGTAGTTGGGGCCGTTGCGACCACCGCGCAGGACGATATGGCCATATGGGTTACCCGCAGTCTTGACGATGCTGATGTGCCCATCCGGGTCAATACCCAGAAAACTGTGCGGGCTGCGGGCGGAAACCATCGCGTCCATCGCAACCTGGAGCTCGCCTTCAGTGCTGTTCTTGTATCCGACCGGCATGGACAGACCGCTGGCCATCTGACGGTGCGTTGGCGATTCGGTGGTGCGGGCACCGATGGCCGTCAGCGTGATCAGGTCCGCAATGTACTGCGGGGTAATCGGTTCCAGCAGTTCGGTCGCTGCGGGCAGTCCCAGATTCGCGACGTCCAGCAACATTTTTCGGGCACGCCGCAGCCCGGTGTTGATGTCGAACGTGTCGTCCATGTGCGGGTCGTTGATCAGGCCTTTCCAGCCGACCGTCGTCCGGGGCTTCTCGAAATACACACGCATCACGACAAACAGTCTGTCGGCAACATCGTTCGCCAGCGTGCTCAGCCGCTCAGCGTACTCCAGCGCCGAATCGACATTGTGGATCGAGCACGGTCCGACCACGACCACAACGCGATCGTCCCGACCATCAAGAATCTGCACCAGCGTCTGCCGCGACCGGACGACTGTCTCGGCAGCGGCGACCGTCATCGGAAACTCCTCCACAAGTCCTTGTGGAGACACCAGCGGTTCGATGCCGCGAACGTGAAGGTCCTGAGTCTTCTCGATTGTCCGGGCTGCGTTCACGTGAACCTGCTCTGTCTGTGTCTCGATTCGCGTCGGTGGAAAGCGTGTCCGTCACGACTCCACCAATAAGAACGGCACCCTCACCGGAGGGTGCCGCAGTTGACTTGGAGTGGCTGCTGTCGGACCGACTGTTATCAGTTGCAGCGTGACTCTGGTCCAGCGGCGTCTAGCCAACGCGAGCGAGCCGTGCCCGGCGTTCAGCCCGGCGTCGTGCCCGGCGATCGCAGTCACTTGGCTTTTCGTAGTACTCGCGGCGACGCATTTCCTTCTTGATCCCGGCGTGTTCGACCAGCTTGCGAAAACGCTTCACGGCATCCTGAATTCTCTCCCCATCTCGAAGACGCAGCTTGACCACCAATCGCTCCTTTAACTTTGTGTAACCATGGCTGAGGGATCTCTCCTGATATGAGTCAAGAAGAGTGGCTCGGCCAGTCGACGGTCGACAGGCCGGAAAAGGCAGAATGGCGAACAGTAAGACTTTCGCGTTTTGAACGCAACCGGGTACTACCTGCGAGGTTACGGGATCCGGCTGAATCAGACAGGATCGTTGTCAGCTTCGGCTCAGGCGAGTGAGCGACATGACTCCAATAGAGAATCCTGCACGCGAACAACGAAAAACATGACGGACGATATTCCTGACCCCAACATGTCGGACTCGGACCGCGTTAGCTGGCGGACGGCTCAACCGGGTGTCAATCAGCGTCAGAGAGTCACCAGCTGACAGAATCAGACACGTCCTACGTGAATGCATCCGGCGGTGGGCCGATCAATTGCGTTCGCATGCTCAGCAGATTGATCGGCGAGAAGTCTTCGCCTTCGAATTCGATCTGCGTGACAGGCCGTCGGCCAGGTCTTTCTGCCGCTGCAGGTAGTCCGTCGCATTGTCGTCCACACACTGATCTTTTGACCAAACGGCAAGTCCGAATTGATGCGCCCCCTCGTCAGCAGTAGACTCCAGTGTTCGCGAAATTACTCTCGTCGAGATTTGTCATGGGTGACTGCCCTGAGTCACGCAAGTTGTTTCAAAGCGTCGCCAACCGTTTGAGGCTGGGTTCGATTGGACAGTCTGCGTTTGTCGGCTCCTGCGTCGCCGGAATTCTGTATGCGATCGCGTTCGTCGCCAGTCGACTGCTGGGACTGACGGCCGACTGGTTCCATCCCGTCACCGTACTGCTGATTCCGACCGTCGGATTGCTGGCTGCGATGATGTTCCACCGACGGCCGACGCACATCGATACGGCTCGGCGGATCGACACACACGAAAAAACCAAGGACCTGTTCCTCACCGTGACCATGCTCGACTCGACCGCGGGTGAGTATCAGTCACTGGTCACGAACGACGCGGAAGCACGGGCGCCCAAGGCACAGCCGGAACGCATTGTCCGCTGGGATTGGCAGGATCGTGCGGCCTGGACGGCAGGAACGGTTGTTGTACTGCTGGCCGCCGTGCTGTGTGCCCCGCAACTCGATCCGTTTGGTCGAGTCGAAGCCGCTGCCATGATCGAGCAGGCGCGAGACGATCTGGAGAATACGAAAAAGTCGACAGAAGTCCGGAAGGCCGAACTTAAGAAGAATGAAGACGACGGCGAGCTGTCGGACGACGTGAAGAAAGCCGTCGAAGGAGTCGTCAACGAATTCCGCAAGATGAAGCAGCAATTGCCGAAGAAGAATTCGGAAGCTCTCGCCGCGCGACAGAAACAGATGGGCGCCAAGTGGCGAGCTGTCCGAAACAGCGACGACCTGAAGGAACTGATGAACCGTTCCGAATCGGCTCAGAGCTTCGGAAAGAACACACGGCAGTTGCAGAAGTGGTCGGAAGGCCTGCAGGAAAGGCGACCAGAGACGCTGCAGAAAGCCATGGACGAGATGAAGG
This sequence comes from uncultured Planctomycetaceae bacterium, assembly GCA_964431285.1. Taxonomy (GTDB): domain Bacteria; phylum Planctomycetota; class Planctomycetia; order Planctomycetales; family Planctomycetaceae; genus CAUZFZ01. The sequence continues at coordinate 5,068 of CAYSJO010000174.1, forward strand.
AAACGCTCGAACAACTCCGCAAGAAAACCGATCCGGTTAAGAAGCAGGAACTGGAACAGAAGTTGAAACGCGGCCTTAAGGACCTTGAAGACTTTGCACGTGAGAAGGTTAAGTCGCCGCAACTCCGGGCCGCTCTGAAGCGAGCGATGCAGCAGCTTCAGGCCGCGAAGATGGATCCGCAACTGGCAGCCGAAGCGCTGGAAGGCGCGATGGAATCGATGGAGCTCGCCAAGATGGAGCTGCAGCAGATTGCTCAGTCCGCTCGCGATTTGAAGGAACTGGAGAAAGCCCTGGAGGCGATTCAGCGTGCCAAGAAGCTGAATCAGGATGGCGAACAGGAAGAACTCGACGATCTGGGCGACGAAGCCACTCTGGAAGACTACGCCGAGTTCTACGCTGAGCTGATGGCCGCAATGGGGCAAGGCGACGGAGAAGGAGATGGTGAGGGCGAAGGGAATGGTGATGGTACGGATGGAAGGGGACAGGGCCGAGGTGGCGATCCCGGAGAAGACGATTCAGTCGACACCGGCTTCAAGAAAGAAACATCCAAGTCAGCCATCACCGCCGGAAAAGTGCTGCTGTCGATGAAAGTGAAAGGCGTGAGTGAGGCCGGAGACACAAAGCAGCAGTACCAGCAGCTTGTCCGGGACGTGCGGCAGGGCCTGAGCGAAGCGATCGAAACGGAAGAGATTCCGCCAGGTTACGTGCCGGGAATTAAGAAGTACTTCAACACGCTCGACCAGTCAGAGTCGGACAGCCAGCCGGTCGGGAGCGATGCGGAGTAACAACCGGCCGTGGCTGGCAATCATCGCAGCAGTCGTCGTGCTTTTGGCGCTGAGCATCCTCTCCTGGCTCAGCCAGCCCCCTGAAGACGCGCTCGTCGTGTATTGCTCACACGACTCAATCTACTCGGAAGAGATTCTTCGGGACTTCGAACGTCGCACCGGAATCCAGGTAGTCATTCGCTTTGACACCGAAGCCACGAAGTCGCTGGGCCTGGTCAATCTGTTGATTGCCGAAAAACAGGGTCCGCAGTGCGACGTGTTCTGGAACAACGAAGTCCTGGGCACGATGCGCTTGAAGGACGAAGGCGTGCTGGCTCCCTACACCGGCGCGGGATATCAACGCATCCCGGATTCGTTCAAGGACCCCGACGGATACTGGACTGGCTTCGCAGCGCGTCTGCGAGTTGGAATCATGAACACGGCAACGGCCATTCCAGTGCAGCACGATCCAATCAGCGAGGATTCCGACGTCGATCTGTCGGACATGGCAATCGCCAAACCCCTATACGGAACGAGTCTGACTCACTATTCGGCACTGTGGCATGAACTGGGTGGAGAGCAGCTAAAGGACTGGCACAATGAGCGTATCAGGCGAGGTCTGCTGGTGGTGAATGGCAACGCTGTCGTCAAGAACCTGACAGCCGAAGGTCAGTGCAATTACGGCTGGACGGACACCGACGACTATTACCTTGCACTCGACGACGCGCGGACAGTCGACCTGATTCCGCTCCGCACTCCGTCGGGAAAGACCATCTGCATACCGAATTCCGTGGCCATGATTCGTGGCACAGGACGACAGGACGCTGCGAAAAGACTGATCGAATTCCTGCTGTCCGAGGAAACAGAATCTCGTCTGGCAAACTCACGCTCTCGGCAGATTCCTCTCGGTCCCGTACAACAGGACCTGCCCGAAGAGGTACGTTGGCTGGCGACACTGGCAGAAGAAGCGGTCGACCTGAACGTGTTGCATCAGGCTCACGGCGAATGTCGCGCATGGCTGGAATCGGTCTATATTGATTGAGGTATCACTTTGGAGTTCATCCGCAGCACGTTCGACTTAACCCGACACGTAAGTGTTGCGTCTGGAACCGCGATAGCGGTGGAATGCGATGCCTGGGGTGCAAACCCCAGGTATTCAGGTGACCGAATCGTCTGAGCTGCGAAGCGGCGGCATGTGCAACTCTCATGGCGCCGCTTCGCGGCTCAGGTTGTGGAAACACCAGGTTTCCTGGGGTTGGCACCCCAGGCTATCGCATGCCGTCGCTCCGCGACTCAAAACACGCAACATCGATAAGCGTCAGCGAGGACCAGGTGGAGTCAACCGAAATGCAGCCACGTGTCGCAACCATGCTCGTCTTCCTGGTTTCATTCACCGGCGTGACCGAGCTACGTGCCAACGAAGCGCCGAATTTCGCGCGCGTTGGTCGACCGTTTCTGGCGAAGTTCTGCATCAAGTGCCACAGTGGGGATAAGCCCAAAGCGGAACTGTCACTGGACGTATTCCGCGATTCGGCATCAGTCGTACGACAACGCAAGAAATGGGACGGCGTGCTGCGCATGCTGGCTACGGGAGACATGCCTCCGGAAGGCAAGCCACAACCGACCGTCGCCGAGGTTGAGACGTTTACGACACATATCAGAACGGTGTTCGACTACGCCGATCGGAATGCAAAGCCTGATCCAGGTCGGGTTACCATGCGGCGGCTGAATCGCACGGAATACCGAAACACCGTTCGCGATCTGCTGTGGGCGGACTTCGACCCAACCGAGGCGTTTCCGGCCGACGATGTGGGACATGGCTTTGACAACATCGGTGACGTTCTGACGTTGTCGCCGTTGTTGATGGAGCGATATCTGGATGCAGCGGAGAACATCGGCAATCGGGTGATCCTGGTGACTCCGCCTGAGCCGTCTCGACGGTATCTGAGGGGTCTGTATCTGCAGCCGAACAACGCGGATTCGCCCAAGGGTAAGTTCCGCCCTCTCGCCCCGACGTCGCCTGATCCCGTCTATTCAGGACCCTTCACTGCTTCGGGCAGTTATCTCAAGTTCTCCGCGAACGACGAGCTGATCTTCCGTGCCACGTTGTACGCGGAAACCGAAAGCTCGGCCCCGGTCAAAGTTACACTGTTTCTGACAGGCAATGATTTGCCCAAAGTCGCGGGTGAGGAAGAAGTCGCGCAGTTCATGGGCGCGAACGTTCCGAAGCTGGGCCCCGTTCAAATCCTGAAGACCTTTGAGATCACGGCCCGCAGCGCAGAAAAGACTCAGGAGATTGAGTTCCCCATCAACCGCATGGGCGGAATCAAGAGCGGTGGCATTGCCCTGCTGAAACCACCAGAAGGAGAAAAGCCGGCGAAGCTGCACGTCCAGCAACTATGGAGCGTCGGGCCGCTGGAGACTCGCCCGGCATCGCAATTGAAGATCCTGGAATGCGCAACCGACGCAACGGAGGCCGAACAGACGCGTGAAGTGCTCTCACGCTTTCTGCGACGGGCCTACCGCCGAACGGTGACAGACGCCGAACTCGCGCGCGTGACCAATATCGTCGAACAGACAGTCGCCGACGGTGAGAAATGGGAAGCCGGGATTCAGCGGGCGATTCAAGCCACGCTCTGTTCGCCAAAGTTCCTGTTCCGAGTCGAACTGGACGACCGACCGCAGAGTCCTGATTCTCGTCCGATCGACGCGTTTCATCTGGCATCGAGGCTCTCGTATTTCCTCTGGAGCACGATGCCTGATGACGAGTTGCTCGATCTTGCCGGGAAGGGGCAGCTCACAGCGAATCTCGATGCTCAGGTCCGTCGCATGCTGCTGGACGCTCGGTCGTCCGAACTGGTCCGCAACTTTGCGTTTCAGTGGTTGCAAATTCAGCGGCTGCAGCAGTTTTCACCGGACACCGGGATGTTCCCGACGTTTAACAACCGCCTGCGTGCGGCGATGTTCAAGGAAACCGAGCTGTTCTTCGAATCGGTCATGCGGGAAGACCGCAGCATCCTCGACCTGCTGGATGCGGATTACACATTCCTCAATGCCCCCCTGGCGAAGCATTACGGCATCGCGGATACCAACGGGAACTGGATCGGTCAGAAGCCGGAAGCTCCAAAAGGTGAGCCCATCAAGAGTGACGATTTCCAGCGAGTGTCATTGCAGGGCCGCTCCCGCGGCGGACTCCTGACACAAGCCAGCATTCTGACGGTGACGTCTAACCCCACACGAACTTCACCAGTAAAACGCGGTCGCTGGGTGCTGGAACAAATCCTCGGAGAACCGCCGCCGCCACCACCGCCAGACGTGCCCGAACTGGCCGAAGACGAGCAAGCCATCAGCGGCGGTTCATTACGGCAACGCATGGAGGAGCACCGCAAGAACCCAAGCTGTGCCAACTGCCACGCACGCATGGATCCGATCGGTTTCGCGCTGGAGAACTACAACGCGATCGGAGCGTTCCGTGAGAAGGATGGTGAATTTGAAATTGATCCGTCTGGAGAATTCGCGGATGGCACGAATTTCACGGGGCCGGCAGAATTCAAGGCATTGATCGGTAGCAACAAGGAGCAGTTCACACAGTGCCTCACAGAAAAACTGCTCATCTACGCACTCGGCCGGGGCCTGGAATATTACGACCGTCCGTCAACCGAGCGGATCGTAAAAGCTGTCCAGGCAGGAGATTACCGGTTCTCTGTACTCGTCAGCGAACTCGTCAAAAGCGACCCCTTCCGCCAACGTCGTGGTGCAGATGTTGCCGACGAGTCGAAGGAGTGAATCGGAATCACACATCGCAGACCTGGGCCGAGTGTCGCAGTGCTGCCGCCTTATCCGCCCACGTGGGGATGAATTCCTGCGCGACGAAACCTTCGTAGCCCGTCTCGACAATCGTGCGCATGACTGCCGGGTAGTTGATCTCCTGGGTGTCATCCAGTTCCGCCCGGCCGGGATTTCCGGCTGTGTGATAATGGCCGATGACATCTTTGTACTGCCGGATGCGGCGGATCACGTCTCCGTTCATGATCTGCACGTGATAAACGTCGAACAGCAGTTTCATATTCGGCGAACCGACTTTGTTGATCAGCTCGACACAGAAATCCACGTCGTCACCGAAGTAGCCGGGATGACCTTTCATCGGATGCGAGTCGTCGCGCGAATTCAGATGTTCGAGCACCAGATTGATCTTCTTCTGCTCGGCGTAACCGATCACCTGCTTCCAGCAATCGACGCAGTTCTTTGCACCCGCATCGTGATCGATGCCCTTTTCACTCATGCCGGTAAACGTGATCACGCTGGGGCAGCCGACCTCGTCAGCCAGATCGATGCGTTCCTTCAGCGTCTTGATGCAGAACTCGTGATTGTCCCGATTGACGGGTCCCTTCTTAAATCCATGACTGCTGACCAGCGAGACCTTCAGCCCGAGTTTGCGCACCGCCGGATAGTCGTTCGCCGAAATTCCCTCGATGCCCGCAAGGCCGATGTCGCGACAGTGCTTCGCGAGCTCAAGGGCTGGCATCGGTTTGAAACACCAGCCCATCACGGATTGCCGAATGCGTCCGTTCGTGACCTTGAAGTCCGGATCCGCGTCATCCCGTGGAAGAGCACGTGCGGCGGCGCTCGCCGTCAACATTCCAGCGGCACCCAAAGCCAGCATGTCACGTCGTGAGTGGAGCATCAGTTTTCCCTGTGTTGATCAAGTTTCGAGTGGCAGGCGTTCAACCCACGGCACGCCCGTGACCAGAACGCGTCAGAATCTCTGGAGATGGTAATGACCATTTGCGCGGCGCAAATGGCAACGCCTTGTCACGACTCGCCAAGAGCGGTGCATTCCACGCATTCCGCACGGACGCCTGCTGTTCACAGGGTTGATCAGCGTGTCATGAATCAGCAACACGTTTCGAGTCGGTGGGTACGCGAGCGGGAGGCTGGTCCGACTCTTCTTCAGATTTCTGATTTGACTGACAGCGACCGTTACCACGAATTGTCACGTTGGACGACTGACCGACCGAATCCACGTGACCAGAGGGTTCATTCAAGCATTACGAGTGGACCAATTCCTGGTTGAGCGGCAAACCGGTCGTTGATGCCGTCAGGACAGACCAACTCATAACGACACGTCTCGGCAGATCGGCACGAGACTCGCATTTGGGTTGATTGTGTAGACGTACAGGCTACAGCTCCAGATGTTGTCCCTTGACGAGAAACCAGCAGATGCCATCGGCTCCACGCCTTTCCATCCAGGCTCTTTTTCTCCTGACCGTGTTCCTGCTGTTTCAGGTGCAGCCGCTCATCAGCAAGACGATTCTGCCCTGGTTCGGTGGCGGCCCCGCCGTCTGGACGACCTGCATGCTGTTCTTCCAGGTCGTTTTGTCTGGGGGGTATGTCTACGCCCATCTGCTGGCCTCGCGATTCAGTGGCCGTATTCAGGGACTACTGCATGCGGGACTGTTGATTGCGGCTGTCTGTTGTCTGCCGATCGCATCCGATGAAAGCTGGAAACCCGACTCAGTCGGTAATCCCGTCACTAACATTCTGCTGTTGCTGGCGGCGACGGTCGGATTGCCCTACTTCGTGCTGTCCTCGACTGGGCCCCTGTTGCAGAGCTGGTTTCTGAAGGTCGTCCCGGGCAGGATCCCTTACCGACTGTATGCACTTTCAAATGCCGGTTCATTACTGGCGCTGATTTCGTATCCGTTCGTCTTCGAGCCACAGTTTGCCATTGCGACACAGGGTTCGTTCTGGTCGTGGAGCTTCGCGGGTTTCGCCGTTTGCTGTGGTGTTTGCGGAGTTGTTGTCGCGATGCGTCCCAGCTCAGCTGAGCCTGACGATGACGACACCACGGCCGGCTCGGAGTTCACGGAGATCAGTGCGACGGCCAGAACTCCCACTGGCAGCGATCTGCTGCTGTGGCTCTCGCTGGCTGCCGTACCGTCAATCATGCTGCTGGCGACAACGACTCAAGTTTGTACGGACATCGCCGTCGTTCCGTTTCTTTGGGTGCTGCCACTTTCGCTGTACCTGCTCTCGTTCATTCTGTGCTTCGACAGTGATCGCTGGTACGCACGCAGGATCTTCCTGCCGTCTCTGATGCTGTGCGTCGTGGGGACTTGCCTTCTGTTGTGGGACTCCGCGCTTCTGCTGAACACCGTTACGGCAATCACGCCTCAGGCGGCGATCTACTTTAGCCTGCTGTTCTGCGGCTGCATGGTCTGTCATGGAGAGCTCGTCCGACTGAAACCGCATCCCAGGTACCTGACATCGTTCTATCTGTCGATGTCGTTTGGGGGCGCCATGGGAAGACTGTTTGTCGGACTCGTCGCGCCGCTCGTTTTCCAGACACTCGCTGAACTGCCCGTCGCGATTGTGGCCACGTGTCTGCTCGTCCTAGTCGTACTTTACCGCGACGAGGCATCGCCACTTCGCGGACCCCAACGGCGCCCGGCGTGGTTGCTGGCCGGTGCGGGGATGATTCTTCTGACGGGCGCACTTGACATGCAGACCAGCGTCCTGACTGATAACTCCGTGGGCGTGGCACGGAATTTCTACGGTGTCCTGCGAGTTGATGCGTTCCAGGATGCCCTTGTGATGAAACACGGCCAGATTCGACACGGACATCAATTTCGTGACGCAGAGCGACGACTGCAGCCGACGACCTATTACGGCCGTGACTCGGGCGCCGGCCTGGCATTGCGGCAGCACCAGGCAGGCACACCCCGTCGCGTTGGTGTGATTGGCCTGGGCGCCGGCACATTGGCGGCCTATGCACAACCCGGCGAAAAGTGGCGACTGTACGAGATCAATCGGGACGTCGTTGATATGGCAAATAAGTACTTTACTTATCTGTCAGAATCCAGGGGCGAATGTGAAGTGGTCATTGCTGACGGACGTATCGCGCTGGAGCGTGAGTCTCCGCAAAGCTTTGACGTCCTTGTTCTGGACGCGTTTTCTGGAGACGCCGTTCCCGCACACCTGCTGACACGCGAATGTGGCGCCCTCTATTTGAAACACCTGAACGAAGATGGCATTCTCGCGATGCACATTACAAACCGGCATCTTGACCTCCGACCTGTTTGTCGCGGCCTGGCCGAGGAACTCGGACTTCAGGTCATGTGTACCTACACGGAAAAGCAACCGGAGGACGGGACCAGCGATACATTGTGGTTTCTGATGAGCCGGAACGCCGAATCGCTGGCGTCGCTGAAGAGAGGCAGAGCTTCGCACATTGATCCCGGATCGAGTGTCGTCCTGTGGACCGATCAGTGGACGAACCTGCTATCCGCCATAGGTCGCGTCCAGACGATCGAGATTCTGGATGACAACGATTCCCGACACATCACGACAGTCGCGAGATCACCGTTCGCTGCCAATTGACGCCATCGATCAGCGCATCGACTACGCGGCCAGCAGTAGCCAGACACCGCCAATAATCAGTGCGACAAGCAGCCAGCCGAGGGAGAATCCGGCGACAGCCCGACGCGAAGGGATGGGAAGTTCCAGACTTGAGTCTGGAAACACCACATGTCTCGGACCGGGTTGTGTACCGGCGGGGAGTGCGCATGGGATCTCAATGACCTCGTCCGGCTGCACCGGCGTTCGTAGTAACGAGTAGAAACGGTCGAGTTGCCCGGCGTCCGTCTTGCGCGTCAGACAACTGACGACGATGCCTCCCGCGAATCCGGCCGACAGGTAGAAAACCATCTGCCAGGGAACAGAAACGCCCGAGATTCCGTTCTTTTCCACGACGACACCCAGCGACTCTGCGAGCGGCATCGTGCTAAGCCATTGAGCAACGGGTTCAAGTCCAATCGCCCACCAGGTGAATGCTGTCAGCAGTGTGGCCACCCATGCCGCCGCGGTCGTGGCACCACGCCAGAATACACCCAGCCAGAATGCCGCGGCCATGACAGCGTTCAGCTTCCACAGAAGTTCTAGTCCCTGAATCACGCCGCTGAGCCATAACGAATACGCGATCGCCAGGCCGACAACGATCAGTCCGGAAACGCGCGCAACCCACAGGTAATGGCGGTCAGATCGACCGGGAAAAAGAGGGCGGTAGAGGTTTTCCGTGACGAGTCCCGAGGCTGAAATCATGAAGGAATCACATGACCCCATCACCGTGGCGAGTAACCCCGCCAGAAACAGGCCAAGCAGCCCTGGCATGATCCGGGGAAGAAACTCAGATGCCATCAACCCGTAAACATGGTCCGGATTCTCAACGTGCCCTTTGTAATAAACGAATGCCGCCAGGCCGGTCACGCACCAGGCGACTGTGCAGATGCGTTTGAGAAACGTACCGCCCATGAATCCGACGGCACCGTCAAGCTCCGTTCGGCCTGCCGCGCAGGTGCCCATGTTGTGCGGCTGCACGGTCACGCTGAGCAGTGAGTTCAGGGCGATCATCACAATATAAAACACGCCGATATCGCCGGGAGTCACCAGTGAAAGCATGTTGCGGTCGGGTGAGAGTTCTGTGAACGACGCCCTCATCCCGGTCAGGCCACCAACCGCATCCAGAACAAAAGGCAGCAGCAGAAACGAGAAGAGAATCGTGAGGATGCCCTGAATGAAGTCGGTCACGATGGCGGCGCGCAGTCCGCCGGCCAGACCATAAACGACAAACAGCAGTGTCATGACAACAACGGCAGCTTCCGAAGACACGGCAGAACCCGTGCAGGCTTCGACGACTTCGGCCGATCCTTTCAGCATGTTGCCGATCGTCACGACAAACTTGGCCAGTCCGAAGACGCAGAAGAGAATGGCCACCGAACGGCTGTAGCGGGCTTCGAAAACGTCGGCTGTGGTGAGCGCTCGAAAGCGGCGCATCATCGGAGCGATCAGCCAGAAAAACGGTGTCGCGAACAGCCACATCCACTGATACCAGATGCCCGCCAGTCCGCTGGAATAGCATTTCGAGGCGACACTGACTGCCTGGTCGGAATGCGTGCTGGTGCCAAAGCCGTGCATCAGCATCATCACTCGCCCAAAGCGGCGAGGCATGACGAATTCGGCCATGTTGCTGACATGTCGCGCGGCCCGGATGCCGATGATCGTGATACCGATCAGGTACGCGGCCAGCGCCACAAGGTCAGCTGTTTCGAGTCCTACCATTCAGATTCGCTCGCGTACACGTAATGGGGAAGTACGCGATCAGAGTAATACGAATCCGACGTTGCGCCGAATTCGTTACCTCACAAGCCGCGCCCCCGAGCCGCGACCCAACGAGCGATACACTTCAAACAGCTTGATCTCGTCGCCGTCCGGGACGTAATGGTATCCCCCGCCAGTCGTCTCAGCAGCGTCGCGGATCGGCAGTTCTTCGGCACCCAAACCCAGCGTGATGCCGTGAATAATGATGCCATTGTCCTCGGCAACGGATACGTAATGGTAAATCGAATCTACCGGATTGACGCCCGGAGGTTCGGTTTCGTTGGCGTGTCCATCGGTCATCAGCACGATGACCTTTTCATAGTCGTCGGCACCTGACTCTGTCCGGGAATTGTCGAGTAACTCTTCGATGCCACTCGCAGGCCACCCGCGATGTTCGTTCGTGACGAGTAGAGGCTGGGAACAAGCTCCGGGATACGCTCACGCACGGCCTTGAATGATGTGTCGAGTGGCTCTTCAAGATACCCGGTCAGACGAGTGCCCCCGCCGCCGTTGTTTCCACCGCCGTTCTTCCCACCGTTGCTGCCGTTTTTTCCGGTGTTCTTCCCACCGTTCTTCTTCGCAGGTTTCAGTACAAGCTCTCCGGTCGGGGGAAGAAATCTTGCGAACAGCGACTGATTGGGATCGTGCAACTTCGCCTGCTGCACTGGTATGGGGTAGCTGTAAACCACCAGTGAGAGGCGGTCGAATTCGCCCAACTCGTCGATCAGCGAGAGCGCGGCCGGCCGTGTGTACGTCATTCGATTGTAGGAACTCATTGAGCCGGAGCA
>CAYSJO010000175.1:0-3169 GCA_964431285.1 uncultured Planctomycetaceae bacterium
CCGGATACGATGCCGATCGCTTCGACGACGAGGATCTGGGCGCATGGGAGGACTCCGAACTGGATGGGTCCGAACTTGACGAAGGCAACCCCCAATCCGACGGGTTCGAAGCCTCGGCCGGCCTGGGTGATGATCCCGTCGACGATCTGATGGATGATGACCCACTGCACGACGACCTGCTGAGCCACTCCCCGGTCGAGACCGAAGGCCTGACCGACTGGAGTCCAGCGCCTCAGTTCGATGGCGAAATCGTCGATCTGGAAGTTGCGGATGAAGAAGACGGAATCTCGGACGCCAGCCGAGGCAGCATGGCGGGCACGGTCGCCAGCGTGATTGTGCATGTCTGGCTGCTGATGAATCTGGCTCAGATGAACGTTGAAGAAGACCCCCACTACTACGATCCGCCGATCGATTCGCACATCGTGAACGAAGAGGAGGAGAAGCCGGAAGAACTCGAAGTCGTCGAGTACGAACTGGCGAATCCGAACGACCGAGAGCTTGAAGTTCGCGAAGTCGTCAATGCCGCCAGTGTTGGCCTGAGCCAGACGATGACGCCCAAAGTCGAGAACGCCCCACGTCCGCTGGACGAACTGATTCCGGAAGCTCGCGAATTGAACGTGTATGACATTCCCGAAGGCGTCGAGGTTGACGAGCGGGTTGTCGTTAAAGGCACCAATGGGCAGGCCATGATTCAACTCGAGTCCGCATTGGACCGTGTGACCTGGGAAGTCGCCAATAACCTGCAGGAGAAGCGAGTACTGCTTGTGTGGTTGCTCGACGGTTCCGGGAGCCTTGAAAAACAGAAGCAGATCATTGGCACTCGACTTCGTCGTATCTACGGGGAACTGGACGCCCTTGAGAATAGCGAGCAAATCCCACGGCGCGAGATTCCGCTGTTGACGGGAGTGGTTACGTTCGGGTCGAAGACCCAGTTTCTCACTCCGAATCCGACCGAGGACTTTGAGACGATTCTGAATGCCGTCCAGAATGCACCGATCGACCCGAGCGGTCGGGAGAACATCTTCACGGCGGTAAAACAAGTCGTATCGACCTGGTCGCGATTTCGAGTGCAACAGCACCGCCGAATCATGGTTGTGACCGTGACCGACGAATCCGGCGATGACTTTTCCGAGTCGCTGGAACCTGCGATCGCGCTTTGCCAGCGGCATGGTGCGAAGGCCTATGTCATCGGACCGGCAGCTGTCTTCGGTCGCCAGAAGGGCTTCGTGCCGTACGTCGCGCCGGAAGACGGGCAGACTTATAATCTGCCGATTGACCTCGGCCCGGAAACCGCCGTCATCGAAAATGTTTCGATCCCCTTCTGGTACAGCGGCCAGCAATACACGTATCTCTCGTCTGGCTTTGCTCCGTACGCTCTTGCCCGGATGGTTCACGAAACCGGTGGCGTGTACTTCATGAGCAACATGACGACCATGAGCGGCCTGACGCCGCTGGGAGTCTTCGACGACGTGTCCTTGAAGCCGTTCATTCCAGACTACGGGTACAGCAGTCTGGATGACTACGCGAAGGACATTCGGAAGCGACCGATCCGGGAAGCGATCGTTCGAGCGTCGTTTCTGAGTCGAGAATACAAAGCGAACGGGACTCCAACCCTCGATTTGAGAGTGACTCCGCAGAACTTCCGCCAGTCCGCCAGCAACGCGCAAAGGTCGGTGGCTCGGAGTCAGTTGATGCTCGACCGAGTACTGCAGGCGTTCCCGGACGGAATCGAAGATGCACTGGCAGGAGAAGATTCGGCTCGCTGGCGCATGAACTTCTGTTTGAGTTATGGTCGCCTGCTGGCCCAGCGCGTGCGTTGTCTGGAGTACAACTTCGCCTTTGCGTGGATGAAAACGAATCTCAGCAATCAGGATGTCCAGACGAAGTCAAATCACTGGATTGTGAAGCCGTCCAGCAAGATCAACTACGCGGGTAACATGAAGAAGGTCGCAGAAAAGGCCACAACGCTGTTGAAGCGAGTTGTTGACGAAGCACCAGGAACTCCCTGGGCTGTCATGGCAGCACGCGAGTTGAAGGACGGCATGGGCGTTACGATTGCTCAACGTTTCATTCCGCCTCCCCCACCGCCACGCCGGAACAACAACAACGCCAACAATAAGAAACGACGGGCCGTGTTGCTGGCGGCTGAGCAGAAGAAAGCAGCGCCGAAGGCTGCTCCCAAGCCGAAACCCAAGCCGAAGTTGCCTAACCTATAGACTGAACATCAGTGGAAAACGTAACCGGAGTGGCGGCAGGACTGTTCCTGATCGCCACTCCGGTTTTTTGTTGGTTTTCGCAACTGTTCGCACTACAGCATTTCCAGAGTTGGTCTGTAGTAGACCTATCCAACTCGAAACCCCTCTCCCTAACCCTCTCAGCGGGGAGAGGGAACCAGTCAGACGAGTTCCCTCTCCCCGCTGGGGAGAAGGCGTTACAGATTCTGGAACTGCTGTATCGTACGAAATGTACACATGAAGGACATCGCTGAAGAATCGATGCCCGCATAATCCGCACAACTCGCCCCAAAAACCGTTCACATCCTCAGTCGAAGCTTGAACATTTGAATGGATCGCGTGGATAATCGGCACATATCGTGTAACGCGGAGATTCCGAGGGCCTTGATGATCGAACCGCGTGATGACTTCCGTAAGCTGCTGGACCGACTGCAGGACGGTGACGAGTCTGCCGCCGAGCAGATCGTCGATGAATACGGACCACATTTGACCAACGCGATCCGAAGACGGGTTCGAAGCCGACGCGTGCAGCTTGCCTACAGCACTGAAGACTGTTTGCAGTCGGTGTGGGGCTCGATTTTTGCTCACCGTGAACGCATCGCCGAGATGGAGTCACCCGAGCACCTGATGCGATTTCCGGCTCGGGTCGCGACGAACAAGCTGATCGACAAGCAACGCCAGGTTGCCGGTCGAAATCAGAATCGCCGTGAGACAGTTCCATTGCCCGGGACGGAAATGGGGGACCGTTTTCAGCTGGCCGCCAGCGACCCGACTCCCAGTGCTATGGTCTCGCTCGAAGAAGAATGGGAAGCTCGTGTCATATGTCTGTCCCAGGAGAAGCGTACCATTCTTGAATTTCGACGCCTTTTTCACTCGAGCGAGGAGATTGCGGCTCTAACGGATTTCAGTGTGAGGTTCGTGATTCATGTCCTGAA
>CAYSJO010000176.1:0-2797 GCA_964431285.1 uncultured Planctomycetaceae bacterium
CGTTCCACAGTTTGCCATCCATGGCTTCTTTCCTCGAAAGGGAAGTTCTGTCACAACCATGGATTGCAAACTGTTTCTTTATTTACAGATAGAGCGACTCCCCCCTCTACACGCCCATGAATAAAGTTCCCACTGGGGAGACGGTTAGGGGCACCAGTTGTTTGGCGCGGGCATTGCCACCCCAACACTTTGAAGGATCCCGCTTGCTCGCGAAACCGAACATACCCCGTAATGCATCCATGCGAGCGGCGCAGCTTCATGGACTCACTATGTTCGACCCGCCCCTGCAATCAATCGTCGCCGGACCCGCCCAGGATGTGCATTGCGTAGTACAGGAACTGCAGCAGCGTCTGCAGCGTCGCCGCGACGTAGGTCCAGCCGGCAGCGTTAAGCACTCCGCGGACCGCCTCGCCTCCAGGTCCGTCAATAATGCCGTAATCGGCGAGCAGCACTTTGGCTCGGTTGCTGGCGTCGAATTCGACGGGCAGGTTAACGAGCTGGAAGAACAACACACCGCCGAAGGCGACCAGTCCCACGACCAGCAGACCCGGCTGCGCCAGGATGGCTCCCAGAATCATCATTACGAAGAAGAGCGGAGTGCCAAACCGGGCGGCCGGCACGGCAGCATTGCGGATCACGAGGGGCGCGTAGCGCGTCGCGTGCTGGATGGCGTGTCCCGCTTCGTGAGCGGCAATGCCCACGGCCGTGGCGGTACGTGACTGATACACGTCGCGGCTAAGTCTCAGCACGCGGTGACTCGGGTCATAATGGTCCGACAGAAAACCCTGAGCTTCCTCAATCCCGACGTGCTGCAGTCCGGACCGGTCCAGGATGTGACGAGCTGCTGCGGCTCCGCTGAGTCGAGCATCGCCGCGCATGCCCTTCGAGTAGTTCGAATGGACCTTGGCCTGCGCCCACATCATCAGCAGAAAGGCCGGCGATATGAACAGCAGGTACACGGGGTCAAAGAAGATCATGGGGTTCTCCGCTCAATCACGCACGCAGTTTCTGAATGTGACCGGACGTAAATTCTGTATTCGAATCCGTCACTGCAGATCTACGTCAGGATTTCATTCCTCGCCGGAAATCTGCAGCTGCTTCCAGGCAGACCCTAGAAATCGAGGCAGGTCCGTTGCAATCAGTCCCGGTTCTGAGAGTTCTTCAGCCCCCAGATCTCCCGCCAGTCCGTGCAGGTAGACTGCCAGTCGAGCCGCCTCGAACGGTTCCCTTCCACTGGCCAGCAGGGCGCCGAGCAGACCGGTGAGCACATCACCCGAACCGCCCGTTGCCATGCCACTGTTGCCAGTGGGATTAATCGCGACTCGCGTTCCGTCCGTGACGACTGTGCCTGGCCCCTTCAGAACCAGGACGACTCCATGCCGAGCCGCGAAGTCGCGGGCAACGTCCTTGCGTCGCTTCTGGATCTCTCCGATCGCCAATCCGCACAAACGCGACAGTTCGCCGGGGTGAGGAGTCAGGATGCGCGGCCCGGCTGGATTGGCGAGTCCGTCCGGTTTGTTCAGTAACTCGTCCGCCAGCACATTCAGGCCATCGGCATCCACGACCGTCGGGACCGTGGCGTCGATATACAGCGCCCGAACCACTTCACGCACGGAAGCGGAATTGCCCAGTCCCGGACCGATGGCCAGGGCGTCCTTGCCCGACAGCAGCGCTTGAGCAACGGGCAACGCTGACGAGTCGAGCTGTCCGAATTCTGTCTCGGGCAGGCCGATCGTCTGATAACACGGTTCCTCACTGGCCACGATGGCCTGGACACTCTCGGGGCATGCGATAAAGACGAGTCCCGCTCCACCCCGTAGAGCTCCCATGCCCGCCAGGCAGGCAGCTCCGCTCATGCTGCGACTGCCGGCGATTATCAGCACTCGCCCGAAGGTGCCCTTGTGGCCGTCGGCTGGCCGCTCGGGGTAGCGGGGGATGTCCTGGTCTACAGACATTTGCTGGAAATCCGAGTTCATAAGGAGGCATATGAGCCTGAACCGCACCGCAATATACTGCCGCCGCCGCCGGGAGGGACACCGGATGGCAGGGAGTAGACCATGGATGGAATTCGGAAACGACATGCCGCACCGGTGGTGTGTGCTCGACCGTTGATCGTGGCTGCATTACTGACATCGATCTGCCTGAATGGCTGTGCCTACGACCCGAAGCGATTCCAGCTCCCATCGTTCACGCGACGCCATCCGCTAGTCGAACGTCGACTGGCCGATTTCCACGATCCGTTCCCCGACGACACTCTGGGCCCTGAATCGTCCGGCCGTCCACCGAGTTTTACTCGACAAAGAACGCTCCCTCGCCGAGCCGCCGATCTCCGCGGCGTCCATCTGCTCGACCCTCGTGACCGACTGCCGCCGGATTCGACCCGTGCCCCAAAAAACCAGTTCGCCAGCAGCGTGCGACCCTGATCGAATTCGGCGCTGGACGGTTTGGGGCCGTGAGGCCGGCTTGTCTCACGGATGACGCGTCTGTCTTCGGTCACTGGTGGACATCGGCGTAACAATTGTTTATCGATGTTTACTGAAGAAGTATGACCGGCATGAGCAGGGGACACGGCCATCAGAATTACGCTGAAGGTCACCGGCGGCCCGCACGAAGGGCAGGAATTTGGCTTCGAGGAACATGACACGTTCATCGTTGGTCGAGGACGGAACGCCCACTTCCGGCTTCCGAAAAAAGACCCGTACTTCTCGCGAGCGCACTTTCTGGTTGAAGTCACTCCGCCTGCTTGTCGTCTCACGGATCTGAACAGCACGAACGGGACGCAGCTCAATAATCGTCG
>CAYSJO010000177.1:0-18435 GCA_964431285.1 uncultured Planctomycetaceae bacterium
CATTATGTCTGTCTTCCGTCGAGTCAGGCGGTCAGCTCATCAATGAACACACCGTCTCGAACGACCTGTACGTCACGACCTGATGTGGATTCGAGGAACCGATCCGGGTCGATTCCGAGCAACCGGTAGGCCGAATAGAACAGGTCTTCCGGCTTCACCGGCCGGTCCTGAGGTGCGGCGCCATTGTCATCGGACGCTCCGATCACCTGTCCGCCAACAACACCGCCACCAGCCAGCAGGACCGAAAAGACCTGCGACCAGTGATCACGGCCAGCATTCTCATTGATTTTCGGCGTGCGCCCGAACTCGCCCATCATGACGATCAACGTGTCGTCGAGCCGTCCTCGCTCGGCCAGGTCTTCAACCAGCGCGGCCAGTCCGTGGTCCAGCGCCGGCATCTGTTCCTTCAGTCTCGAGTAAATGTTGCGATGGTGGTCCCATTCCGATTCGCTGACAGTGACGAAGGGGACGCCGGCTTCAATCAGGCGACGAGCCAGAAGCAGTCGCTGTCCGATTGTTGTCCGACCGTATCGTTCGCGCTGCGCGTCGGATTCGTTGTTGATGTTGACGGCCGCGCGAGCCGCCGGCGACAGGATCATGTCGTACGCCTGTTCGGCATAACCGTCGATCGCCTTTATCGAAGCGGCAGCACGATCACGGCGAAACTGAGCGTTGACGAAGTCACTCAAGGACCTCCGACGCAGAAACCGGGGTTTCGTCAGTGCTTCCGGCAGCGTTATGTCGAGGACCCGAAATGCCGGATCGTTCGGGTCACCGACCACAGCCAGCGGATTGTATGTTGCGCCAAGGTGACCGCCCCCGCGGATGTTTTCGTGAGGAATGGCGATGTACGGCGGGAGCCCCGACGAATGCGGCTGGAGTATTGATGTCTCTGATTCTGGGAGGGGCTGGGCAATCGGTTCCGTCTTGTCGAAATGCTGATGCCCCACAACGGAACCGATGCTGGGAAAGTTGTGCCCGGGTCGAAACCGGTACCCCGTCATCATGTAGGCACTGCCTGCCTCGTGTGCCGCTTGCGGATGCGTTACTGCCCGCAGCACCGCCAGACGGTGCATCTGTCGGGCGAGGCGTGGGACGGACTCCGCCAGTTGAATATCGGGCACGGAAGTTGCGATCGGTGACAGCTCACCGCGTATTTCGGCTGGAGCGTTGGGACGCGGGTCGCGCGTGTCATGATGACTGGGTCCTCCGCCCACCCAGACAAGGATCGTGTTCTTCGCGCTGTGTGTTGTCGACTCGGCCGCGGTTGCTCGTGCCCGCAACCAGTCCGCCAGTGATAGCCCGAATGCTCCCGCGAGACTGCCCTTCAGCAAATTCCGTCTTGGCAGCGCAGATTCTGGGGGGGATGACATATTCCGGGCACCTCAGAGCAGTTCTTCAAGAACGCGGCCGGTACTGATGTCCCACGGGCGTTCGGATCGATCGTGCATCAACTGACGCGGGTCCACGCCCATGCAGTGATACAGTGTGGCCTGAATGTCGACCGGATCCACCGGATGCGATGCCGGGTAGGCCGCATGATGGTCCGAGCTGCCAAGTACTTGTCCTCCCTGGATTCCACCTCCTGCCAACAGAGCCGAAGAGCAGTCGCCCCAATGATCGCGTCCGGCGTTGACGTTGATCCGAGGTGTGCGTCCGAATTCTCCGAAACACATCACCAGCGTTTCATCCAGAGTTCCTCGCTGGTCCAGGTCTTCCAGCAGGGCCGACAGCGACTGATCCACCATCGGCAGCAGTTCTGTGCGACACGCATCAAAGTTCTTGCTGTGAGTGTCCCAGCCGTCGCACACGGTCATCTCATTGAAGTGAACCGCCACCATGGGTACGCCCGCTTCGGTCAACCGGCGTGCGAGCAACATGGTCTGTCCAAAGCGATGCCGGCCGTAGCGGTCTCGGACTTTGTCCGTCTCATCATCAAGTGAGAAGACCTGGAGACGTCCGCGATTTGACGAACCAGTCAGCGTGACCGCCTGCTGCTGAACATCGTGCACGGCCTGAGTCTCACCGACGTTTGGCACTCCGCCATCGAGGAGAGACAACAAGGACGCCCTCTGTTCGAAACGATCCGCGGAAACGGCCTCGGGCAACTGCAGAGCCGGAATGGCGCCCGGTGAACCCGGCGCTCCGTTAACGTTCAGCGCGGTGTAGCTTGCTCCAAGGAACCCAGCTCCTCCGCCTCTGAGTGGATTTCTGGCTCGCTTGTATTGTCCCTTAAGACTGCTGCGAATCGCCAGTTCCGGCAGAGCCACATAACCAGGCAGCGACGATTGGGAATGCTTGAACTTCGACAGCACGGCTCCCAAATGAGGAAAGTCTTCGGGCTGCGGCGGCCTCACATCGTTGTCTCGCTGGGGCTGAGTGGTGTGCCGTCCGGTCAGCGTGTAGTAGATCATCGGTGTGTGATTGCTGTTCCGCTGCGTGACGGATCGCACGACTGAATATCGATCTGCCATTCCAGCCAGCGACGGCAGCAGTTCGCAGATTTGCAGATCAGGAACGTTGGTCGCGATCGGCTGAAACGGGCCGCGAATCTCCGACGGCGCATCTGGCTTCAAGTCCAGCATGTCCAGATGGGGCGGTCCACCAAGTAGATAGACTAGCACACACGATTTTGCTCCGCCCGTAATCAACGTCCCATCCCCTGCGGGACGTGCCTGAGCCGGCTTCTGCCACAACAGACTCGGAAGAGTAAAACCGGCTGCGGCCAGTCCGCTTCCCACCCGCAGAAACTCGCGTCGTTCTCTCAGCAGACGCGGCTGGCCGTCTTTCAATGTCAGCATTGACGATCTCCGATTCGAGTCAACGGTGACAGTCTACTCGATGTCGCTGACATCGGAGAGAAACAGACGGGAGTTGGGAACGCTGACCTCATTAGTACTGATTAGAACCAGACTCGGATTGAAACACGCCGGCGTGATTGCTGTGAATCCGGCTTGAACCGCTTTTCTGATGTCCTCCGCAACCTCACGGGTGAGCGGACAGAACAAGACCGCAGGTCTCTTATGACTGGATGCCGATTGGGTAACTCTCTGAAAAACACGCGAACAAAATTCGTGCGTCGCTCATCTTACTCCGTGCAAACGCGGAGGGCATCTGGCTCAGTCGACAGATAACAAACAGTCCAGGAACAAGAGAGATGATAGTTTTCAGGTCAGGTCTCATTAGCGTACAGGGCGGTTATGGACGGTTTGCCGATCAATCAGCGAACACGTTGCCGCCCCCCTGCGCTTGTGACATTTGGCCTGCCTCTCTGCGATTGCATAGCCCGGTGTCACGCGACATCGGGCTTTTTGTTTGCCCGGCAAAGCTGGCACACGCAGTCTGCTTGACAGCGACCTCACCCTGTTCATGCGGAAGAAAATTCGACTGGCGTCGCTGGCCAACGGCGGGGTCTGACGAGGCCCCGAGTGCGTTACGTGCCTTGCGAGTTCAATTCTCGCTCCTTCCGTTTCAAGGTCACTGTGACATGACTGCATACCGACAAATCAGAGCAGAATACGACCGAACGTCGATTGTCGTTTACCAGGCGTTCAACGATGCAATCTCTGACGCGGCAATTGATGCTCAGACCTTTGTGGCTCCGTTCTCATTGAACAGGATGACGTGGATCAAGCCGTCGTTCCTCTGGCTTATGGAACGCAGCGGCTGGGCCACAAAATCCGACCAGACTCGGATTCTGGCGGTGCGGGTCACTCGGTCTGGCTGGGATGAGTTTCTGTCTCAGGCTGTACTGACATCGTTTGAACCGGGGATTGACCAGTCCGTGGACAATTGGCGATCGCGCTTCGATGCGGCGCGAGTTCACGTGCAGTGGGACCCGGAAAGATCGATCCGCGGCCGGAAACTCGAACACCGGACGATTCAGGTCGGCATTAGCCGACATGTGATTGCAGATTTCGTGTCGTCGATTCAACGCATCGAAGACATGACGGCGCTGGCTGACAAACTGAGGCGGATGCGATTGGCGGGGAAACACTCGGCGGCCCGCCAACTGCTGCCAGCCGAACGGGAGTATCCCGTCGTTCATGACACGAGGTGACGAATTGGAATCAACATGAATTGAGAAAAGCGTTTACTCAATTCTCAACGGGTCGTCACGAGCCACCGTGACGGCCCGACATACGAGGTTCGTGGTGTCTGCACGCGACTCTGTGAAAGTCGAAGAGACGGGTTCAACTCCCGCCCGCAAGGAAGACCCCGAAACGAATGAGTCGCGTCTCCTTTTCCTTTCCGGGAAACTGCTCGACTTGAGCGGATAGCATCCCTGATGACATCGCAGACTGCCTGTTGTGGGACAACCATCTCAATCAGTGGAGGGGCGACAGTGACACTCGCGGCGAGGACATTCCTCTATTGCCGCACAAACTCCACAGGTGTGCTACTGAAACACCATCGGCTGTCTCAACCGCTTTCCGTCACGAATGCCATTGACGATGGCCGTTTCCCCCTGCACGTAGTTCCGACGGACGTAAGTCAGGAACTGGTACCCGCTCATTTCCAGTTTGCGGTCATCGAAACCCAGCACGATATCGCCGGCACGGATTCCGGCTTTGCGAGCCTGCAGCCGAACGGAGTCCTTTTGACGAAACGCCAGTTGTTTGGCTGACAGACCAATCGCTTTTTTCTCATCGACGGTCAGGTCTTTTCCGTAAACTCGCGCCGACGCCACCAGGCTCTGCAGCGAGGGTCGCCAGCTGATGTCGGTCCGACGCCAACGATCAGGCAGATCAATCCGACTCGACCGAAGCTGTCCGGCGCGTTTCCACGTGACTTCGATTGAACCCTTTTTCGGCGCTCGATCCAAGGCGAACTGCGCATCGCCGAACGCATGCACTGGTACGTGATTGAGTGTTTCAATCACATCACCTTTCTTCAGTCCGGCAGTTGCCGCCGGCGAATCTGGAACAACCTCGGACGCCGTGCTGCCTCGGTCAACATCGAGGAGCAAACCCAGGTTGTCAGGCGGGGGATAGCGGAAGGCCTGGCCGATACTCCATTCGCCCGCGAGTCGCGATCGGTTGTGGATCGCCTCTTTCGCATGATGGCAGTGAATGCAGAAACCAGCCCCATCCGGCGGTGGAAGATCGGTGATATAGAACGGCTTGCCGCTATCCGCTGGGGCGAAGCGCCGCGTGTCGGATTCGTGTTCAGCAAGAACGGACTTCATCACATACCGCAGTCCGGCCAGAGACTGCCGTTTGTCAGGACCTTCCCCGCAACGGCCACCGTAGCGCGAGTACACGTCTTCATCGGGACTGAGAAAAAAGACCATGAAAGTTAGGTCATAGTCGAAGTCGAAAATCCTCAGGTTCGAAGTTTCGATGCGCGTCAGACGGACACGGACAAAGTCATCCGCGATGTCCTTTATGGTTTCGAGACGAACAACCTGCTCGTCGAATTCCTGGCAGTCCCCTCAGGGGACGCATCGGAAGACGACCATCATGGGCTTGTTCGTCCGGCGGGCCGTTGCCCGCGCTTCGTCGTAGTTGGAATGCCAGTTGTTGGCTGTAGCGTCCGACCGTAACTGGGTATGGACGGGTGTCGGCGAGAACGATGGCGCAGCGAGCGCGAGACCAACAAGCAAGACTCGGGTCATGGGGTACTCCGGGGAATGCTAAATGTCGGAACAGCGTTTCGCCTGTTCCGGTCTGGCGGGTCAAGCATTGTGTGACTGACCATGCGGAATCGACTCGTCGACTGCGCCGACATCACTTTGTGGGTCGAGTCGAGCCGTGGGTTCATCCGCAACAAACGTGACAGGACGGTGGGCCGTTCGATCGACGCTGAATCTGAAAATGTCGAATCGATTGTAGCCGCCGGAAATGTCGTGGAACTGTTTCGGCGCCACACACTGTGAGACGTCGATTTCGGCATACAGAATACCCTCGTCGTCGCACAATTCGTCACTGATCGTTGTGCCGGAAGGCCCAGTGACAAGCGAGACGCTGTGAGGACTGCCTTCCAGGATTCGGGCGGCGTCCGGATGCAGGTCGCTCAGGAATTGGAACATGGCGCGGTCCATGTACCCGGATGAAACGACGGTGAATGCCTTGGCCTCGAAGGAATGCGCGCCGGCACGCAACCGAATCGCATGAGCGAGATCGTAGTTGCCCGCGTCCTGGGGATCGTGCGTTGGCCAGATGGGTGGATAACTCGCGATATGAACCTGCTCGCCCTGGGCGATCATTGTGTAGCGAGCCAGTGGGTTGGTGTTCTCGCCGCAGATCAGCATGCCGATTCGCCCGCATGCTGTGTCGCACACACGCAAACCTGCACCATCACCAGCCGCCCACGTCAGCTTCTCGTAAAACGTCGGAACGATTTTTCGGTGATGATTCAGAATCGACCCATCCTCACCGATCAGAACGTTGCAGTTGTAGATGCAGCCCGAACTCGACTCGGTCCGTTCATTAATCCCGAGCGACACGAGAACTCCAAATTCCCGAGCCGTGGCAGACACTCGCTCCAGCTCGAGCCCAGGTACAAGGACTGAGCTGGCGGCCAGGCGGCGAAACAGATCGTGGTTGTAAATCGGCGCACGCAACGCGCTCCACACGGGAAAAGCTGGAATGAACGTCTCCGGAAAAGCGACCAGACGCGCGCCATGCCGGGCCGCTTCTGCTACAAGCGAGCATGCCTTTACGATGCTGGCATCCCGCTCGAGAAAGACCGGAGCCGCATGAACTACAGCTGTCTTGAAACTGGAACTAATGACTATCGCCTCCTCACACGGTTACCTGGGAAGTACCTGCGTCTCTCTGCCCTGATGCTGTGCTATTCTGGTCGATATCCCAGTCCTGGAAAGAAAAGACTAACAGATAGACGATCGCCGGAAGGGATTCCGCAATTGTGCCGATGTCGAACAGACATCATCGATTCCTTCGGGTCCCTGCCCTTCGAGCACGATGGGCGTATGCACTCCTGGCACCCGACCACAATGCGTTAGAACGTCGAGTAACTCAAACTGCCAGACGGGATAGACATGCGCAGCACCAGCACTTCATGGCCTCGTAACGAATTACGACGTAACGCGACCTGGGTTTTCCCCGTGCTGTTGTCATGTCTGATTGCAGTAGCACTGACGATCGGGCGGTCGAGCTCTAATGAACGGCCACCCGTTGGGGAGTCGTCAGATCAACGCACGGCTCAGGCAGCAGACGTTTACGAAGAGGATGCTGAGTTCCTGCAGACTGAGTTTCCTGGTTACGTCCTTCCGCTCGAACGTGTCCAGCTGGCCGAACTTCTGACGGATGCGATCGAATCCAATGACGACGCTGAAGTCCTGCGGCTGCTCGACCTCGGAGCGGGCGCCGACTGGAGCGGGCCTGAGTTTTCCAACCGGTCTGACACGCGGGCGCCGCTCTTTCGGGCGATCAGGCAAGGCAATCCGCGGACTGTCGAGTCGTTGCTGCAGCGAGGGGCTCGCGCTGGCGGTCCAACGTCAGACCAGATGATCGCCAGCCGAAATCAGTTCAGTCAAACGCCGCTGTACTTCGCGGTTCGATGTCGGAATCGAGAGGTCGTTGACGTGCTGCTGAAGTACGGCGCACTGATCAACGCCACAAACGGTTATGGGAAACTTCCGATTGTGGGTGCAGTCGAGGAATCCGATCTCGAAATGTTCGAACACCTGCTGTCCAGGGGTGCGGTCTGGGACTTTGAGTCAACGTTCGGCAGGGATCACATCAGTTCGACGAGTGTGCTCCATGAGCATCCCGATGAGTTCTTCGTTCCACCATTAGTCGACAAATGCAGCGTGTCTGTTTCGCTGTCGGGACTGGCTCAACGATCTGGCAACGCCAGGCTGATCGCTGCCGTCAGAGAACAGTTCCTGCGGTCTCCAGCCTTCCGACCGGACCTGCAGGCTGAAGTCGCTGTTCGAATGAACGACGCAAGTACACTGCACCGGATGATTGCTGACGGCTACGACCCTTCAGAAGATCAGCCGCACTTTCCCAACTCCGGCACGCTGCTGGATCTGGCAGTGGCATTCAATCGCGCTAACTGCTTCGAACTGCTGCAGCGGTCCGGAGTCAAACAGACGAGGGCGATAGAGAAACACTCGACCTTGCATTTGCTGGTCGTGTCTGGAAACGTCGAGAAACTGAAATGACGGCTCGACCAGGAAGCGGGATTCGGCCCGGAAGAACCGAACAGAGGCTCGCCACTCCGACTGGCCATACAGGCGCAGCAGGAGGCCATGGTCATGTTCCTCCTGAAGCGACCCGAAGCGAAATCTACATGGCTCGCTGATCCTCAACTGGTTCTGACCGCGACCCCATACATCCGTAACAACCACGGACTCCGCCGCTCGTCCTCGATCTGTACGGCACTGATCGAAGCCGGGGCGGCCATCCGATCCAGACCCGTTGCCGAAATACATCCTCGCGAGAATCCGCTCATCCGATCTGCAAGTGACGGGTGGCGCGACGTCTACCAGATGATCGCCAAACGGGACCCGGCTCTGGTCAACCACTCGGAAGCACTGCAGTCTGCCGCATATGCCAGTCAAACGGCGATGTGCCGTTACCTGCTTTCGCGGGGAGCAGACCCGAACAGTCGGGAGCTTCCCAACGGGAAACCGCCCCTGGAGTACGCGCTGTTCAATCGAAACAGCGAACTCGTCCAACTGCTGATTGAGGCGGGCGCAGATCTAACGTACCCCACACAGGCTGACGTTTCGAAGGGTTACAGCCACTTTGAAGAGTATGCTCATCCGCTTTATCAGGCGGCACTCCTCGGAGACACCGAATTCTGCCGGCTGCTGCTTGAACGGTTTACGCCGGCGGAAGTATGGCAGGCGTTGAAGCACGAACCCTATGAATATGACAACGACGTCCAGTACTTCGACAAGGGCAACACGCCGCTGTACGCACCGGTCTTCGGCGACCACGTTGAGACCTGCGATTGCTGCTGGACCATGCTCTGCAAGGCAACGGCAACCTCGAGCCGGTCATCGACATCAATTCCCGCAACGCGTTTGGCTCGACAGCTTTGAACGAGGCCGTCAATTTCGGCGCGTCGAAGTGCGTGCAACTACTGATTGCCGCTGGAGCCGACGTCACCATTCCACGTTTTCCCAATGTGAAAGGTCGAGGTGACACACCGCTGCACGTGGCGACCCATCTGCCGCTTGCGGCGCACATGCACGAGCAGTCTCGATTCGGTCCCAACGTGGACGCCATCTTTCCCATGCTGATTGCTGCCAACATGCGACAAAATGAGCCTGGGTGGTTGAACCTGAAGAACATGAGTGGAGAGACGCCACTTCATCGTCATGCGCGAGCAGGGAATCGGGCGATCTGCAGCAAGCTGCTGGAATTGGGAGCGGACGTGAATGCTGTCTCGGACACTGGCGGTTCGCCGCTACTTTCCGCGATCGTCGGCCATTACCCGATGCATACCGTCCATGAATCCAGTCGCAGGTACCCCAGCCGGCTTTGTCTTGACCTGGTCGATGCCGGCGCGAAATTCGACGACCAGGCCGGCAGATTCAAGACGAGTTACTACGGCATGGCGTACCGATTCGGCCTTTATGACTTCTGCGACGCGTTGCTGGATCGAGGCGTTGCTCCCGACGTCCAGGCGAATTCCGGGGAGTATTTGTGCTCCGCCCTCAAGCATCAGCGATTCGACCTCCTGCAGCACCTGATCCAGGCGGGGGTTGATGTGATTGCTCGTGATTCCAACGGCAACACAGCACTCCACCTGGCCGTATCGTTATATGACGTCGAGTCATCCCAAGAGCTGTTGGCACGTGGATCTGATCCGAATCTGAAGGACGACGACGATCGATCGGTACTCTTCTGCGTGTTCCACCGGTTCCTGAATCATGTGAAGCACTTCAACGCGTCCAGTCCACGGGCACCGAAGGAAAAGCCTTCGAACTGCTACAGCTGCTTTTGAAAGCGGGAGCAGACCCAGAAATCAGGGGGACCGGCAGAAACCTGACTGTCCTGGAAGCGTACGACAACATGCCGGTCAGATTCCGACAGTTGAATGAGGCGAAGATCGCGGCGATTTCCCGGTAGAGCCGGTTCTCACCGGCCGATTCCATCGACGCAGCGAAGCTCGGTATTACGCCCGGTGACGAAAGATGGAACAACCAGTATCACACCAGAATCATATGCAACAACTTTACCAGACAATCACTAACGTCCAGGCGTCGAATCAGTCGGTTTCGACCAGACACTCTGCGGGAGCTGCCAGACCCGAATGTCAAAGTCGCCATCCTTGCGCTGCGTCCAGGCTCCATTCACCAGTTTTTGATGAATACCACCACCACTGGCCACTGTGTGACCGTTCGGGGACATGGCCAGACGCGTCACGCACAGTGTGTCGGTAGCAACGCGTCCGACTTCCAGTCCCCGGGCCATTTCGAAAATGAGCAGCGTCTGGTCGTAGCTGCCCGACAGAAAGTGACGCCCATCCGGAGTGAAGACGAGACTCGCAACCCGATCCTGATGCGCATCAAACCGGTGAATCTCTTTGCCGGTTGAAACTTCCCAGACTTGAATCACGCCGTTGCCGTCGCCGGACGCGAGATGTTTGCCATCCGGTGAAAAGGTGAGGCAGTCCAACGACTTGGACTGTCGTCGTATCTGTGGCAACACTTTGTGAGATTCCGTTTCCCAGATTTTCCACCCACCATTCGCCGTCCCATGAGCGGCGAGTCGGCCATCCCTGGTCATCGCCACCGCGTTGCAATACCTGGCGGTAGTACTGTAGACGGCTTCGCCAGTTTCGATTTCCCACAGTCGAACAAGGCCGTCATTGCCGCCGGACAACAACCGCTTGCCGTCGGGCGAGACACAGATGGCGTTGACAGGTTTCGTGTGCCCGGAAAACTGTCGGACAGAACTCTGGTCAGCCAGATTCCATAACGTGACACTGCCGCCGACCTGCGACGAGATCACGTGCCCGCCATCCGGAAGCACCGCGATGCCCCGCACATAATCACCAACCGGAATCTGGCGAACGACCTTTCCGGATGCGACGTCCCACTGATACAGAGATTTCTCACCACCACCGGAGAACAGGAATTCTCCATCCAGTGAGAACTCAATGGCATTGATATCGTCCGTATGACCGACCAGGCGACCAGACTCGGCTATCTGAATCTCCTGGAGTCGTGGGCGTGTCAGCTGCGTTCGCTTCGATTGTGGGATCAGCAACGGTTTCAGCGAATTCGCATAGGTATTCACACGCCATTCGTCGGTGGTCTCAACGTTCAACAGCACTGATTCCCACAACCCCTCCTGGCGGTCGAAGTCGGACTTGAACTGAACGACGGCGTAACGTCTTTCAGGCAGGCCAGGGAACGTGTCGATCAGCTGCACTTCGCGGAGGGTTCGCTTCGTGGCTTTCCCAAACGTGTCTCGCAGTCCCTGAATCGAACTCGAAAACTGTCCCCGAGTCGCCGCCCGCTTTCCAATCGCCGAAAGCGAGTCGTATGCGTCGCCGAACGAGCCTTTGTCCAATAACGCTAGAAACGGCTGTGCCGACCTGACCACGTCCTGCTGCAATTCATCCAGTACCGGAGGCATAGTAGATTCGTCGCGCGCGGCAGCTCTTCTTACTTCGACAATCTGACGACCCATCCAGCTCACATATACGTTCTCGCGGCTGACCGAGACCGCGGTGTCGCCACTGGCCGTGACCTGGAACCTGTCCGCTGGCAGCCAGAAAAGCGAAGTCCCGGAATTGACATCCAGAACACGGACTGAGTCTCCGTCGCGACTGACCGTGACCTGGACTCCGTCAACTTCGGACCGGACTTCGAAGTTCCCCTTTGTCGTCGCGATGTAGATCACGGCCGCCAGGAGCGTCACGATCCCTGATAGCAGGACCAGAGGTCTGAGTCTTGTCGGCTGAGACCGCTCAAGAGCCGCACGCGTTTCGTCTCCCGCAAATGCCGACAGAGCTGCCGCGACATCTGCGGGAGTTTGAAACCGGGCATCCGGGTCTTTGGCTATCATTCGCTCGACGATGGCAGCAAGTTCGTCAGGAACGTCGTCTCGGTGTTCTCCCAGGGGCGACGGAGCCTGTTCCATGTGCGCTTTAAGCTTGTCAACGACTGAATCGGCAGTGAACGGGGGCTGTCTGGTGAGCAGATAACGAAACGTGCAGCCCAGACTGTAAACGTCCGCGCGGATGTCGGCCGAATGTGCGTCGCGGGCCTGTTCCGGTGCAATGTAGTCGGGTGTACCCATCACGCTGCCAAAACTTGTCAGATGCAGCGGTGTCGTGTCACCGTCGGTGCCACTTGTCGAGTCCGCTTCGATGATTGCCGACTCAGTCGCGAAACCGGCGAGTCCGAAATCCAGAATGCGAACCTGCCCATCCGGACTCAGCATCAGGTTGTGCGGTTTAATGTCACGATGAACCATGCCCTTCTCCTGAGCATGTTGCAGACCCAGTGCCGCCTGCCGGATGTAGTCGCACGCTTCCTTGATTGGTCGTTTCCCGCGCCGGGAAACGACCGCAGCCAGATCCGTCCCTTCTACAAACTCCATCGCGAGAAAATGTACGTCGCCGTTCTGCTCTGCGTCATAAGCCGCCACGATATTGGGATGAGCAAGCTGAGCCGCAGCCTGCACTTCGCGCCGAAATCGCTCCACTGCCTGCGGATGCCGGATCAGCTGAGCGTTGATCAGTTTCAGTGCAACCGGCCGGTTCATGAGCTTGTGTTCGGCCCGATACACGTCGCCCATGCCGCCCTCGCCAATCTGCTCCACGATGCGATAGCGCGGATGCTCCCGCAACTCCTCTGGTAACTCTGATTGTTCAACATTCTGACTGCGCTCGACAAGCATCGTCGCCGCGCAACTGCCCGCGTCATCGAGATTCGGCGTGTCGGTCGGAGTCTGTCCTGATAAATCACCGCTGTGCTGATCATCGCCCGTCGACTCGGATGATGCCGCAGACACTCCTTTGTCCTTCAGACTGTGTAGAGTCTCGCGACAGTCCGGGCATTCGCTGAGGTGTTCTTCGAGCGACAACGACTCGGCGGGATTCAGTCGTCCAAGTCCAAAGTCCACAAGAAGAGTCGGATCGGGATGATCGGGTGCCTGTTCGCGTGGGAGCATTCTCCCGATATCGCCACTCAAGAGAAGAACACGGCGCGACAAATTCACTGAATGGGCAGATGGGCGCCTCGTCCGCCTCTTCTGTGGATCGTTGAATGCCGACGCGTCACACTGTCGACGGTAGCCTCACGTCGATTACTTCCGCAGGAGAAACCCGCTCATGCCACGATTAATTTCCGCCTCCACTGTTTCGGTCTTTCTGCTGCTCGCTATCACGACCGACGCGTTCGCGCA
Organism: uncultured Planctomycetaceae bacterium; assembly: GCA_964431285.1. Taxonomy (GTDB): domain Bacteria; phylum Planctomycetota; class Planctomycetia; order Planctomycetales; family Planctomycetaceae; genus CAUZFZ01. Next base: position 13,344 of record CAYSJO010000177.1, read on the forward strand.
GACACCGCCGAAGATGACGAGTGACGATGTGGATCGACTCGTCAAAGAGCTTTCCAACTGGGGACGCTGGGGCAAGGGCGATCAGCTTGGCACGCTCAATCTGATCACGCCCGAAAAGCGACAGCAGGCAGCAAAGCTAGTGAAACGTGGAGTATCGGTTTCGCTGGCCCACAACGTTGAGAAGTCTGAGGCTCCGGACAACCCACGACCGTTCGAACACAAGATGCTGGCCTTTGGTAAGGGCTCGACCGGCCCATGGGCGATGGATAACTACAGCGTGTCGTACCACGGGCTCGCTCACACCCATATGGACTCTCTCTGTCACCTTTTCTACCGCGGCAAGATGTACAACGGGTTTTCTCGGGACGAAGTCCTCGAAAGCGGTGCGTCGAAGCTCGGTATTCAGAACATCAAACGTGGCATCTTTACCCGAGGAATCCTGATTGACATCCCCCGTCTGCGCGGCGTCCGGTTTCTTGAACCGGGTTCACCCATCCTGCCCAAGGAACTGACGGCCTGGGAGAGACGTGCCGGAGTGGAAGTCAGCAGCGGCGATGTCGTCTTCATCCGTACTGGTCGCTGGGCAAGACGCGAACTGGCAGGTCCCTGGGACGCCAGCAAAGACGGTCTGGCCGGGCTGCACGCGTCGTGTGCAACGTGGCTCAGGTCGCGCGATATCGCAATGCTCGGCAGCGATGCGGCCAGCGATGTCATTCCGTCAGGTATCCCCGGAGTCTCGCACCCGATTCACGTTCTGACGCTACACGCGATGGGGGTTCACATCTTCGACAACTGTGACCTGCGTGAAATCGCTCGAGTTGCTGCCGAATTCGAACAGTGGGAATTTCTGCTGACCGCGTCTCCGCTGGCCGTCCAGGGCGGCACGGGATCACCACTGAATCCAATTGCCACTTACTGAGAATCACCCGCAAAGAAAGCACCATGCCTGACAACTTTCGATCACGACTGAAGAACGGCGAGAAGCTGGTCGGCACGATGGTCACGCTGCCGACGCCATCCACGGCCGAGATCCTCGCCGATCTGGGCTTCGACTGGCTGTTCATCGACGGCGAACACGGACCGCTTGCAACGTCTGACATCCTGGGCATTCTGCAGGCAGTCAGTCATCGAACGGCCTGCATCGTTCGAGTCCCGGCCGGTGACGAAGTGCCGATTAAGAAAGTGTTGGACCTGGGGGCACATGGCGTCATTGCGCCGCAGATCAACACGGCTGACCAGGCTGCAGATGTCGTGCGATTCTCGCGTTACGCTCCGACAGGCGGACGCGGAGTCGGCCTGGCTCGGGCTCACGGATACGGATTCCGATTCCAGGAATACGTCGACTCGGCCAACGAAACGGTTTCCGTCATTGTGCAGGCCGAACATGCACAGGCGGTCGAGAACATTGAGCAGATTGTGCAGGTGGAAGGCGTCGCCGCCGTGCTGCTCGGCCCTTACGACCTTGCGGCAAGTCTCGGAAAAATGGGGCAGGTCGATGATCCCGTTGTCACTGACGCGATTGACCACATCACAAAAACCTGTCAATCCGCAGGGATGCCTCTGGGTTATTTCGGAGTGTCTGCCGAAGCTGTGACTCCCTACGCCGAACGTGGCTACACGTTGCTGGTCGGCGGAGTCGACGTATTGTTTCTGGGCGGCGGAGCGAAACGTATGCACGATGCCTTGCAGTAACGGCCGTCTCATTCCAGCCAACCACATCATGGTGCGGTCCGACTACGTTGGGACTTCCCAGCCCTTGCAGTACTCCGTTTGGATAAGGCCTGCGGCTTTCTCGTTTCCGCCGGTTGAAAGAGTGTCGGCACTCCAGTCGAACCCACCACCACGGTAAGCCGTGTTGGCGAGCAGTACGGTTTCTGACAACGGGCCCGAATAATCGAAGTCACACGTTGCCGGAACTCCACCTTTGCAGGCTGTGAACCACTCGTTGTAGAAGCCAGGAGATTTGGGAATCGTCTGATCCGGTCTTTTCAATCCTTCGAACTTGCCCTCGGGCAGCAACACGTGGCGGCCGAAGCCAGTCAACAGCATCCCTTTCGAGCCGATGAACAGCGTATTCATGCCTTTTCCGGAAAGGCCCTTCTCCTTGAGAATCGGTGGGCCACTCTTCGCATGGTACCAGTGTAGTGTCATGTCCTGATCGGCGAATGTCAGGTGGGTTGCCATCGACTTTGATGCCCTTTGCGGGTCGACCTCGGGTCCGGTTGCGTCGACCCGGGTCGGGTGCTTCAGTCCAAGCGCCCAGAACGGAATGTCCAGAATGTGACATCCCCAGTTTCCGGTTTCGCCCGTTCCAAAATCCCACCAGAAACGCCAGTTGTAGGGACAATACGACGACGAGTAAGGTCGATCAGCGGCCGGCCCAAGCCACAAATCCCAGTTGAGATGTTTCGGGATTGATTCGCCAGTCTTTGCTGCTGCCGGCATACCGCGGTCTCCGCCGATCCAGCAATGGACGTCGCTGATCTTTCCAATAACGCCAGCCTGCACCAGTTCCACACTGCGATGCATGTTGGTCAGCGTGTGTCGTTGCACGCCCAGTTGCGTGGCGATCTTCATCTTCTTCGCTATCCGAGTCATCTCTCGGATTTCCCAGACGGAATGAGCCATGGGCTTCTCACAATACAGATGCTTGCCCATCTGCATGGCCGTCATTGAAGGATGGAAGTGCGTGTGATCGGGGGTACTGACGACGACGGCGTCGATGCTCTTGTCCATCTCATCAAGCATCCGTCGATAGTCCTGAAAGCGGCGTGCCTTCGGAAACTTCCCAAAGCTGCCTCCAGCACGTTTTTCGTCCACGTCACACAGCGCAACAATGTTCTGGCTGGAGACGCCACCCAGGTTCGCAGCGCCCCGGCCACCGATTCCGATACATGCGATATTCAGCTTCTCGTTGGGTGAAGAGGCCTGGCTGGTCGAAGTGCTGCCGCCAAGCCAGAGTCCGGCACTGGCAGCGGCAGCGGTTTGAATGGCCTCACGACGTGTTAGCTGTTGGGGCATCTGTCTGTCCTGTTTTCTGTAAGAGAAACCTGGAAAGTGGAATGAGCTGATCACGAACTTTTGCCGTGCGTCGGAGATGACACGTGCCGCCGCTTCGCGGCTGTTCGGGAATCAGGGAGCCGTATGTAACATTGGCAATCAGTCGAAAGAATAACCCGCGAACATTATTTCATCTGGGTGTCCGCCCTTGTACAGAATGACGTAGATCCCATGTCCGCAGTCTACGTCTTCGAGTATTTCCAAATCATCCTCAACCATCTCCCGAGTCGGCCGTGCCGTGCCGTAGACACTTTCAAGCACGTCATCGGGAACGCGGGAAGCTACACAGAAACCACGTTATTCTGCGACACGATGGAGGTCGAGGATAGAACGCGTACCGTCTTCTCCAGAGTCATCCATCGCTTCTTCCATTGATGCGTGTTGCGCTCCAGGTGCAGGTGAGTCTGCTGTAATGGGCATCAGATTTGACGGGAACATCACCACGGGATTGTATCGGCCGGCTTCAAACTCACGTTGACGGAGTGCGTGAAGAGTGGACTCAACGTCCGGCTGAAATTCTTCAATGTACCAGTATGGTTCGGCCCCCATGACATGCCCCTTTCCAGTGCGGCCGAAAGAGCGACTTCTGCCGGGCGACAGTGCATCGATCGGCACTCACCCAGTCCTCTGTGTGTGATTCTGAGAATAACGTGGTCGGATACGTCTGTGGATCTGGGTCGCCCTTAATTCGAAATCAATTTTCTACGTGTTCGATGAGCGAGGCTTGGCTCAGGGCGGCAATCAGATCACTATCGTGAACGTGGTCTGGGGCTATTTGAAATCCCAGGAAATGTGCGCAGCGAAAAACCATGAAAGCCCACGAACAATCGTGCTCGATTTGCGAACCTCTAAGGTAGTCATGAGTGAGAAAGGACTGCATAGAAACTATCTCTGGCAGCCAGTGCACATATCGAGAGAGGAGTTGACGATGGTTTTCCACTGAGTCTTCCTCAGCGCCAGACATCAACCAACTGATGTCAGGACTCAACATGGCCACGGAGAACAAAAACTCCTCCATGCCATCGAGACAAAACTGTCGTTTCCTCTCCAAGTTTTCAGTCTCCAGTCGGCCTATTTCTTCTGGAATCCAGTTGAGATTCCACCGAATCCGCGGCTCAGGCATCCGAGAATCCAGATGAGTCAATGTGATCCAAACAGCGTTTTCCTCAAAAGGGATCATGTCGAGTTCTCGAAATGCTGCTCGAAAGGTTCCCTGTTCCCAGGCATTCAAACAGATTCGCTTTGTTGCCCGCCTTGCGTCCGCTTTGTTTCCAAACAGGCACGCTGGCATGAATACGGTTTCACTCATTACGCAGTCCCCGTTCAAGACCACTTCCTGGATTCCAGGTTTCTCAATGATTCGTCAGGAATTCCTGCGTGTTGAGCAGGGCCCACATGAGGTCGCGAAGTCCCTCGACCGTGCTTTCTGTCTCGTCAATGTGGGACCGTGCCTGGCTAAGCTCATCGGCGGATGGCGACCGGTTCTGGGTGTGGATGTATGCGGCGTGTTTCAGTTCATCCACTCGCTCAGGTGGAGGTGCGTCGCCTGCCTCGGGTGATTCGTCTTCCGTGCTGGGCTTCAGGTCGGATACGAGTGACTGACCCAGCGACTTCGCTACCTGTGTCAGCCAGCCGTCTTTGCGCTCCAGCCACTCAATCAGCTCGTGATCGTTTCGGACGTAGAGCGACTGTAAGAGTGTTGGTTGCAACTGTCGTTCGCTGTCGCAGTTGGTTGTGCGGAGTGGTTTGCCAAATACCAGCAGGGAATAGTCGAGGCTGCGTGCCTGAATTGACACCGGATGCATGCCAATCTTGCGGCTCTTCATTGTTGTATGAAATGTGGCGGCCTTCGTGTCGCTGGCCGTGGCTCGCAGTATTGCGTCGACTGTGACATCAGCGGGTAACCGGCGAATGGTCGCGTGGCTGAAGTTTCGTTCGTCGTTGACGTTGGTCGCATTCGGTCGCCAGCTCAACTGGTACGTGCGGCTATTGGCAATCGCACGGTGCAGCCATTTCATGTCGTAACCATGTT
>CAYSJO010000178.1:0-5514 GCA_964431285.1 uncultured Planctomycetaceae bacterium
CGATCTGTGGGCGAGGGTTATCGTGCCAGGCATCTGCTCGCTTTGTACGGATCTCTGTCTCTCGCACCGCGGTGAGGTACTGATCGAGCCGGTCGCGATCGGCGCTGCCGACTTTTCGCCGCAGGGCGCGGGCCTCTTCCAGGTTGGCGTCGAGAATGCTGCCACGCCGGTTCAGGCTGCGACGTTGTTTCGCGACTCCGCCAGCAGGTTCCTCGAAGAGTTCCTTGAATACCAGACTCGGCTTGCTCATGGCTGGCAGTTGAATTCCGTCGGCGGTGACCGACAGAGCGCTGCCGGCGTTGCTGATCTCGAGCGTCGAAAACCGCGTGTGCTGACCGGCGACCTGCGCCATCAACTGGTCAACCGAAATCGTGTTCTGATCCGTCGCGCCCAGCTAGCCTCCGGTCAGCCAGATCTTATGGCAGTTGTGATGATGACCGAGTCCGTTGGGATGATAGAGGCCGCTGAACGGCGTAATGACGTTGCGATGCCTCTCCAACGGCTTGAGCGGCGCGGTGAATTCGTAATCGGCACCAGCTTTCTGGATTTGGTAGTCAGCCGTGTTGACGCCGTTGGGCAGGTAAATGAACACGGAGCGCTTCGGCTTCGGCCGATCATTGTCTGCCACGCACATGCAGTCGAGCATGGGCAGAGCAACAGTCGCTCCGAGACTGCGAAGAGCATGACGACGGCTGATGAGCCATTTTCGGGACTGGATATTCATGGCAATCAATGGCCTTCGATTTGGATAGGTTTTTAGCCTGTTGCTCTTCGTGGCGTCAGGACGTGTGCAAGAACAACTTCCGAGATTCAACGGTAGTGGAACTCGCCAAGAGTTTCGGCGCGATGCCGAAAGTCTTGGCGACTATCGCTACGACCGGAATCAGTATTTGTACCCGTACTAAGCTTCGAGTTTGCGTTTCAGTCTATGGCAAGCTGGAAGCTTACCCCACGTCAGGATCGGCCTATTACCTCGGAGGATGAAAGGTCTTGGGAATTCGTTCCGACATATTCTGGATGCGTTCTTCGGGAGGCAGTTTGACGTTCGGCCATTCTCGATGTCGAATCCGCACAATGCGACCGGGCCGGAATCCTTCCAGGATCGTCGAAGGGCTGAGAGTAATTTGAATGCCGCTGCTCCCCGGCGGCGGGTTTTCCTTTCGTGTTACTTCGATCGGCCCAAGATACGTGGCGGCGTTGATGCCATCGTGATCCTGCCACCAACTGCGCAAGGTCCACTCTGCGGGCGCGAGTTTCATCGTTGACTTCGGCCCGAAAAAGTCTGCGTAGAGTGTTTCATCCATTCCACCGAACAAGGTCAACGTTACGGTGCCTTTGCCGCCTCCGGTGTGTTTGACGGAATCGACCCAGCCGGGCAGCCAGCGAGTTTTCATGTGACGAACGTGGACCCGGCGCTGGCGCTCGGCGGCGACTTGCAGGCTTGCAGCATCCGTCCAGATATCGAGGCAGTGGTATTGGCCATATTCCCACTTGGGCGACCATGTCAGATTCAATTGCACGCCCTGACCTATGGCCACGTCTTCCAGTTCCGCGAAATTGCGGCCTTTCCAGACGCGGGTCGATTCGTCAATGAAGAAGGTCTGCTTGCCCGTCAGACCATCTTTGGATTTCGCCTTGTCATTTCCACCATTCGAAACAACGTCGAGTGTTCGCGCTTCGAGATCGATCGCTTCGATCTTCCACAGGCGACCCTGGCGTTGATAGAAACTGACGTCGTCTTCAAGCGAAATCGCGTGAGTGTATTTCGAGCGGTACTTCGCGTTCGGATCCTTTACCAAGGGTAGTGGGATTTGCTGGTTCCCCCGCGGTGGCAGGTAAAAGTAGCCGTGAAGATTCGTCCCAATCGGGATGTCGCGCAGGTTGGCCGCAGCGCCATGATACCGCAGCGAGCCGAAAGGCAGCATCGCGAACTGGTGCGACGGCGCTCGGTGATATCGATAAGAAACTCCGTCCCCAGCAAGTCGGATTGCCGCCATGCGGTTAACGTGATCGACGAATACCAGCTCGCCGGTCAGGTAGTGACTACTCTCCGGTGGTGGAAACTCGCCTGCCTTGGGGACGTAGTCTTCCGCCAATGCCTCGTTGACAAAGAGGCTCAGAATGAGGGGAACCGCTAATAGACGCTGATGAACGCTAATCATAAAAGGAACTCGGGACGTAAAGTGTAATCTGGTTCCAACCTGTCAACGAAAGCCGCATTGGTGTGGGATTCTGACAGGCATGATGCCTGTATCACGTTTCGTTAAATCATTACCTCATCCGAAACAGTTCGGAAAGAACCAGCCTCTCGATCAAGTCGCGCAGTCGGTAGCCGCTCTCCGTGCTTGCCGACGTAATCGCTGCGATCTGCTCTCGATCATCGACCGTCATCGTGCGACGTAAAGCGAACGTGGCCAGACTCTCGGCGAACGCCCGCGCGAACGGCTCCGGTTTCTCGATCAGCCGCTCCTTGAATTCCTCGACATCTCGAAACTTGCGTCCGTCGGGCAGGACGCCGCTGGCATCGACCGCCGGGTTGTCGCCCATGCCCTTGATGATCATCTCCTCGCTTCGCCAGCGACCGATAGCGTCAAAGTTCTCGAATGCGAATCCATAGGGATCGATCCTCTGGTGGCAGGACGCGCAGGTCGCGTTGGTCGCGTGGGCCTCGATCTGCTTCCGTATCGTGGCTTTGGGCTGATCAGCAGGAGTCGGTTCGAGCGGCTCAACGTTGGGCGGAGGAGGCGGGGGAGTCTTGCCGAAAATCGCTTCACTCACCCACACGCCGCGATGGACCGGGCGATGCCGCGTGCCGTCCGACGTCAGCGACAACACGGAACCGTGCGTCAACAACCCGCCGCGGTGATCTCTCGACTGCAAAGCCACTCTCTGAAAACCTGACTTCGGTAACTGCGGCAGCTCGTAGTGTCGTGCGAGTCGCGGGTTGAGCATCGTCCAGTCGGAGTCGAGGAACTCACTGATCGACATGTTCTGTGCAAACACTTCGCGGAAGAATTCCGTCGTCTCCAGCACCATGCTTTTCTCCAGCCAGAGATCGTAATCCGGGTAGAGTTTCGAGTCGGGTGGGAACATGCCGACGCGGTGCAACTGGAGCCACTGTTTCGGAAACGTCTCGGTGAACCGCTCGATCTTCGGATCGGCGAGCATCCGCGAAAGCTGAGTGCGAAGCTCTTCCGGCTCACTCAATGTGCCGGCTGTCGCAGCAGCGAGCAGTGCGTCGTCAGGCATGGAACTCCAGAGGAAATACGAAAGGCGCGTCGCGAGTTCGAAATTGTTCAACTCCCGCCCGCGACCTTCACCGCCCTCGACGATGTAGTAGAAATTCTGTGAGGTCAGGATGCCCAGCATCGCCGCCAGATGAGCCGTTCGAGGTGTTTCGTCCGCCTCGACTTCGCGCTGAAACACGCGAACGTAGCGATCCACTTCCTCTGCCGTCACCGATCGGCGCCACGCGCGCCTGGCGAATCGTTCGAGAGCCTCGCGCGATGCGGCGACGTGGCGTAACCTTTCAGCTTGCGGAGTCTCTAATGATGGCACACGGGGAGCTTGCTCCACTGTGAACTCCGGCAACAGACCTTCGCGATTCGCCCGTTCCAATTCGGTCGTGATCGGGCCTTCCCATTCGACCCAGTCCACAATCAACAGCGGATAGACAGCTCGACCGTCATCCGTAGTGAGTTGATAGCCCGTCGGGTTGAGCTGATCAGCGACTTCTTTTGTGCTCGTGAACACGCCGCCTCCACCACTGAGCACGTTCTTATGGTGTCCGTCGGGAATCTTCCCCGAGACTTCGTTGTGCAGAATAAGTGATGCGTTGGGCTGCAGAAACGTCTCGAACTCGATGACGATCGGCTTGTCTTCCGGAGCGATGATGTCTTCATCGAAAACTGACTTCTTCAGCTTCGGATCCCAGACCGTGAGGTGTGGCGTGATTCCGTCCAGCGACGTCAATCCGCTCAATTGAACGCGGGCGCGATAGACGCCTCCGTAATTGCGAATATGCGAATCCCAATAGTTCCGCAGCCCGCCCACGCCTTCGTAACCGGGGAACAGCAGCGCCCGGACTCGTTCCGGCGCGATCCCCATTTTTTCCTCGATCTTCTTCTGCGATCCCCAGAACCGCATATCGATCGCCGGTCTGCGATGCACGCGACTCTCGACGGTCTTGTCTGGAAAAGCACGTTGCAGACTTACTTCGCCTGCGCGTAGATATCGGTCCACGTGAGACGGCGACAGTGACAGCATCGAGCCAATTCGCGCAAAACCATGCCATCGCGGATCCTCGTTCATCGCCCCCGGTTGATACACGTCGTAACGGACACCCAGCAGATCATAGACCGTGTTGGCATACTCATCGCGGCTCAGCCGGTAGTGCGTTACCGGCCCTCGTTTCGCCATCCGAGCGGCTCGACCTTCTGTGACGCGAGCGGAGAGCCACTCGACCACGATACCAAGCTCGCCGGGCTTCGGCTGCGGTTGCTTCTTCGGGGGCATCTCGCCGGAATTCATGCGAAAGATGACCTCGCCCCAGCGTTGAGCGGTTTCTTCGTTCTCGAAGTCGCGATCCAGCGTGTCGAGCCGAAACTCACGTTCCTGCTGCTTCCCGTCGTGGCATCTCAGGCAGTAGGTCTGAAAGAACGGTTGCACATCGCGATCGAAGCCGGCTTCGTCGGCCACTGCTTCGTCAGCCACCGCGGCAACAGTTACCGACAGGTACACCAGCCACACTCCAGTTGTCAGCAGCCGACTCATCAAGATGCGCCTCGTCAATAACTCATTCCAGTGGACCATGCTTCCAGCCTGGCAATTCAACAATATCTGACACGCAGGATGCCTATCTCAATTCTGCGGGCCATTCTACTTGCGAGTTCCGCCAACATCGATCAATCGTACAGCCGCCGCGACGCCCTACCGATAAATCCCAGTGGAGTTGGCATTCATCCTGACCTGACGCCGATTAACATCAGGCTCATGAGGAAAGCATGCGCGCCGCCATGTCGATACTTCACCTGCTCGCGGGCGCTTCACGGGGAGGGGCGCTTCACGGGGATGGGCGCTTCACAGGGGGCGCTTCACGGCGGGAGCAGGGTGTACGTTGAAGGTCGATCTGGAAGGCAAGGTGCAGTGGTATCGTCAGCACAAATGGAATCCCCCCCGACGCTTCGATCGCTCCTGGGCAATGCGAGGCCACCCTCAACCCATCGTCCGCGCCGGTCGCATCTACGTCACACAACCGGGGACGACAGAGGTCGAGTGCCTGGAGTTGCAGTCGGGGAAGCAGATTTGGCGGCGGACTTTCGACGACCCACTCGCGATCACCCGCGGATTGCACGGCTTGGTCGTGGCGACTGGTCGAGCCATCCACTGCTTGAACTTCGAGAACGGCAAGCTGGTTTGGATGAACAACACCCCGCTGGTTTCGCCTGGCCATCTCGTCGCCTCGGGCTCGAACGAGTCAGCAAGTTGGCTGCACTATGGCTGCAGTTCGGAGCA
>CAYSJO010000179.1:0-10316 GCA_964431285.1 uncultured Planctomycetaceae bacterium
CACCTGGCCCCTCGCCTGCATCGACCGATAACCTTAAACCTCACATTCTTTGCGCAGTCTCCATTCTCCGCGTTATTGCAGCACTACATTTGCGTTGGTGGGGATAGGAATCGTTCACTGACCATCGTAGAATCGTGGGCCTTGAGCGGCGCAGTCATTCAGCTTCCGCCGGACGGCGGGCTCAAGCTGCTTCGAGTCATTTGATTGGTCGATTGCCATGGCGAAGAAATACATCTCCCTCGCGGAAGCTGCCGGAATCCTCAACATCTCCGAGGATGAGCTCAAACAGTTCCGTTCCAAGGGTGATATCCGCGGTTTCGCAGATCGCGGCAACTGGAAGTTCCGGCAGGAGGATGTCGAAGAGTTCGGTCGCTCTAGGCAGGTGGATTCCGGAGCAGATTTGCCTTTGCTGGACGATCCTGACGGTGACGTGCTGTCCGATGATGATGCGATTGCTGAGCAGCCGACGATCATCCGTAAATCTGGCGACAATGTGCTTGGCGATTCGGCGCTCGAACTCGAGGGTCCGGCGCCTGACAGCGGAGTACGGTTGGTGCTGGACGAGGGTCTGACCGAACGGACTGCTGGATCGGACCCGCCTGGTGAGTCCGACTTGGCACAGGAAGGTTCCAGCGAAGGGTCGAGCGCTGATGTTCCTCTGCTGGCGGATTCCGACAGCGACGTGGCTCTGGTCGACTCGGACAGTGATGTGCGGCTCGTCGATTCCGACAGCGACATCCAACTGGCGGACTCGGACAGCGATGTTCAACTGAGCGATTCGGACAGTGACGTTCAACTGGCGGACGATAGTTCGACCAATCCTCAGCTGCATGAGACCGAGGGCATGATCGAGTTGCCCGCGTCCGACAGCGACGTGCGGTTGACGCCGGCAAGCGATGGCGACGACGGCAGCGAGATCATGCTGACCGGTCAGGATTCCGACAGCGACGTCAGGCTGCTGGGTGAGACGGCGACGACGACGGCCGGGCCTGGCAGCGACAGCGACGTCCGGCTGATTAAGCCGGACTCAGACAGTGACGTGCGGTTGCTGGTTTCAGATTCCGACAGTGATGTACGGCTACTGGCCGGCGACTCGCCTCAACCCGGCAGTGACAGTGATGTGTCTGTTGCGGGAGCGACACAGGACGCGATTCAGCTACCGGACGAGTACGACGAAGGCGAGAGCGTCCTCGATATCGACGACGACAGCGGTCTGGCACTGGCGGCAGACAGCAGCATTGCTTTGTCCTCGGACAGCGGCATCACGCTGGAGACCTCGGCGGACAGTGGTATCTCGCTGGATGCGGCCGTCGATAGCGGCATTTCGCTCGACGCAGCCGACGACAGTGGCATTGCACTGGACATCGATACCGACAGCGACATCTCGCTGGCGATGGATGATTTTGATGACGAGTCATTAACGCTCGATACAGACAGTGGCATTTTGCTCGATGCTGGCGATAGCGGGATTTCGCTGGATGCGGGCGGTGACAGTGGTATCTCGCTCCAGGAAGCCGACAGTGGCATCTCTCTGGATGCTGGTGTTGACAGTGATATTTCGCTCGACGCCGACGGTCTGGAAGCGACCGCTCCGGCGATGCAGATTCCAGGTGGCGACGGGGTCGATGGCTCGACGGCGGATACGTTGATTCAGATGCCGTCCTTCGGTGAAGACGACGACGATGACGAAAGCGACTTTGAATTAGGCGCGCTCGAGGGTGAAAGCAGCTCGGACACGAGTGTCCTGCTGTTCGACGATGAAGATGATGCGGACGACCGCGCCGCCACGCTGATTAAGAAGAGCTCGGACGACGACGACGAAACCTTCGACTTGGATGCCGACGAAGCGTTCGACGAAGAATTCGAAGACGACGAGGACGACCTGCTGGGCGAAGACGACGAGATTGAGGACTTCGACGAGGACGATTTCGACGACGAAGAATTCATGGCAGATGACGACGACTTCGACGAGAGCTTCTCGACGGATGAAAGTCCCCCCGAATTCCTCTCTCAATCCGGGTCGCAGGGTGCCGGCATGGTCATGATGGCGGAGCAGGACTGGGGCGGATTGACATTCGCCGCAGTTCTGGTTGCATCGATCGCCATGCTCGTCTGTGGCGGCGTCATGTTCGACCTGGTTCGCTACATCTGGCAATCGGGTGATCCCGGAGTTGTCGCGGGACCGATGATCGATATGGTCGGAATCAAATAGTCGGAATCTGGTCGCATGACCTGTTCGCGATTCAGACGGGTCGAACGGAGTCGACGGGTTGGACGCAGAAAAGACCGAAGCGGTCGTGATCCGGATGGCAGACTGGAGCAACACCAGCCGTGTGGTCACATTCTTTACCCGCGACTTCGGAAAAATCGGGACTGTGGCGAAGGGCGGAAAACGCCTGAAAGGCCCGTTCGACTCTGCTCTTGACCTGCTTTCCGCGTCTCGAATAATTTTCCTGCGCAAGTCAAGTCAGGCTCTCGACATCCTCACTGAAGCCGCTCTGATTGACCGATTTCGGCCAGCTTCCGATTCGCTCAGCAGCTTCTATGCAGGGTGTTACATCGCCGAACTGCTTGCCGGTCTGACTGAGAACTACGATCCACACCCAGAGCTATACGACACGGCCCGCTGGGCTCTGGGACGGCTCGCTGTGGGTGCGGACGTGCCGCTCTCGCTGGCTCGTTTCGAGCTGGTCGCACTGCGGGAAATCGGCCAGCTTCCGATGTTTGACGTGTGTATCCACTGTGACCAGCCGCTCGCGGTTGGGACCAGTTCTACATTCCATGTTTCTCAAGGCGGGCTTCTCTGTGCAGCCTGTCAGAAACAGGAGTATTCGACTCAACAGATTCAGGCCGGCACAGCGGCTTTGATGGTGCGGCTGTCCGGCGGCACCAACGAGATGGCAACACGCTTGACTGCCTCAGTGCAGCAGCTTCGGGAAATGCGGCGTTTTCTCACGGCTTCACTTTCCGAGACTCTTGGAAGACAGCCGAAATCGCTTCGGTTTCTTCAGTTTTGAAGGTGCTCAATTCGCCTTTGGCAGAACACAACAACCCCTCCCCTCCCTCACTTCTCGACGTCTGCCTCTCCCCTCCCATTTCACATCTACGACAGGCGGGTTCACGGATGACCGCTTCCACAAGTAACTCCCGACCGGGACGGGCTGCGCCTGTGCCTTGTTCGGCGTTGGTTTTGTGTTCGCTGAGTGCACTGCTTACCGGTTGTGAGACGCTGCAACTCAGCTCATTTCTGCCGCCTCCACCCAGTGAGTGGGTAAAGCGGCTTGACGGCTCCCGTCTGACCGGCGCGCGCGCTGGAATTGGTGACGTCATCGGCCCGTTGCAACGGACGGCACTCGCCCAAAGCCGCGATACGAATAGTGCAGCCGCTCGCGCGATTCTGCAGGACGCACAGCGTCTGTATGAAGACAGTGACTATGAACGGGCCGAAAGCGAGTTCAAACAGATTGCTGACAGTCGCGACCCGCGCAGGTTCAAGCTGTTCGCCCGCACGAAGAGCGAGGAAAAACGTCTCGAATACGACCCGATCCGTGAGGAAGCCGTTTTCTACCTCGCGGAAAGTCAATACATGCAAAGCAAGTATCCGAAGGCGAACGAAACGTACAAGGCCCTGATCAAGGACTACCCGTCGAGTCGCTATCTGGATGAATCGAGTCGACGCCTGTTTGAGATCGCGAAGGTGTGGTTGGGCGTTGACGACTTTGTGACCAGCGATGAGATTCGCACGGTGAGTCTTGAAGAGGACCACCGTAGCATTCCGTTGTCCAGCCAGGCGCCTCCCAAGCGACGATACCTGCCGAATTTTACCGATAAGTCCCGACCGACTTTTGACACCATGGGGCAGGCACTCAATTCGCTGCGCATGATCTGGATCAATGATCCTTCGGGCCCATTGGCCGACGACGCCATAATGCTGGCCGCAACTCATAACGTCAGACGAGAGAACTATCGAGAAGCCTCGCGGTTGATGAAGCTGATCCGCGAGCAGTTCCCTAAGAGTCCGCATTTGCAGAACGCGTTTGTCATCGGCTCGCACGTCGAGCTGATGTCCTATCAGGGTCCGAAGTACGACGAGCAGCGGCTGGAGCAGGCGTTGGAGCTGAAAGAGAATGCTCTGAGACTATTCCCGGATGCTCCGGAAGCCGACCGCATGCGTCGCGAGCTCAGGGAACTGTATGACGCCAGCGCCGAACGTGAATGGGAAAACGCGCTGTTCTGGGAGAAGAAGAACAAGCCGCGGGCGGTGGCCGTCTATTGTCGCGAGCTGCTGCGACAGTTTCCAGATTCTAAATACGCCCCGGCAGCGCGTCAGAGACTTGCCGAACTGCAGGGAGAGGACTTCGATTTCGACGCAACTCAACAGGAACCGGACGCGCCGATTCAGCCTTTCCAGAGCGTTCCCGAAGGACCGGTGTTCGAATCAGGTGGCCCGATCTACGACAACGGTCCACAAGGCTGACACGAAGGCTACTGGTGCATCACGAACATTCCCATTGCCGCCAACCCATGTCGTCCGGCGCTCTCGCTCTGCTGATCACACTGTCCGGATGCGGATACCTGATCGGCCCGGGAAACGATCCGCATATCACGACTGTCGAAGTGCCGGTGTTTGGAAACGAGACGTTTCGGCGTGGTATCGAGCTGCAACTGACAGAGTCGGTGCAGAAAGAAATTCAGAAGCGGTCGTTTATCCGCATCGCGAAAGGCTGCGATGCAGAGACGCGTTTAACCGGGACGATCAAGCAGATTCGGAAACAGGCTGTCGGTCGGACTGCGTTTGCCGACGCGCGACAGCTGGAACTCTCGATTCTGGTCGAGGTGACCTGGGAAAACGTGAGTACCGGCGAAGTCATCAGCGAGTATTCCGTGCCACTCGATCAGGCCACGACGTCACTGTTCACAAGCTCGAACTTCGCTCCGGAAATTGGCCACTCGCTGGCCACCGCTGTGCATGACAATGTCCAGCAGGCGGCAACGCAGATCGTCGACATGATGGACGCCCCCTGGTGATCGACGGTCAGTCCTGATCAGCGTTTCGCTCCGGCAGACGAGCGTGCACCAGACGTTGCTCAAATGGTGTGAAATCAAGTCCTTCGTACACGTGGATCGCCGGCTCATTCCGTTCGTCGACTGCCAGGACGACCTCAAGCGCCTGCGCTCGTTGCGCACGATGCAGGCCCTCGAGTAGTAGAACTCGACCAAGGCCACGGCCACGCATTTCGGGGACAAGGCCGAGGTAAACGACTTCCCAGACCTGGTCATCGGGATGCTCCGTCAGCAGCAGTAGACCGGCATCCGTGTCACCATCAGCCAACAGCAACCAGCGGGATGGGTCGAAGACTCCAGACCGGCGATGCGACCGCAACGATTGTTCTCCATTCCGATGGCCATTCAACTCGGGACAATCGAGAGTGCCGGTGTATGTGCGCTCGATCGCACGCGCGAACCGTCCCGAGTCTGAATCAGAATCGAAGGTGATCAATCGGCAGTCCGTAGGCAGACCTCTCGGCGGAACGGGCGTGTCCAGTGAGCGATTCATGAACAACAGCCTGGTCAGTCGCGGAAAACCGTTGGTTGTCAATTCGTTGCACGTTTTCTCTTCGGTCGACTCCAGCAGGCTCTGCGCGATCCATGCTCCCGACGTATCGACGACGCGGACGGCCGCCGCATACAGCTCTCGCTGCATCGGAATTGCATCGTATGGCGGAATCCGGGAATCGGTGACAGCTGGCCAGACATTGATCGTGCCATCGTTCTGGACGATAAGTAGAACGACCCCCACCACTCGCCCGGAATCGAGAATAACCTGACTGTTATCGATGCGCACCTCACCCCGCCGATGGGATTCGAGCAGCAGTTCGACGCGCGCACGTCTTTCATCTGACGGAAGAGTCCGGAACTGCAGCGCCGCCGCCTCAGCAAGTGATTCGCCAGCCGGAACAACTTTGATCATTGTGGCAGCCGACAACAGTTCGGCTTGCATGGGCCGGCGCTCAGAGGTGGGCAGTCAGAAGCCAGTGGTAACGATGAAACTCTGGGGGCCGCTGGCGCACTGATGAGGCGGTCGACACTGCCTTGTCCGCACTCGGGGCAGACAGGCGACTCGTTCCCTCGAATCAGCAACTCGAACTCAACGTCGCAGCTTTCGCAATGATATTCAAACAGCGGCATCGCTTGCCCTTCTTGTCATAATCCGGATGGCAGGTCTGAATTGACCCACCTGAAGTCAGCAGACCAGACATGCCACGATTATAACAACGCAGGATCGGACCGCCGCAATCGACCGCCTGTCATCAATAGCCCGAGACCCTGCGAACATGGCGCGAGTGCAAACGACGCTCCGCGGCGTCTCGCTGTATCGGCTCAAGAATCCGCCAGGACTGGTCGGCGTAGACAGGGACATACTCACCCTGGAGCAGCAGAATGGGAGGTGAAGAAACGGGTTCGTCATAAACGCTGCTCACCGGGATGCTCATCGCTGTTGTCGAGTGCCCTCCAAAGCGGAACTGTTCCGGCGCCAGGGCGACCGCCACCACACAAGCGGTGACTACGACAGCCATCAGACCGCTTGAGGAAAAATGCCGGCGGGGAACTTGAGCAGTTTCCATGATCTCTACACTGGCACGCACGTCCGGCCAAATGCTCTCACGGTCACGACGGGCGGGGTTGCCATTGCACGCACCCAGGACGCCCACGCTTACGAGCAGGTTCTGGTGATGCGACTCGCAGTTGGCGCAGCCACGAAGATGAGCCGTCAACTCGGCACCTTCTGTCTGACTGAGATCATCGCCAACCAGCAAAGCAGTTTTCTTACGGGCAGTCCTGCAGTTCATTTGGCTTCAACCTTGGGCTCACGAATTCCGCCGGCATCCAGATTCTGTCGGGCTGCCCACAGCTTTTGAAACTTTGACCGAGCTTCGGCCAGACGCCACCGGATGGTGGCTTCCTTACGATTCAGTATGGCCGCGATTTCGGACGTCGAGAAATTCTCCAGGTCCCTGAGTACGAGCACTGTGCGATACTTCTCTGGAACTTTCTCAAGAACGGCCCGAACTTCCTGACTCAAGTCCAGGTCGACCCGTGGATCGGACACTGCAGGTTCAACTGAACGCGATTCTTCTTCTCTACGCTGGCTGAATTGAGTCCACCGGATCCGTCTCTGAGTTTTCCGCAGATGATCCAAAGTCAGATTGACTCCGATCTGAAACAGCCAGGGACCAAAGCGACGGGATGGGTCGAACAGTTCAAGCCGACGGTAAACGCGTAGAAAGACATCCTGGGCCAGATCTTCGATGGTGTCCTGATCGGTGACAAACCGGGAAACAACACGCATCAAACGGCCTTCGTACCGATGCACGAGTTCGCCGAACGCGTTCTGATTGCCGTCACGTGCGAGCTCGACGAGCCGTGAGTCGCTGAACCCCTGAAAATCGTGTTCGTGGGTGTCCGGGTCGACAGACTCGACTTGATTCCCATTCACATGTGAGATTGTCGTTGTGGTTGACATGACTCCGCGTCCCTGGTTTGAGCAGTGCCGGTGCTACGCCCGGAAGTTTCCAACCGTTGGAAAGTTTTTACGATTTCACATCGCTCACCGGTTGCACCAGATTCGGCTGCTGCCGCGATGGCAGCAGTTTCCGACCCAGCTGACAAGACGCAACATCTGGACCATTGCCTCACGCATCCATGGATTCAATGGCCTGATTCATTGTCGCAATTCGACGTTGACGTCGCCATCGGGAAATGCCCATTCGTTGACGGGCGAACGCAACACATGCCAGCACAGTATGTTACGGCCCCGGACTAAACTGCACCGGCAGATTCGTTCCATGTGAGGCATACCGCGTTTTTCGTCTGATTTCGCCACCTTTGGCACACCACACGTCGCATTCGGTGTTGAACGAATTTCAAACTCGCCTGTGCCGGCGCCCAAAGCATGTGGATGCGAATTGCTGGCGGCGCCCAGGTCAGCACGCCGGGTGACGCATCATCGCTCAGCCATGCCGCGCAACTCTCCAGAATCAGACGGTCGAGAGTGGATCTCCCGACTTCAGGTGCAATTGGCCTCGCATGCGGCTTGCGACACGCTTACACAATTGCGACCGGAGTTCTTGGACCGATACAGCATCTCGTCCGCTCGCCCGACAAGAGCCTGCGGAGAGTCATCAGGATCTTTGGTCGAGGCTGCACCGATGCTGGTCGTGACCGGCGCACAAATCCCATTTCGCTCCAGTTCAAGTGACTCCACTGCAGAGCGAATGCGCTCTGCGACAATTTCGGTGTTACCGATTGTCACATCGGTCAACAGGACAACAAATTCTTCGCCGCCGAATCGAGCAACAACGTCTGAATCTCGCGATGCACGTTCGATACATTGGGCAACTGTCGCCAGCACGCGATCACCGAACTGCTGCCCGTGCGTGTCATTCAGATGCTTGAAGTGATCGATATCCAGGAACAACAATCCGACCGGTCGTCCCGTCCGTTTTACCCTCGAAAGCTCCTTACCAAGCAGTTCTTCGAAGAACCGACGGGTGTAGAGTCCGGTCAACGGATCGCGGATCGACTTTTCTCGTAGTTCGTAATTCTTCTGCTCAAGCTCGCGCCGCTTGTCCTCAGCTTCACTTTGCGCCTGTTGTGTTCTCAGCGAGATCATGACGAGCTGATCATTCGCCTCGGCAAGCAAATCCCCGGGTGACGGAATCGCATCCGGGTTGATTGCGAATAGACCACAGGTGGAGTCGAGTCGGTCTTTTGCCTCGCCCAGAAACGCCTGGACTCCTGCTTCTGACAAATCGAAGAAATGACTGGCGATAAGGTTCAGACGTTCCAGTGATTCGCCCTTACTGCTGCCGCAGAAGTACTCACCGGCGGCGGAAGCAAACATTGCCACTTGGACATCACGCGCCTCATCGGGCGACGTCGTCTCACTCGCATGATGGCCACGGACACTACGGACGAGCGACTCCGGAAGTCGCCATCGAGACAACAGCTCGGCACCAACATGTGCATGATTGAAACCAAACATCTCCTGTTCCACGTCAGTCACGTCGCGGAGCTGGTTTTGTGACACCTCATGCACTTCCTCGTACGCTGACGGCGCTGTCTTCAGGATCGCCAGCTTGCCAATATCGAGCATCAAACCAATCATGAATCGTTCGGCTCTCTCGTCGCGAGTGGCCGACGAGTCAATGCGCTCTGCGATGACAGCCTGGACGACCGACTGCTTCCAATAGGAGTCGTAATGCTCCTTCAGCGATCCGCTGGCAAATGACTCATTTGTCAGCGAAAAGCCCATGGTTAATGCAGTGACCATAGCAGTACCCTACATCGGGACCGCGCGCTCCAGCGTCGCTATTTCACTGCGTGCTCCCACAAGTGGAGAGTTCGCTGCCTTAAGCTGTTTTCCACAAAGCGCCGGATCGGTTCGCAGGACCTTCAGATAATCCTCAACCTCAGAGTCGACTTCCTTCGTCAGAGCCAGAAGTTGCAAAGCCGTTGATGGAGGGCTCGGAAGACTCGGAGAGGAAAGTACGGAATCGAGATTCATTGGTGCAACACTACGCTGATTACTATGACTCAGTCAGCCTGCAATCAGGTCGGCCACGCGATCTCCACAGATCTGACACGGCGAGATGACTTCATCGACCTGAGCTTTTCGCATCCGATTCGAGATTGTGAAGTCGTTGGACCGGGCGATGACTCTGATGTCTGGTCCCATGTCTTTACACGTGATCGAGATCAACAGGTTGTCGACTTCGGAATCGGTTGCAGCAACAACATGGTGTGCATTCAGGATGTTGGCCTGAGAAAGTACGAGTTCATCCGTGGGATTTCCCTCAACGGTGAGTAGTTTGCGGAATCTTCGTTTCAATTCAGCGAGGCGAGAAGTGTCGATGTCGACCAGCACGACAGAAATGCGTGCTCGTATCAGACGTTCAATAATTGCCTCCGCCATCAACCCGGCACCGCAAACCACTGTGTGTTCTTTCAACTCGCTAATCATCTTTCGCATCCGTTTACGCTGAAGACTTCCACCAAGATCTTTCTCGACGACGAAGCTGGTGAGCGCTGCGCTCCACCAGGTCATGCCAACAAGGCTCAGGAAAATCAGTCCGGAAGTAAATGACCGACCGGATTCGCATAACAGGCCGTTAAAATACGGAGGGATTGGCAGGTCTGCATTGTCACGAGTCTTCTTATTCGGCGGGAGCGGATTTGTGATCCGGATGGCGTCGCAGGCATCGGAGTCTTTACAGAACGCAGAAAGCGACTGAGTACGGCGAGCGGTAAGTTAA
>CAYSJO010000180.1:0-6522 GCA_964431285.1 uncultured Planctomycetaceae bacterium
ACCGCACCTGGCCGTTGCTGAAGAAACGGGTGTCACGATTGCGATCGAGAATCACGGCAACAATCTGATCGAATCACCAGACTCACTGAAGTATCTGGCAGAGTTGCGACAGTCCAAACATCTTGGCATCGCGTTCGCCCCTTACCATCTGCCTCAGGATCCGAGATTGTTGGGTGATCTGATTCGTGATCTGGGTGATTCGATCGCGATGTTCTATGCGTGGCAGCACGGCATGGGCTGTCATGTGAAGCTGCCCAAAGAACAGGAACTGCTGCAGATGCCCGGGCGAGGTGATCTGGACTTTGGTCCGCTGCTGGCCGCACTCAAAGAGATTGACTATTCGGGGTGGACGGAAATCTTCATGCATCCCGTTCCGCGCGGGATTTCGATTCTGCCATCGGTGGTCGAAGTAACGGCTGAGATCAATCGCGGGAGAGAGTACCTGGAGAAGCAGCTGTAGTGGATCGAGTGCCGTGCCGAACCGCCGGTGGTTCAATTTCCGGCGACGGAGGCTTTCCTGAGAATCTCCTGATAGGCCGCCAGTGCCTTGTCGTATTCGGCCAGTGCCTGAGCAGACAGAACACCTTTGTGGCGTGCGATTTTACGCTCGATCTGGTTGATGATCCAGACGACCTGTTCGGGCCGAGGGTGCAGGGGTTTGTTCTCGATGTCGACGTGAACTGGTGAGGAATGTGCAAACCGTACTCTTCCATCCGTACGTTGTTCGAAGGCGCGGACTGCGATCCATCCGGATCAAGTCAGTGGTACAAACGCCTGAAACGTACGCTCAAACCCGCCGGCAGACGCCGCTTTGGAGTCCAGTTTGAAACGCCGCACGACACGTCCGTTGCTGACGATTTCGATGCGGTCGATGGGGACGGCGCTCTCGTCTTTTCCTCGGACTCGGCATCCCACTGAGTCATCGCTGGACTCGATCACACTTCCGGGCGGCTGGCCATTGACTTCGGTAAACAACATGGGTCCCGTGGTCACGAAGCTACGCCCGGCGTTCAGGCCCTGCATCCAGCCGTCGTAGCTGAAACCGTCCGGGAGATGGACATACACGCGACCGAAACCCAGTGGCACGGGATGCACGCCGGAAGCCGTTCCAGCCGAAGGTCTCATCCGAAATCCGCAATTTAACAACGAGTAATAGGTCTGAAATCCAAAGTCGATCCAGCCCCATTCCGTGAAGCCTTCATCATTGGTTTCCAGATTCATGTAGCGAGGCAGGTTCTCGATCGTCCAGCGACGAAATCCAAACTGCGTCCGCCACACGTGATTATTCGATAACTCGAACAGATCGACGTTCATCACCGGGACAAGCATCAGCGACCAGGGCCATGAGTGTTTGTCGAGATCGAGCAGGGCGCCCTGACGTCGTGCTTCGACCGCCACTTTTGTCACTGGCGGTACACCAAAGTCGAACGCCTTTTTATGTCCCAGCACAAACACCGCTCCGAGTGTGTGACGACCGTTCGGCACCTGCTTGACCGTGAAGATTTCGTATTCGGTGTTGATCGGATAGATGATGTGAGTCTTATCAATCTCGATCGCTTCCGATTTGAAATTCGATCCGGATGCTTTGTCTCCCTGCATCGGTGCCGTATCTGACTTCGTGACCCAGTATGTCAGCGGCAGTGCGACATTCAGGTCTTCTGCCAGCAGCACATTAGGAAGTTCGTCCATGGCACGATGGACGTGTGTGTCTCCGGAATACCATCCGCGATCAGCCAGGCTGATCCACCGCTTCAGTGGGATGGACAACTCAAGCCCGTCGCCGCCAACTGTGACGGTCTTCTCGAAAGGGACGTACTCCTTTCCGCGTTCGGCAACGATCGAATACTCCCCGGGGATGACATTCACAGTGAAGGGGTGAGCGGAAAGCGGCGTGTGCATTTCCAGACTGCCGGCCTGCCGCTGCTTCCGGTATTCGACGGCCGAGCCGTCTGGGTGATCCGAAGTGGGAAAGTGCCATTCGCCATCGGCTGATCTGATGTAGATCCGTGCCGGAAGAATTTGTCCGGATTCCGCGTCGACAATCCTTCCACGCAGCCGAACAGTCTGTTCCTCGGCGGTGAGCAGAGACGGCAAGCAGGACAACAGAAAGAATGTGAATAGAACGGTGCGCATGAGACGAACTCCGTGCCAGTCATTTGCTGGCGTCGGCCTTGAGTTGCTTCAGAAGTTGTTTCGCCAGGGAACTCACGCCGAAGTTGCCATCTTCAGTCGACTTCTCCAACGCTGCGACAACCACATCGCGGACCCTGGGTCCAGTTCGGCCCATGACTTTGATCGCGAGCTGACGTGTCGGCTCGGCATCTCGCGCGTTCTGCATCACAGCGATTAATGCGGGCACGGCTGATTCGGCTGATGACCCCAGAGCACTCAATGCGTTGACAGCCCGATGTCGCACGGTTCGGCATCGCATCGAATCACGGCTGCGGCCAGCTGGATTGCCTCATTCGTCCGACGCGACTCGGCTTTCCGTAAATATTCGACGGCCATCCAGATACATCACACCTGGTCGGATACAGCAGAATTCCAGAGTGTCATTACAGGTCCAGCAGAATCTTGAGCACCGGCCGGCTTGCCGTGGTATGAAGCGCTTCAACTCCCTGACTCAGCGGAAATCTCCCCGAGATCAGTGGTTCAACCTGCACCTGTCCAACGTTCAGTGCGGCGATTGCATCAGGGAATGGTCCGCACCGCGAACCAATGACGCTGACTTCGTCGATGACGATCGGTGCCATGGCCAGCGTCTGCTCGCCCGCGACGGTCGTCTTGAGGATGATCGTTCCCCACGGACGGACGAACTGAAGTGCTGCTGGCAGGCCGGTGGGCGATCCCGTGCAGTCCACGACGACGTCTGCGTCGCGATTCGGACGGGCGTCACTCAACAACACAGTCTCAATGTCCATTTGATCGAGAACTGCAAGTTTCTTCTCGTGCTTTCCGACAACCGTCACGCCACAACCGAACCTGTGCAGGACCTGAGCGCACAGGTTTCCAAGACGACCGTCCCCCAGCACCACAACGGTTTGTCCTGGTTGCACAAGCTGCTGCCGGAGAATCTGGAACGCTGCAGCCACGGGCTCGACGAAGACCGCGACATCGGTCGACATGGAATCCGGAATGGCGTGCAGATTCTTCTGCGGGACGGCAACGCGTTCGGCAAACGCCCCATCGTGATTCAGGATGCCGATCACGCTGCGGTTCGCGCAGTGAGTTGGCAGGCCGGAACGGCACGTCTCACATTCGAAGCATGAGCAGTTGATCTCGCCGACAACTCGCTGTCCCGCTAATGGACCGGATTCCGCGACCCCCACGAACTCGTGTCCGAGCACGCCAGCAAAGCCCATGTATCCTTGCATCAGTTGCAGATCGGTTTCACAGATTCCGGCTCGCACAACTCGCACGATCACCTCATGTGAACCGGCTTCCGGCTCCGGGTGGTCATCACGGAACTCCACCTCACGCCCCGACAGATAAACAGCTTGCATCAACACTCTCCCGGATAATTGACCGAGGGAATCTTCCAGTGAGTCTGATGGT
The DNA here is from genome assembly GCA_964431285.1 of uncultured Planctomycetaceae bacterium. Taxonomy (GTDB): domain Bacteria; phylum Planctomycetota; class Planctomycetia; order Planctomycetales; family Planctomycetaceae; genus CAUZFZ01. Next base: position 3,556 of record CAYSJO010000180.1, read on the forward strand.
CAGTGCAAGCGAGGCATCGATGCGTCAACTGTGACCCGTTTCGCAGAAGTCTCTTGCGATGCGGTCGCCGGATGTCGACAGTCTTGAAGATGACACCACGGAAACTGAAAACCAGCGATGAGCCGTAGACCCGTCATTCTCCTGTTGCTGATGGTCACCCTGCCGCTGGCTGTACTGGCGTGGCTGGGGGCGAGGATTGCGCGCGATGAGGAGGCTGTCCTACGACAACGGTTTCACAACCTGCTGTCCGGCCAGCTCAGCGACATCGATCAGATCGTTGTCCGACACTTTGAAGACCTGGAACGGCAGCTTCGGACTGTCGGCCAATTGAAGTCCCTCAATGCCGAAGACGTACGGGCCGTGATCCGTGAACAGCCGCTGGCTCGACAGATCGTCGTTCTGGATCTGGAGGGACGACTGGTCTATCCCCAGGCGTCCAGTCCACTGAATGAAAGCGAGCGGGAGTTCCTCCTGAATGCCCGGGACCTGCTGGCAGATCGCGACCTGATCCGCATCTCCGAACCGGATCGCGGGGCAGCCGGCAATACGGTGCAGAAGCCACAGACGATCGCACCACAACAGGCCGGACCGCAGCAGACATTGGCGCAAGGTGGTTTCTCCAACCAGGCTTACTCAACCGAAGGCTGGAGCGAGGAGCAGCCGAAAGGCTGGTGCGTCTGGTACTTTGGACGCGGTGCTCATCTGATTTTCTGGCAACGCACCCCGTCGAGCCATGTCGTGGCAACTTTGCTGGAACGCCCTCGCTGGATGGCCGACCTGATCGCCGCCCTTCCAGCAACTGTCGACGAACGTTCCTCCGGTGATGCAACCGACTCCGCACGGATCCGACTTGCGGATTCGGTTGGTCGGACGGTCTATCAATGGGGGCCTATGAGCCAGAAGACGATGCAGTACCGTTTGCTGAAACCGCACTGACGCGTCCACTCACCAACTGGCGTCTGCAGGCCCTCGTCCCGGATGAGCTGGCCACCGGAGCCCGCCGCAGTGTCTATTTCAATCTGGCATCCGGCCTTGGGGCTGCGGTCATCGGCATCGCAGTACAGGGAGCGTTCTTCTGGCGGGAGTACGCGCGAGAAATCCGAGAGGCCGCACGTCGAGTCAGTTTCGTGAATCAGGTGTCTCACGAATTGAAGACACCACTCACAAACATCCGCATGTACGCCGATCTGCTCGAACAGGACCTCGATGAACTGGGCCCAGCAGAATCAGATAAGCCCGTCGGTCGGCTGCGCATTATTGTGTCTGAGAGCCAGCGATTGAGCCGGTTGATCGGAAACGTTCTCACCTTCTCACGGCAGCAGCGGCGCACACTCACACTGCGACCAGTTGCAGCAAGCGTCGACGCTGTCGTGCAGCAGGTCATCGAGCAGTTCACACCGTCGCTTGAGCGAGTGGGCATTGAAGTGACGTGCAATCTGTCTGCCAGCGAAACCGTGATGATCGATGTCGATGCCCTCGAGCAGATTCTCGTCAACCTCATCAACAATGTTGAAAAATACGCCGCGGATGGCCACCAGTTAGAACTCACGACGACTCAGTCAGACGACGTCGCAACGATCCGCGTTGCAGACCGTGGGCCAGGAATCCCAGCGGCTCAGCATGAGGCCGTTTTTCAACCGTTCCGTCGACTTTCCGACAATCCGGTTGATGCGGCCGGAACAGGCATCGGACTCTCAATCGCCCGCGAACTGGCGAGGCTGCACAGCGGGGACTTGCGCATCGAAGCGTCAGAGCAAGGCGCGTGCTTCTGCATCGAACTGCGCGTGACGGACGCTGAGACCTGATTCAGAATTCGACGATGCAGACAAGTGACGGATTACTTCAGTGATGACAAGAACGCCAGCAGATCGGCCACCTGTTCGGCCGTCATGTCCTTCAGCTGTAGATCAGGCATCAGGGACTTTCGCTGAGGGAACATCTCCTCGACGTTGTCGGCCTTGATCCGAATCTCCTTGCCCTCGGTCGTTCGCAGCACGACTTCTTCCTCAGTCTTCTTTGCGAGCAGCCCGACGTGAACACGTCCGGCAGTTGTCTCGACGAGCCAGGCGGAGAACTTCGGATCGATGTTGCGTGACGGTGCGAGAATCGAATCCAGCAGCTTGGCTTTGCTGTTCTTCTTTGCGATGTGATCCAGGTCCGGACCCAGCGCCTTGCCTTTGCCACCGACGCGGTGGCAGTTGCGACATTGGATTCCTTGCGTCTCAAGGAACAGCGTCCTGCCACGCGTGACATTGCCCTGCAATGCCAGCAGTTCCTGCGGGTTGATGACGTCGCCCAGACGCTTCGACCGCTGGTCGTCGGGCAGAAAGATCTCAAAGAGGTCGCGGATTTGTGGCTGAGGGTGCTTAGCCGCGGCCATCAGCACCTGATCAACCATTGACGCGGGAATCCGATTCTCTCGGTGAACGCGTAGAAGCAGAATCGCTCGGCTGGAATTCGCAAGTAGCTCTTTGATCAAATCGGCGCGGTCCGTCGCACGCTTTGAGACTCGATCCGCGGCCGCACGCTCATAGCGTTTCACTGCCTCTGCTTTATCCGCGTCTGTTGGTTTACCTTCCTCACGTTCTTCCTCTCTTGCGACTCCCAGAGCCAGGTTGAAGATCGAACGGTCTCGATCAGCCTTCTCACGCTTCACAATTGCCAGCTCATCGAGCGCAATCAGCTTTTCCACAATCTCTGAGTCGTCGTTGCGCACGGGCAACTGTCGAATCCAGTCGTGAATAAGCTCAAGACCTTCAGTATCGACAAGCTTCGATCCGATATGAGGCATCCGGCCCGAACCGAGTTTGGCCAATCGGAAATACACGACAGAACGATAGGGGTCACCGGGAGCAAGGAGCTCCGCATCATGAATCGCGAATGTCCCTTGCGTCGGTCGTTTCCCCAGGGCCCGGGTCTCACCCAGTTTCAGTTTGTGATTGAGGTGCAGGTACGCGGACCCCCCTC
>CAYSJO010000181.1:0-6419 GCA_964431285.1 uncultured Planctomycetaceae bacterium
CCGGAGATGATGCGATGTCAGAACAGCACCATCATTCCCCGAACCGTCGCGGTATGCTCTCCTTCCTCTTCTTGAGGTGATTCGTACCTCGTTCGACTCAGGCCGGCTCCGCCCGGCCGCCTGCAACCAGACCGCTTTCACCAACACATTCCGGCGACGAACCTTAAAAGTAGTGCAATTCTCCATGCAGAAATCGACTGCCTTGAGAAGGCGGGCCGTTTATCAGCATCGGAATACGCACGCGCTACTCTCTACACGACGCTCTCACCGTGTGACATGTGCAGCGGCAGCGCGTTGCTCTTTAAGATTCCGCGCATCGTGATCGGCGAAAACAGCACGTTCGCAGGACCAGAACAGTATTTGCGTGACCGTGGCGTTGAGTTAGATGTTGTCAACGATGCAGAGTGTATCCGCCTCATGAGTGATTTCATCGCAAGTCAGCCTTCACTCTGGAATGAGGATATCGGCGAAGAGGGGTAATCAAGCCAACTCCGCCTGACATGTAGTTGGCCTGATCTCCGTTGGGCCCGGGGAGAGGGGGGGGTATACTGAAGATCAATTCTGAAAATGCTCTAGATCAGATTGCGGCGTTTATGGGCCACCAGCATCCCACATCGATGGTCTTATGCATTCAGTTACGGAAGCTGCAGAATCCGGAGTGCCTCTTTGCGGACGGAATGATTCACGGCGATTGTGATTCGATGTTTGCCTTCCGAAAGATCGAGTTTAAGCAGGGATGCGGGTTCGATCGGCGCGCCGTCCGACCAGATTGTCAGTCCGTCCGTTGAATTGATCTCCAACTGGACTGACTCGTCCTTTTCGAGATTCAGATCGAAACGCAGCACGACAATCGGCGCTGGTTTCTGGGCGGACGAAACGCGAAGTGGCATCTTCGGCAGATCGTGCAACGGAAGTTGTCCGTCGACGCGACTGTAGACCGGACGCCATTGCCAGGCGGGGTTATCTTCAGTGACTGATCCGAGTCGTGTCCGGCGTAATGCGTACGCAGCTTCAGGAGTTGGCAACAGAACTTCCCAATGCCGCACAACCGGTTCGAGACCGATACGAATACCGCCGACTTTGCCCAGCTCGGACATGAACCGCACGACGTCAACCAGCTCCTGTCGAGTCAGTCGTTCTGTCAGACCGGACGGCATCAGCGAAGCTCCGTTGACCTGCTGGTCAATGGAGTCGAGTGGCACGGCGAATTCTCGGTTTTCCGCATCACGCAGAATCAGATCGGCATTGGTCTGCCGAACGCGGATGCCTGAATAGCTTTTACCTTCGTCCGTGACGACGACGACTGTATGAAAACCCTCTTTGACTTTGTCATTGGGATTGAGCAGTGAGTTGATCAGGTAATCAACCTGCGCACTGCCACCGATGCTGACCAGATCCGGACCGACTTTTCCGCCCACTCCACCAATGGCGTGACACTTCATGCAGGCAAGTTCGGCCCGGCGGTATACCATCTCGCCCGCCGATGCGTCGCCGGTTTCGAGGACGGCGGTGACCAGGTCCTGCATCTGTTCCGGAGTCAGCTTCTTCGGACCCGCCTTGATGCCACCAGCTTCCGTTAACGCTTTGGTGAGCCCGGGTACTTTCCGTCCGGATGACTGCACGGTTCGCAGTGCAAGCTTTGCGACATCGACATTCAGCGGCAATCCGGCCACGGCCGCAGCCAACGTCGCCGTTCCGTTCTTCTGTTGCAGAAAGGCCTCGACGACGAGTGTCGGATCGTCGTCCGGGCTCGCGCCCTGCATTAGTGCAGCCGCAATCGACGCTGCGCCCGGCGCGCCGCTGCGGGCAAGACCGGCCACCGCCTGGACGCGCAGATCGAACGGTCCCTGGCCGGACAGTTCTTTCAGTTTCTCATGCCCCTGAATACCGCCCAGAGAGGTCAGGCCCTCGATGGATGCACTGCGGAACTGCGACGGCGCGTCGGGTCGACTGGTCAGTTTCTGCAGGTCGTCGGCGAGTGCTTCCACTTTCCACAAGCCGATCAGTCGCGCGGCTGCGCACATGACATTGACCTCATCTGCGGAAAGCCGAGCCAGGCCATCGGACTCGCTCAGTGTCTGGGCATCGGCCACTAGAAAACGACTCAGTGATTTGCCCGCGTTTCCAACATTGGCCGGGATGACTTTACGGCGGCGAGCCGCGTCGGCCAGGACTTCAAGCAACTCGGACTGATGTCGCGGTGAGCTTTTTTGATCCTGCGCGACTCGAAACACCAGCGCCAGATCCGCTGGCTCGCCGATTGGAGCGATGGACTTTGCAATCTCAACTCGTTCGCCATCCGAGACACTGTCTCCGGACATCAGCGTCACGAGTGATCGGGCGATGCCCGCCGATCCCGCCGCCTGTGCCGCGAACGTCAGATGCCGAGCGTTACCGGCGAAAAGATTGTCACCCTGTTGGAGTCGCGGGACCCACACACGCCTGGATTCCCAAGCCGTCAGCCAGAGTGCGTAATTCAGAAAACGGTCGACCTGGCTGTCGAGTGCCCGCATGGCAATCGCGACCGAACTGGCGTCACGCAGATTGCCCAGGGCGCGCACGGACTCCAGCCGCACTCGGGGATGTACATCGGCGACTCCGCGCGACAACAGTTCGAGCCGATCCGGCAGTTGTGACTGCCATTCCTGGATGACACGGATACCAGCGGCTCGAACACGTGGATCGGCTGCAACCAGCACTGATTCAAGCAACTCACGGTTGAACGCTCGCAGCGACTGCGAAACCCACAGGCCTTCGAGCCGCAATTGCTCAGTGTCCGCGTCCTTTGGATCGAGCCTGGCCAACCACTCGACGAGGAAAGGGATGACCTGCTCAGCGCCACGAGATTTCAGCACCAGACGCGCGCGTTCGCGAGTCCAGTCTTCGGGTGACTTGAGGTGGTCGAGCAACTCCGGGACAGATGCATCGACAAGTTGCGGGCGCTTTACGACGGGCCTGCCCTTATAACTGACTCGCCAGATGCGGCCGTGAACGTGATCACGGCGTGGATCGCGAAAGTCGACTTCGCCGTGCTGGATGATCGGATTGTACCAGTCGGCAATGTAGATCGCTCCGTCCGGTCCCATCTTGATGTCGATCGGCCGGAACGCGACGTGGGGAGTCTTGATCAGCTCGACCTGCTCTTGCGCGGCAAATCCGGCGCCGTCTTCGCTGAGAATAAAACGGCAGACACGATGCCCTCTGAAGTCGTTGGTGAGCAGGTTGCCCTGCCACTCGTCCGGCAGGTGACGACCGCTAACCATTTCCAGTCCACAATACTTGGGACTACCCGGGTTAAGACCGGGAAACAGTTTCGGAACGTCCCGGGCCGTCTGATAAGCCGCGCCGGGAATCACATAATTGATTCCCTGACCACCGGCGCCATCGGTCGCGAACGACTGCCCGTAGCGGTCGAAGTGGTGCCCCCAGGAATTAACCCAGCCGCGGGCGAACACATCCAGTTGCATGGTCTCCGGACGGAACTGCCAGATGCCGCCCGCATTCAGTCGGCGGACACCCCATGGTGTTTCAATGTGGCTGTGGATGTAGATCGACTGATTGAAATACAGACGACCTTCCGGTCCCCACCGCAGTGTGTGCATGATGTGGTGTGTGTCTTCAGTACCGAAGCCGGACAGCACGACGCGTTCCTTGTCAGCTTTGCCATCACCGTCTGTGTCGGACAGATGCAGCAATTCCGTGCTGTTGGCCACGTAAGCTCCGCCGTCACCCGGAACGACCGCGGTGGGAATCAGCAGGCCGCCGGCGAACACGGTGGTCTTCTCGGCGGTGCCGTCACCGTCCGTGTCTTCGACGACCAGGATCCGATCGTTGGCTTTTTCGCCGGGCTTGATGTGCGGATACACTTCGGAGTTGGCGATCCACAGACGCCCCTGAGCATCGAAGTTCATCTGGATCGGCTTGGCGATCTGAGGATCAGCCGCAAACAGGTTCACCTCGAACCCGTCCGCGACGATGAACGACTTCCGCTCGATCTCCGGATCGGGGTCGGGAATGTCCTTCAGATTGCGCTGTGCCTGTGCTGTCTGATTCAGAAGGCAGACTGCACAGACCAGTAACCCGAGAAATCGTCGTGGCATGACGTATGTCCTTAGGCCCGTCTCTATCAGGCAAGGATGTCGAGTCTAATACAGCGCTGTTGCAAGCTTTCGCCGGTACTCACCGACCAACGGGCTGCCGTCTCCCAGAACGCTGAACAGGTTGACCATTTGTTCGCGGGCTGAATCGGCGGCGTCGCTGCTGCGATCGCGTTGAACAATCGCCAGCAACACGTCCAGCGCGTCCCGGTGCAGTCCGTCGACTGCCATCGCTTCGGCCAGCTTGATTTGCAGTGTGGCATCATCGGGACTGGCTTCGGCCGCAGTTCGCGCTTCCTGTAGCCCGCCGGATTCCTCCGCACTGGCCCGCATTTCGATCTCTGCTTTCAGAGCGTTCGCTTCGGGTTCTAGAAATCCGCGGCGTTCCAGCTCCGCAATCAGGGCGCCTGCTTCCTCATCCAGACTTTGGGCGACCAGTACACGGGCCAAGTGGATCTTCGTGGCGTCCAGTGCTTCAAGTTCCAGCGACTCCCGCAGCTTTGCCATGGCCGTCGTTGGGTCAGCGACTTCCAGTTTCAATGCTTCCAGCACAAGCTGTTGAGCACGGGACGGGACAAACTGTCCAACCCACTTGCGAAGCTCATCCTCGGGAACCAGACCCATGAACTGATCAACCGGACGTCCCTCGGCAAACGCAACTACGAGAGGAATGGACTGGACACCCATCATCTGAGCCAGATCCTGGCACTCGTCGATGTTAATCTTAGCCAGCAGCACGTTGCCGCCCGCCTCGTTGACGACCTTTTCCAGAATGGGTGCCAGTTGCAGACACGGCTGACAACTCGGCGACCAGAAGTCGACAATGACCGGTGTTTCCATCGATCGTCGGATGACGTCGTCTTCGAAGCGTTCCGTGACGACGTCGAATACGTTTGAAACAGGATCCGCCATCAAGTGATCTCCTCGTGTGATTCGGAGTGTCGGAGAGGCAGTCTTCGAGCTTCCGCGCGGAACTCCCCGCATCTGCTCAATGAAGTCTGCGAGAACCGCCCCCGATAAGTCGCGACCGGTTGGCCGGACAGCTGCAAGATACCGGATCAACCGGGTTCAGCAACAACCTGTGAGAGACTGCACGTTGGTACCGGTATCGCGTTTGGACTCCGGATTCCGACGCGGTACACTGGCAAACTCAATTGCATCTGCTGCATGCCTCTTTTGAAAACTTGACGGAGCGGGCCATGACTCCAGATGAACTTCGCGTCGCTGCGGTTGCGCCCTTCAAGCAGGGCAAAGACGCCCTCGTTGGCGGGAATGCTGAAGAAGCCGTGTCGTTCTTTCAGAAGGCGCTCGAGCTCTCGCCCGAGTCGGCCCAGGTGCGACGTACATTGCGGGACACTCAGCGCAAGGTCATTCCCCAGGGACAGGAGTTGCCTCGGGAGGCCAGTCTGAAGCTGTCCAGTCTGAAAGCCCAGATGAAAATTCTGGAGACGGAAGGGGACTGGGAGAACCTCGAAAAAGCGGCGGAAGAGGCGGCCGATATCAATCCGTGGGATGTCGAAGTTGAAGCGATGACGGCCGCGGCCACACTGGGTCTCGAATATCGCGCCGCAGCATTCGTGTTCTATCAGCGTGTCGCCAAACGTGACCCCAACAACACGACGTATCTGCGGCGGTGTGCGTCGCTGCTTGAGCTGAACGGTCAGGACGAAAAGGCCTTTGATTACTGGCATCGAATCCAACGGGTGGACTCTGCACACTCGCTGGCGCGGAAGCGCGTCGATGACGGACTGGCCAAGGGGTACGTCGCACCTGCGGCCAAACCCGTGTCACCCGACTTCTTTGGTGGAGATACCGTCATTGGTGAAGGCGACACATCGCACGGCGATCAGAAGATTCCGGTCGAGGCCATGGCCGAAGTGAGTGCGATGCAACAGGATGCTGCCGACGACATGGACCCCGACAGTGGTATTAGCGTGCCAGCGTCAGCGGCTAGGCCACGCACGCCGGCCACTCCATCTGGTTCTGTGGCTACTCGGAAAGGACCGACCGGTCCTCCGGGACCTCGTTCAGGACCAGCTGGGCCGCCGGCGTCAGGTCGATCAACGCCACCGAAGATCGCCGGGGCGGCCTCACTACCCGGTGCAGGTCCATCCGCACATCCACCAATGGCCCGCCCGGTCGCTGCGGCAGCGGGAGCCGGTCCATCGGCGCCGCCGTCTCGACTAGTGGACCGTCAGGTCTCAATTTTCGGGTAGAGGCGTTTGAGTTTTGTTCTGGCTTTGGCAGTCGTGAACTGCCAGTCCACTCCGGTCTGGGCTTTGTTGCGTTCTTCGGCCCGGGGCGTGGCGCGGGACTGGACTT
>CAYSJO010000182.1:0-9328 GCA_964431285.1 uncultured Planctomycetaceae bacterium
TTGGACACACGAGCGAGGAGATTGCGGCACGAACGGATTACAGTGAGCGGGGCGTGAGACATGTCCTGAAGCAGTTTCGAGATGCGTTCGCGGATCGCACGAACGCTGACGATGGCATTTGACGTGCACCCCTGCATGCAACCCACGAGATAAACGCATGATCGGACTCCTGCGGAAAATCGGCCTGGCCGCCGCCGATTCGACAAAGAAACCACGCTCAGCGCGAACGCTACCGGATGTGGCACAGAGTCTGGTCAGCCAGGTGATCTGGAACTGGCCCGACAGCACACCCTTTCGTGTCGATCAAGTTCTCGAAGCCCATCCAGAACTGGCCGATTCCGATCGGGCCATGATCGATCTGGCTGTCGAAGAATACGTGGATCGTCGCGACGCGGGTGAAGAGGTCTCGGCTACCACATTTGCCCGGCAATTTCCTTGCGTGCATTCCGAACTGCTGGATTCGCTGCTGTTCGAGCACGCAATCGAGGACATGACCGACTGGTTTCGCGATGTCCTCGAAGCACCGTCGACCGACGAGATTGAATGGCCCGTGCTGGGCGATGTCATCGCCGGCCTGCGACTGGTCGAACCATTAGGCCGCGGTGGGTTCTCACGCGTATTTTTGGCTGAGGATGTCGAGTATGAAAAACGACGTGTGGCGGTCAAGATCTGCCGCAACGATACGCACGAAGCAAGCACATTGGCCGACCTGCAGCACAGCGGGCTTGGGATTGTGCATTACGTGCGTCAGGTTCCAGAGCTTGGCCTGGTAGCGATCTGTATGCCGTTTGCCAGCCGCACGACCCTGCACGACGTTTTGCGACGTGCCTGGCAACGTGGATGTCCGGACACGCCACAAGGCGTCTGGGACGAAGTCTCACAACGCAACCAGATCGCTCGTGATGCCCCGCTTTGGGCGCACAGCCGATTCGGAGAATGGGCGCACGACTTGGCGATCGGCATGGCGAATGCCATTGCTGCTTCGCATGAGCAGGAGATTGTCCACTGCGATATCAAACCAAGTAACGTGCTGGTGACGCCTGAGGGGCTGCCAATCGTCATCGACTTCAATGTCTCGTTTCGGCAGAGCGCCAAGGACAGTCCGGCAAACGTTGGTGGTACTCTGCCCTACATGGCGCCGGAGCAGATTCGCGCTTTCGCCGGAGAAAGGTATGCTGACATCGGTCCACGCACGGATGTCTTCGGAATAGGAACCACGGTCTATCAGCTGCTCACCGGAAGATTGCCGTTTGGCGAGGCGCAGTCAGCCGACCGTGGGATTCAACACCTGCTCGAAGTTCGAAAGACTCCGGTCGAACCGATTCGAGTTTCCAATCCACACGTTGATCCTGCATTCGACGAATTGATTCGCGCCTGCATGAGTTATGACCCGGGTGAACGACCGCGAGATGCGCAGGCTCTGGCTGCGGAGCTTGACGCGTTGCGACACCGGAGTCGTCCCGGACCATCGACTCGCACAAGGACATGGATCGGTATCGTCGGCGTAGCCGCAGTCGTGTTGCTGGCGATGCTTCTGCCACCGGGTGAACACAGTCCGACGGCGACGGATCCGGAAACGCGGGCGGCTGGACTTCCGGTGCCCGGCCTGCTTCCGCGTGCGGCAGAAGGCGAAGACGCCACGGAGGGGATGGCCCGCACGGTCCTGGTTCCCGATGGCCCAGACAGACAGACTCAGCAGCTCGTCGATGAAGGGCTGGCGGCATATCAACGGGGACTCGAGATTCGACAGAACGATGTGCCAGGTAAGCGTGACGCTGCTGATGAAGCGTTCCGAGACGCGCTGTCGCACTTCAAGACTGCTTTTCTGCACGACACTGGCCACAAAGGTGCGTTTGTCGGCTGGATTCGGTCGCTGATTCAACTGGACCGGGCAAGCGAAGCCGGGTTGCTCGGTGATCAACTCAAGGCGGACGGGACACCGGACACCGGTGTCGTGAAAGCCGTTTGTCTGATGGCGGCCGGAAATTACCGAGCGGCGGCCAGCACATTAGATGCCGCATTTGAAAACGGTCTGGAATCCGACACGTCCCTGGCGCTGCTGGGCTTTTGTCGATTTCGTGGTGGTGACTATGCCGGGGCCGTTGAGGTGATGCAGACACAGAGGCGGCAGACGCGCGAGCCCGTCGCGACCATCAACCTCGTGCTTGCTCAAGCTTCATTGAGCGTGATGATGCAGGGCCTTGAGAAGAAAATCGACGCCGAATACATACGGCTGCTACTCGACGAATGCCCCGAGGGACTCGAACGCGGCGTGCTGGCTCCGGAAATCTGTGTATTTCTGGGACGCGTGCTGCAAGCCTCTGACGACGATGCGCTGCGGCTCTGGAGCGAACGGGCACTCGCAGAGTTCAAAATCGGACGCCGGTATGGCCTGCAACTGTCCTACTGGAATCGGTTCCGGAAGCTGATGGACAAAGACGTGGAATCTGACTCCGAGTTTCACGCTGTGCCGGAGGCGAGTGGGCCGGATCATGGGCCGCTCTTCCTGGCGGTGCTTGACCCGTTTTCCGATCTTTCGCTGGACCGGCTTCGATCACGTAACCTGCAGGTGCAGGGACGAGCTCACATGGAACAGAAAGCGGATTCTCAGGCCATGATTGCGCACACACGCTGACGTGACTGGATCGAACGCTATTCCTGAAGCGTGGTGTGTGAGTGCAGAGCAAGCCGGTCTGACACTTGCTCGGGTACTGCGCAGCTTTCTTCCCGATGCTTCGTGGAGCCAGACCAAGAGGCTTGTTGCGGCACGCCGAGTTGCGGTCAACGGGCGATTGTGTCTGGATGATGCACGCCGCATGACTGCGTCCGACACGATCACTGTCTGCGAGCGACCGCTCCCGGCACCGCCGATGGACGCCAGAGTTGCCGTACGGCATCTTGATGATGCGGTGGTCGTTATTGAGAAACCATCGGGGATGATGTCCGTCCGGCACGTCGCCGAGCTTGATTGGCCCGCGCAAAAGCGAAAACTGCAGCCATCCGCCGACGAGGTCGTTCTTCGACGAATCAGTCAGATTCAGCGCGGCAGCAGCGATCTGTCTTCGCTCCCTGCACATCAGCGACGCAGGCACGTGCGCCCTGTCCATCGACTGGATCGCGACACCAGCGGCCTGCTTGTCTACGCACGTACGGTCGAAGCTGAGCAGAATCTCGTTCGTCAGTTCTCGGCACATTCGATCACTCGGCAATACGTCGCAGTGGTCCACGGAGCTCCGATCGAGCAGACCATTCGAAACCGTCTGGTCCGCGACCGCGGAGATGGACTACGCGGCAGTACGCTGGCCCCCGATGACGGCAAGCCTGCGGCGACTCACATTCGGCCGCTGGAGTCGCTGGGCGATTACACCGCTGTGGAGTGCCAGCTTGAAACAGGCCGGACACACCAGATTCGCATCCACCTCGCCGAGCAGGGACAACCGGTCTGCGGCGATCACGTTTATCGCGGCCCGATCAATGGCCCAATGCTCGAAAACAGCAGTAATGCTCCACGGCTTGCTCTGCATGCACGTGTTCTGGAGTTCGAGCATCCTCAGACCGGTGAACGAGCCAGGTTCGACGCAGAGTTGCCGGACGATCTTGCGAGCTTCATAGATCGTCTCCGGACAGATCAGTAGGCTGTCGCCGGTCACACCGTCGCTCCCTGTCGGAACGCACGACAGAACGCTGCGTGTCGGGTGAAGAATCAGACCGCGTCTCAGGGCTGAAACGAGAAAGAGCACAAACCGGCATGCGTGATTCAGCACAGGACATCACGGCGCGGACGGGGATGATCCTGGGACCAGTTGCGTTCATCGCGATTCTATTCATGCCGACGCCGCAAGGGATGTCGCCGGAAGCTCAGCGGCTGCTGGCCATCACTGCACTGATGTCGTTGTTCTGGTTGACTCAGGCCATTCCGATCGGAGCCACGAGTCTGATTCCCATTGTGGCCTTCCCATTGCTGGGGATTCAGGGGTCAGACGACGTCAGCAATGCCTACATCAACAAGATGACGTTTCTGTTTCTCGGTGGCTTCATCATCGCGTTGGGCATTGAACGCTGGGGACTGCATCAGCGCATGGCTCTGCACATTGTGCGCGTGCTGGGTACGAGTCTGAAAAAAGTCATTCTGGGCTTCATGCTGGCGACCGCATTTCTGTCGATGTGGATCAGCAACACGGCATCGACGCTGCTGATGACGCCGATTGCGATCGCACTCGTCGTGTCTCTGCAGGACGCGCTCGGCGGAGAATCGACGCGGGATCCTGAGGAACTGAAAGTGACTCATGGAGTCGACCGGAACGGGCCGCTGGGCCCGTTTGGAATCTCTCTGATGCTCGCCATTGCCTGGTCCGCGAGCATCGGTGGCATGACGACACTCGTCGGAACCGTTACCAACGTGCAGTTTGTTGGCCTGTGGGACAAAGCATTCCGCCAGCATCCGCCACTGGGCCCCGAAATATCTGCCGGCGGCTGGATGGCGACGTTCATACCGGTCGGGGTTGTGTTGCTTCTGCTTGCGTGGGGCATGCTCACCTTCCGGATGCCAACTCCCACGAGCGGAGTCCAGCGAAGTTTCTTTACCGGCCGCCTGAAGAACCTGGGTGCTCCGACCCGGGCCGAGTGGTTAATGCTGGCCGTCTTCTTCCTGACGGCGTTGCTGTGGACGTTCCGCAAACCACTCCAGTTTGGCAACGAGCCACTAATGCCCGGCTGGGGCTCTGCCGTGAGCTGGTTCCTGACGGTGCAACTCGGAACCACCGCAGAGTTCGCTAAAGGAGCCGTCCACGACTCGACAGTCGCAATTGGTATGTCGTTGATCATGTTTCTGCTGCCCAGCGGACAGAGTAAGGACGGTCGTCCGCAGCGGATCATGGACTGGGAGACGGCCGTACGTTTGCCATGGCAGATTCTGCTGCTCGTCGGTGGCGGCTTTGCCATCGCTGCCGCCTTCGAGCAGACCGGTCTGGCCGAATGGGTTGGTGACGCGTTCGCCACAACGGTTTCGAGCTGGCAGACTTGGGCGGTCATCATGGCCGTCTGTTTTATGCTCACATTCCTGACCGAATTCGCGACGAACGTGGTCGTGGTCAGCGTGATCCTGCCCGTTCTGGGCGAGGCATCATTGCGTCTGAACGTCGACCCGCGACTGTTGATGCTGCCGGCCGCAGCGTCGGCGAGTTGCGCGTTCATGCTCCCTATCGGCACCCCTCCGAACGCGATCGTGTTCAGCTCGGGCATCCTTACGATGGGCGACATGGCCCGCAAAGGATTCCTGCTCAATCTGATCGGCGTTGTCCTGATGACGCTTGCGACGGTGTTCTACCTAATGCCAGCACTCGGTATCTCGACCACAGGACTCCCGGAATGGGCCCAGCCGTAAGAGCGGCTCACACGAGCCAACCTCGGGCAGATTACTTGCGGACCTGTTCTTCGCGTTTGATCGATTCGTCGACCGCATTTTCGAACTCTTTGCGGAACGCGGCATCAGCGTCGATCTCAGAAGCCCCTTGTTTGAGATAGGGGCGAGGTCGTGTGGCAAACTCGCCACCTTCCGAGCGAATGTTTCCGAAGACGGGGACTTTGCCCTGCCAGACCGTCGTGACTTCGTCGGGCCGCTCTTTTTGTCCCGGAGTCAGAATCAGACTGGTGACGAAGTCGTAGTTCTGCAGCACTTCTCATTCTGCGGTGATGAACCGTTCCACAGGAAGCTTGACCGAATGCGGACCAGCATCGGGCAACTCGACCATCGCCGTGAATCGACGTGCTTTCGACCGGTGTATCCTCGCCACCGATCGACATCCATGACGACAGCCAGAATGTTGTTCGGAGCAGTTGTCTCGACTTCGAGTGCCAGCGATGCCCCTCGGGGACCGACGAAAGCCGGATCGTTCACCTTGTGGGTTTCGTAATTCCAGTGAGCGGTGTGTGCGACACCGACAAGCGACCAGTCCCGCCAGCCCTGACTGAAGTCTTCGATCAACCTCTTCCGATCGCCGTGCGACTTGACGCCCGCCTGAGCGAGTTGATGCGGGAATGCCTGCCGACACTGACTGGTCACTGTCAGCAGTGAAGTGTCGGCGTAGCCGCGGGGCATCGTGAGTTGCGTGCTCGTGTTGTAAGTGACATTGGCGAAAACGAACAGTGGTTCGTCCAGGTCCATCACCGGACAGGCCGCGACAAACGTGTTCCCATCCCGGATCGCTTCGGCTGATCGCCAGAATCGCGCGCGGATCGCGGTCGTACCCGTAAAAGACTGTGACAGTCTTCAACTCGTGAGGCCTCGAAGGATCGGGCCGAACCGTGAATCGTGGAATACCATCATTCGACTTCAGATGGAGTTGCGCTGCGGCCGTTTCGGGAAACGTGAACGAGTTCTTGAGGTGCGCCTCGAACCAGCGAACTCGGGCGGCATAGTTGTCGGCGGTGAAACGATGATTCATATGCGGCGTGAACGACATCGCTCCGTTGCTGTTGGGAAGCGAACGGAACCCGCGGATCACGAATTGCAAGGGCGAGTTAAAATCGTTGGTCGCCCCCAGGAACATCACCGGACACTGAATCAGCGGCCAATAGTGTTTGCAGTCCAGCGTCCGATTGTAGAGTTCAAGATTTTTCCCGCATGCATCGAGCGGAACCGGGAACACCGGTGATGTCGGAATAAAGGAAGCGGCTGCCGCCGACGGATGGTGAAGCCGCTTTGATCCGCGGGTCGATCGCAGTCAGCACGGTGAGACGACCGCCCATGCTGTGGCCGGTCAGTCCCACGTTCGAACCATCGACCCCGGTTTGCTCTTCAAGAAAGGTAATCCCCCGCCGCGCCGCCGCTGAATACAGAAGCCAGCTGCTGTTCCACGGATGAGCGGCCTGGTGAATTGTTCCCGGGTCAGACGTTACGTCGTTGTGATGTTTCGGTTCGAAGAAGCCGGCCGGGATTCCAGCCCAGTCGGTATTCGGATCGTCTTTCTCGCCGATCACATGTTCGCCCCAGTTGACCGCCACGGCCGCGTAACCGTGTGACGCCCAGAATCGAGCCGTATGGGGTAACGCTCGCTGACCGCCGCCATGAAGCTGCACGATCCCCGGCAACCTCTGGCCTCCTTCCGGAAACGCATAGAACGCCGCAACTCGGGCTTTCTTCCCGCCAAACGTCCCGACGACATAGCGAATGTGTCGCAGCACAATGCCATCGTCGTTCGACTCGCGAATGAGCTCCGTTTCCAGTGGTACGGAGTGAGGGTCAAAGCGTGCCCACGCCTGCTCGACGGATTGTGGGACGTCCTACCCATAGAGACGACTCGCGTTGGCAGTAACGATCAACAGAATCGCAACTCGCATTCGAAAGCTTCCTGTCGAGGAACGCAGACGATTCGCTCATAGTGGCATCGAGTCATACGGACGACTCATCAGAAACAGCGGATGACCCCAGTCTGCCGCCGCGACTACGCCTTGCGAGTGTTTCGATGATGGTCACAATGAGATTCAGCCTGAACCAGCATTGTCTGAGGATACAGAGCTGACACGAGCAGGGTCGCTGGAACCAGACGCGAACTTTTCATGATTCACAGTACCTCAACGGCTTCCAGAATCCGGACAATCGCTGGAGCCGGGACTGCCCAGACAGCCCCGGTTCCAGGCTTCTGGTGTTTCGGAGTCACATTCCGGTGTTGCGCTGACATCATAGTGAAATCGCCGATGGAGCGTCTCGTCGCGATCCTGACTCTGTCCGTCCAACGACACGGTTTACCGGATCGGCCCGGAATCTGCGGCCGCCCCTGCGAACGGTCGCAGAATTCCGTCGGTTGTGTGTTGTCCGCTGAAACTGTGCAATGGGTCGTCAGGTAGTGAATCCCGTTTTTTGTGTGTCTCACGTCACTCTGTGAGAAACTTCGGTGCCAGAGCGTTGTTCGAATCGCTCCTTCCAGCGTCAAGCCCCATATTGCATGAGGAACTTCCTGTGAAAACAGCCAACCGAGTCTGGGTATGCCTGCTACTGGCCGCGGCCTGCCTGTTAAGTGTCGCCGCCAACGCTCAGGACGCGGAACCTGAAAAGACTGATGAAACCGCTGCGTGGCCAGTGCTGACGATCAATCTGGCCAGTATCGATCGGGCTCGAGGTCACATCGATTTCCTGTTCAATCTGATCGATCGGCCGGAAATCTCAGACCTGTTTAACGCCCAACTGGCGAATTTTCGCGACCTCAAGGGCCTCAACCACGAAACTCCCGGTGGGTTGATGATCTTTCTGTCGGAAGGGCTTGCTCCGCTGCCGATTCCGGTTGCTTATCTGCCGGTCAGTGATATCGGTGAGTTGACTCAGACTGTGGCTACGGTCGGTGCACAGATTGATGCTGTTCCCAACGAGGAGGGTTTCTACGAACTGACTCCGCGCAACGGTGTGAAACAGCACATCATGCTGCACGACGGATATGCCTACATCGGAGCCAGTTTCGACAGCGTCGACCGTGACTTCGCCCGGCCGGAAGCGTTCGCCGGCGGGTTGAGCAATCGATACGACTTCTGTATCTCGGCGAATCTGGCGAAGACGTCGAAGTCTGTTCGCAAACTGGTACTTGCCACGATTCGAGCTTCGTCACAGGCTTCCATGCAGCAGCGGGACAACGAGCCCGTCGCAGCGTATGAAATTCGACGGGCCGGTGCCGAATCCAATTTCCGCTTCGTCGAGAATCTGCTGACTGATGGTGAGGAAGTCACGCTGGGATTCAAGGTGGATCAGGTCAAGCAGCACGCCTATCTCGAATTGACCGTGCGCGCGACTCCGGATTCGGATTTCGCCGAGCAACTGCTTGAGGCAACTGGAACTCCCAGTTACTTCCACGCGGCGATCGACGAAACAGTGCCCATGTCGTTTTCCTACTCAGCGAACCTGGCCGAAGCGGACAGGAAGATTTTTCTGACGATGGTGAAGTTTGGCGAACCGGAAGCGAATCGCGGAATCGCAGAACTTCCGGCAGACACGCTACCGGAGGACATTCCGCAGCTTGAGACAGTCAAAGCGTTGTTCAGCTCTCTACGCGCGACAGTCAGGGAAGGACATCTGGATGGTTTCGTGCAGATGTTCGGTGAGCCGCCGGAGAAATTCGTGTTGCTGGGCGGAGTGAAACTGCTGGATGCCAGTGACTTCGGCATTGGTCTGACCGACCTGCTGGAACGCGCCCGAAAGAGCGAGGGTAACACCGACATCGAATTGTCCGTCGCTTCGCATGGCGACGTCGTGTTCCACCGCCTGATCGGAAAGGAAGGGCCAAACCAGCGCGACCGGCGGCTGTTTGGTGATAAGCCGGCGCTCTATGTTGGTACCGGCAAC
>CAYSJO010000183.1:0-13701 GCA_964431285.1 uncultured Planctomycetaceae bacterium
TCTCACGCTGAGTCGGCTTGCCCCAATCGAACGGCAACATTCCCGCTTCAAGAATGTACCCCATCCGTTCCACAGCCTGCCGCGCCGTTTCGAGTGACTCCTTACGAATCATGAGGTCGATGTCCTTCGTGGCCCGCGGAAACCCGTGAATGCCCACGGCCAGACCTCCGCAAACCGCGTAAGCGATTTCGGCGGCATCGAATTCTGCTGCGATTCGAATGAGTTCCTCTTTGAAGTTGACCATGACGCGGGGGCCTGGATTCGACCAGCAGTCAGAGCACTCTGTGGTTGATGATAAACTCGTTCGAGTTGATCAGTGCCCAGAAGACGTCCTGCAGCCCGACGACCGGGTCGGTGTATCCAGCTTCGACGTAGGCATTGTTGAAAGCGTCCAGTTCGGATGCGGTGGGCCTGCGCGACAGCGCAACCAGGAACAGGGATTCGATCTTGTCCGGGATATTCTGGCTCTTGGATTTGGCAGCCTTAATGGCAGCCAGTCGAGCTGCGCGGGCCGTCTTCGGCCGCACGACTTTTTCGTTCGGCTTGCCTGATTTCGACGTGATAATCGCTTGCAGAGTGCTGCCTCGTCCACCGTTCAGTGCGCTGTTCGTCAGGCCGCCATTCATCAGCAGCAGGGCCTGAGGAATCGTGCCGTTGAACGTCGTGGCTTCATCGTTTTCGTCGGTACCAAACGTCTGGACAAACTGCCGCAGCCACGTCTGGCGTTGCCTTTCCGCCTGATCCCCGCTGCGGCCGGATTCGTCGGCGGCAGTGGCGATGAGCAGTGAATCGTAAAGCTGTGCGGCACGGAACAACTTGAGATACATGTGACTGAACAGCGGCATCTCGCCAGCCGCCGGATTGTCATAGGTGTTTTCGGAAGTGCCCTGGCTGGTGAGGTTGTAGGCATCACTGTTTGTGATCCAGCGAATCAGCCGCTTGTTGTCGTAGCCGGCTTCCTGAAACTGTTTCGACAGGTAAGGGAGCAGTTCCGGATGCGAAGACGGGTTGTGCGGGCCCATGTCGTCAATCGGCTTGGTAAATCCATAACCGAAGAAATGTCCCCACATGCGATTGACCTGAGTCTCTGCCATGTAGGGCTTCTCTTTGTCGAGAATAAAGTTGGCGAGTTGTTGACGCGGTCTGGTCGCGGCTGCTTCTTCGTCGACTGGTGTTGTGCGGACGCCCGCCTTGACCAGTGAGGTGAAATCGCCAGTCGAGGCGTCCTTTGTCACCCGCGTGCCGTCAAAAAACATCCGACTGGTGACAATCGTTGTGCCGTTGCGTTTTTCAAAATCGACTTCGAGCGGTGCGGGATTGTCGGTCAGCATGATCCCGCCCATATTGCCGCGACCCTGCCGTTGTGTTCCCCGGAAGAATGCGTTCATGCCCCAGAACTGGGATTGCTGCCAGTCGTTAAACGGATGATTGTGGCACTGAGTGCACTGCACCTGCCGGCCAAGGAACAGCTTGGCCGTAATCGCGGTGGCGGGCACGGCCATCTCGTTCAGGTGGCTGGCCAGAAAGACAACGGCGCCGTTTTCTTCGCTGTTGCCCGAGGCAGAGACCAGATCGCGGACAAACTGGTCATATGGCAGATTGACTCGGAAGGTGTTCCGTAACCATTGATTCAGGGCCGCGCGGCCGCCGCCGTTGTTGTTCTGTCTTCCGACCAGCTTGTCGCCCCAGATACTGGTGAAGCTGCGAATGTAACCGGGATCATCAAGCTGCTCGTCGATCCACCGCTGCCGCTTGTCGCGAGACTCGTCATCCAGAAAATCGACCAGTTCCTGGTACTCGGGAATCTGCCCTGCGATATCCAGAGCCGAACGGCGAGCAAACTCTGCATCGGACGCACGTTCTGATGGTTTGACTTCGTTGTCTTCCCAGCCCTGTTTAATCAGCTCGTTGATCTTCGCAATGATTTCCGAATCTGAGTCAGCTCGGCTGACCGAAGCAGTCAGCAGCAGTCCGAGGACGACTCCGCAACCGACGATCAATCGCTTGAATTCGATGCGGATCATGACTGGTCTCTTTTGCTTGAAGTGAAACGGTCGGAGGCGTGAGATCTGCTCTGGCGGATTCATTCAGGTTGGACTTGATACCCGCGCCGAACACCAGGAGCAACCGGCACGGGAGTTCCGGTAGCGGACAGCTTACCCGAAATCCCCGCCGTTATGTTCGCGGGATTCCTTCACGGAATGGTCGCATCTGGCTCTGATTCAGGGATGCAGACCTGATTCCCCTGTCTGGGGCCTTCGCACACGGATCCAGTGATCTGTAAATTTGAGCTGATTATTGGCCGGAACTTTCGGCATGTGACACACCAGGCAGTTGGAGTCGGGTGGTTGCGATGAGCAGGCGACGCCGCCGTGTTCTGCCCCTGTGTGGCAACGCAGACACGTCTTGCGAAAAACCTGTGAATCCGTCGGCATGGCTGCATGTGGGTTGTGACAGGTGAGGCAGTCGAGACGCTGCACACTGGGTTCATCGGACGGACCGCCGGACTGATTAAGAAAGCAGGCACTTAGGGACAGTCCGACTGGAGCGAAGCGGACAAGAGTCTGATTCTCGGGGACAAGTTCGTCGGCTGTGAAGTGATCAGCCCGGCGGTGGCATTCGCCGCAACGGTTGATGGACTCCGTTGGCGACAACTCGGACCAGCGGTCCAGAGAAAGTGTGCCGTCATCGATGGTCCGCACGTGCTCGCCTGCCCGCACATGGCAGCGGATGCAGCCAACTCCGACGACGACGTCATGTGGCCACGGGTCAGATTGCGAACCGGTCCTGGGGTTCCCGAGATGGGATGCGTGACAGCTGAAGCATTCCTGGGCAGCACTTGGACCGTGATGGTTTCCAAAAGCCAACAGGCCTGTGTGCCTGGTGGTCTCTGACTGGCCGAGCGTCGTACCGAGTCCCGAGCCCGGATACAACGAAACACTGTGTTCGATCAGTTCCAGACGCCCGTCCGGTCCGGTCAGGACAGAGACGGGCGTCTGAGCGTGATGTCCGGAACCGTAGATCCAGTCGATCCGCAGCGAATCACGAGTCGTCTCCGACTCGGTCCACAATCCACCGTCACGCTCAACAAACCGTATGACTCCACCGGCATCCGTCGAGTGCGACTGGCCGGCGAAGCGTTTGAGAACATCGCCTTCGGCCCTGGTCAGAGTGTTGTGATGTGGGGCTGATTCAAATCCGGCCACGATTTCACTGTGGCACTCTGCGCAACGACTGATCGCTGGCGGTCGAGATTCTGCCGAGACGAGGAGTTTCGGATGTTCGGCGGACGAGGTTGACCAAACGACGGCGGCAACCGTCACGCCCCCACAGATGATGAGTCCTGTGAGCCGCATCATGGCAGACCTCCAGCGGACGATTCCGTTGCGACCGTTCCCGTCAGTCGCGTGCTCCACGCCAGTTCCTGTCGGCACCGAACCAGCTCGTGACGGGCAGCCAGATCACCGTTTTCGACCGCAGTTTGCAAAACACGAGTCGCAGCAGTGTGCAGGTTCATCGCCTGGAACACGCGCGCCTGTCGCACGGCCGTGTGAGCGCGAGCGTCTCCCGTGAGTACGTCCCACAGATCGAAATGCTGCTGCTGGCCGATTCCGGTCGCCGGGGCGTAGGACCAGTTCCCCTGATCAACGAATAGACGCTCCTGCAGCACGTGAATCAGTCGCGTTGCACAATCGGGATCGCCAGCCCGGCCAAATGCGAGTACAGGTGCATCGAGCGACAGCGGCTTCCACCAGGTCGGTTCCAGTGCGCGGATCAGGGTTGTCCGTTCCGTAGGGACGACCAGCAGCGAAACGCTCTGCCGTTGAAGTGGCACCCACCATCCGGCCCACGAGCCGTCTTCGCGACGCTGCGGGTTGCGGACTCCGGATTCAAGATCGTGCTGCAGCAGCGCACGATTGCGCAATCTGCCACCGAGCAGCGCCCGGGAGGGCACATCGTCGAGTCGGAGTTCCCGTGAGCCCATTGAGCCGTCCCCTGACAGAATCCATGCCAGCATGCCGGCTGAACGGAGCCCGACAGCGTGAGCGGAGCCTTTGAGCGGACAGTTCTGCAAAGACGTTTCGAACAGCCGGACATCCAGACAGGGCGACAAACCAATTCCCAGTTGTGCGCGCGACATGGGGTAGAACGAACCGGCAGCGCCGACGGCCACCACGACCACGGCCAACACGCAGCAACCGGGAACGAAGCGACCGCGGGACTCGGCAGCGGGCGATTGGATCGTCGCCTGTCTTAAGCAGTCGAGCGATTGCAGAGTGATCCAAATGGCGGCCAACGCGACACTAGATCGAGCTGACCAGCCGATTGCGATAACCGCGAACGCGCCCGCCATGCGCGGGCGGCTCCTCTCGAAGCGGACCAGACAGACCAACGTGATCAGGCAGGCAAGGGCGAATGCCAGCACCTGTTCGTCCCACAGGCCCAGAACTGTCGATCTGAATTCCGTTGTACTCAGAGTGGTGGCACCCTGTGTCAAACGTGGCACCAGCAGCCGCAGGGAATCCCACAGTGTCCACACTCCACGAGGTGTCAGACAGGTCGACAGGACACTGACGGCGACGATCAGACTTCTCCGTTGGGAGAACGATCCCGAAGCCAGATGCAGCGTGACGAAAAGCACACCGGCAATCGGCAGTCGCGCCACGTTGGCCCACACCAGCATCACCAGAAACATGCCGACACATGTCCGACTCAACGCTCGTCTGTCGACATGCTCAAGCAGGTTTCCGACGACCAGCAGACCGATGAGATCCAGCGAACGGCTGACAGAATCGAATGCGTCCGCAGCGGCGAATATTCCGATTCCTGCAACGCATAGTGGAACAATCTCCCGTTGTGCTGATGGCGATATCAGTTTCCCTGGAGTTGTTCGCAGCAGCAATGCGAGCAACCCGCATGTCAAACCAATCTTCAGCAGACTCAGCCCGCCCAGTCCGAGCAGTCGAAACACCAGATGTGCAGGCACTCCCCCCAGCCAGTCGGCCTCGAACTGGTTCTCATTCACGAGCAGATCGAGAGTTGGGGAGCGTGATCCGGCAAGTACGGCACGTCCGCGAGCCTGATCCCACCAGAAGGCATCATCCGAAATCGGAGACAGTCCGGCACAGACAACCACGAAGGCGACCAGTCCGCCGCAGAAATGTCGTCTGCGATTGTTCGAGTTCATAACCTGGGAGGCACCAGTTTCTGACGGGCGTGACTCTGCTGGGGAAGGGGTTTCCGAGTGAATTTCTGCAGGTGACGACTTATCATGCGGTATTGAAGCTGTAACCCACTTTGTTTTCCTGTTGATCGCCTGCCAATCCCACCAGAGAGAGCCGCTCGCTGATGCTTACTGAAAGTTATAATCGTTCTTACGGCCGCGTCTTCACGTGTCTCTTGTTGTCCGTGAGTCTGACAGGCTGTTCCGGTTCGCAGGGCGAGCCCTGTTCGGTCGAAGGCTCCGTGACGTTGAACGAGGAACCGATCAAGACCGGGACCATCGTATTCGAACCGCTGGGCCAGGGCGGAGCACGAGGAGGGGCGACCGTAACGGATGGCAAATATCAGATTCCGACGGATCGTGAAATGTGGGCCGGAACGTTTACGGTGCGAATCGTTGGTTTCCGTAAAACGGGAGATATGACCGCGGCATTCGAATCAATCGGAGATGAATCGGGAGAGGACGTTGCCGTGGTCGAAGATATCGTGCCGCGGAAATTCAACTCAGAAAGCACACTGCAGGTCACGTTGACGGCTGGCGAGAATACACAGAACTTTGAGATGACCGGGGAGCGGGCTGACGATCCTGGTTCCGAGGTCGATAATTCTGATCAATAAGCAATTCATTTCTTTGTTTTTCGGTTTCCATAGTGACTGGAGTCAGGGTTTGAAAACCGGCTTCGGCGGAGGTTGTTCAGCATGATGTTTTCTCTTCACCAACGGCAGCGGGGCTTCACATTAATTGAGTTGCTGGTCGTGATCGCCATCATCGCAATTCTGATCGCATTGCTGCTTCCCGCCGTGCAACAGGCACGAGAAGCGGCCCGGCGTTCGTCCTGCAAGAATAACATGAAGCAGCTTGGCCTGGCTCTGCACAATTACCATGACCAGTTTCTGACTCTGCCGCCCGGTGCCATCCGCGACCACGGATTCAGCGGTGGAAGCTGGACAACGAGCCAGATCACGTGGCTGGGCCGCATTCTGCCGTTTATGGATCAGGCACCGCTGTTTCAACGGGTCGACTGGGAGCGATATCCGGGCAGCGGGGGCAGCAATTCGACCGTTCGCAACATCCAGATTCCCACGTATCGCTGTGCATCCGATCCCGGTATCAGGCCCAGCACTTCCTATGCACCGACGAATTACGTTGCATGCATCGGCCAGGATGAGCAGCCGAATACGACAGACGCCATGTTTGCGATCAACGGTCACACTCGATTTGCAGATATCACCGATGGCTCAAGCAACACGATGGCCGCGTCTGAGTGCCTCATCGGACGACCTTTGATCAAACGGTACGCGTCTGACTCGGGTGGATATGCTGCCTGCAAAGTGGGAGGTGCGCCGCCCATAAGCAGTAATGTCGGGAACGAGGGACGTGGTTACTCCTGGTTTTTTGGTATGCGAAATCAGGCTTGGACCTTCTCGACGATTTTCACTCCGAACGACAAAGCCACGAAGAATCAGGAATGTGAGTTGTGGACGAGCACGGGCGTCTTTGCGGCACGAAGCCAGCACGTCGGCGGAGTTCAGGTTCTATTTGGAGACGGTCGCGTTCGGTTTATCAACGAGAACATCGATTTGAGAACCTGGCGCGGACTTGGCAGCCGAAACAAGGGCGAAACCTTCGGCGAGTTCTGAAATCTGGAACGTGTTTACAGGGGCGTTCCTAATTGCTGTTGAACTGCGAGGCGGCGACGCCGAACAGAGCGCTCTCGAGAATATGTCGTTCGAGGAATGCGCCCACGGCCTCCGCCTTCGTGTATTGCAGCAGGATGTAGTCGCCTGGCTGGATGTTGATGCGTTCCGAGAGGTGCTCACGCGCACGGTACAGATTGACCAGAATCGGCACCTGAGTGTTGTTCGGCAGTCGGCGCAGCACAATTGCCTGGCTGGGGCTGATCGAGACGTCGTTATTCAGGGCAGAACGGCCAGCTCCTGCTCCTAACTGAGACGACGCCTCGGCGATCGCGATGGCTTCCAGAATATCCAGGTTTCGGTCGCGAGGGAGATTGTATTCACCACCGCCGAGTAACCCGCCGGTATAGAACACCTCGTCGTCACGCGAGCCGATAAACACGATGTCACCGTCTCCCAGAATGACGTCGCACTGTGCAAGTTGCAGTGGTTCGTATTCGGTCAAACGCAGAGGAATGCGAACCACGTTGGGACCCGAGCACAACCCTCCGCTCGCAATCAGATTCACATTGGACCAAGTGGCCGGAGGCTGCCAGTTGCGTTGAATGTTCTGCAGTGGCGGTGGCGGACCATACCTGTTGCCAGTGGGTAGTATCGGAGGTGCCCCGACGCTGGTCGGCAACGTGGTGGGAATATTGGTGTATGAGTCGGGGGCGTTGCTCATCTCCGGCGGACTTGTGTATTGCGCCGGAGTGATTCCCTGTGTCGTTTCCGGACCTGTCGCCGGGACGGTCTCAACGGTAATGCGCGGCATTGGAATGCCGGTGATCTGCTCGGCAACGCGTCGTGGTGCCGACATGATCCGACGGCTCATCTGCTGCAATCGACTACCAGACTGAGGTCCCGAATAAGACAGCCCTGACGCATCCGAGGACTGCCCGCGAATCATCGTTCCTGGCGGGAAGGACTGACCCGGCAAGCCGGCGGGATACGGATGCGCGATCGGCGAGTGGCCAGGCCCAGGCGAAAACGGCTGCTGTTCTGGAATCGGCTGCAGGGGTTGCTGCGGCTGTTGCGGAGGCATTGCATACTGCGGCGGATGCCGCGGCATGGGAGTCTGCGGCGCTCCGTACGATGCCGGACCGCCGTAAGCAGTGGGGCCGTAACCGTTCTGGGGATTCCCAGCGGCGGCCGCAAATCCGCGTGGGCGATGCGAAGGCGGGCGGAAGCCGGCATGAGACGCAACGGGCGACGGCGTCTGACACGCCAGTAAACCCGGCCCGCCACGCTGGGCGCGAATGACATACACCACAGCTTCGCCGTCCAGACCTGGAAGACCACCGGACTGGACCAGAGCATGCAATACGTCGTTCTTATATGCCGGGAGTGACACCGCCTGGCTGTTGCCGCGTTTCGCACGACCAATGTTGCCGCCGCCAATGCTGACTCCAGACAGGAAGTCGTCTTCGGACTCCTCACGCACGACCAGCACGCGGTACTGCCGCGGCTGCTGCAACGTCACCAGAATGCGTTCCACTCCCGGTCGCAACAACCGCCGCTGCACCGTGTAGGCATGGCGAATCTGCTGTTCAATCTCGGGAATCGTTCGACCGCGAACATTGATCGGCGCGACCAGTGGCAGCGACAGCATGCCGTCATCACGGACGGTCAGCGGGTAGCCAAGTGTCGGCGGCTGTGACGGATCGATGGGGCGGTTGATCGGAGGTTGCTCGCGCTGCCCCAGCACACCCTCGATGTAGACCGCCAGGACATCGCCCGCATCAACTCGATAGTGGGCCGGAGCTGGCTGACCAAGACGCGACAGATCAACTCGTTGAGCGGCCGCGCGGTCCACGCCGCGAAGTTCTTCTGGCAGATATTCGGGCCGGGACGCCGTCCATGGGTCGAATCGCTGCACAACCAGTGAGTCCCAGCAACGTCAGATAAAGAGACGCAAATACGATCCGCCGGATCAGGACGCAGTTCAATCCGGCCGACGACCGTCGGGTGACTGATTCAGGTTGTGGCGATCCCTGCGGGACGTGCATGGACTTACTGCCGAAGAGGTTTCGAGTGGAAGTACTTATCGAGAGTTCTGCGGTGGTCGAGTTCGCCAGACCGGTTCGTCACGCGGGATATTGGCTGGCAGGTTGGCATCCGGCGAAAATGGCGGTGCAGTTTTCTGTGGAGCTGGAGTGGCAGGTGCATCCCCCGGAGCACGTCCGGTCGGGTCGGCTGGCCCGGCCCCATAACCCGGGACAAGTCCCCCACCGCCGGGTTGAATCGTTGATGATTGCGGATTCCCCGGAACGCCTGTGCGCGGCTGTTGCAGGGGTTGTGCGACTCCAGGAGATGGATTTGTTTGGAACTGCTGAGCGGGCAGTGTCTGTGGATTTGCAGCACGTGGGACAACAGGTCCAGAACCCAGGCCCTGCTGGCCAGAGGGAACTGGTGTGTTCCCATAACCTGGGACCATCGACTGACCCGGGAATCCGTTGTACGGGACGGGCTGTGACGGGAATCCCTGGGGACTGAATGATTGATCAGGAAATCCCTGAGGTCCCGGGCCGCCGACTCCGCCGGTCTGCATGAACGGGCTGCCTGCCGGGATGCCACAGGAGTTGTTCAATCCCATGGGTGAACTCACAAATGGAGGCTTCGGCTTCTCAATGCTCCAGTCGTAAGACGCGGTAATCCGCCGCAGTGGCTGCATCTCAACGAGCGCGAAAGCAGACCCGGCACGGTAGCCGTCAAACCACCGCTCAATCCGCCACTCGCCTTTGGGAGATCGGAAATGAGCATTCCAGTATCTCGGCGGAGGCACTGGTGGAAGTTCGCCATTGCCTCCATTGGCAACATCAATGAAGGCCTGTGCATACCCTTCACGATAATGCGCGTCGATCCAGGTCTTCGTTTGCCACATCTGCATGAGCAGATTCTTGCGGGCGCACTTGAGCGCGGCTCGCGTCGTCCGCCACTCGTCCAGCTTCGGCCAGTATTTGCCGAATGTGAAGTACGGCAGAGGTTTACAGAAGCCCCCTGTGGGCTCACAGGCATCGGGCAACTTCTTTTCTACGGAACCGAATCGGGACATCGGTGATATATACAACGGCTGGCTGGAATTGCAGACGCCGCTCAGGCACGGCGTGATGCAACCGCTGCTGAGCAGCAACATCGCCATCGCCAGCCAGTGCAGGTGCCGAACGCGAGGCACATTCATTGACACCCGGTCTGGTCTCCGAAGTGGAAGATCAGGCTCAGTGTCAAAATCGATAGTCAGCCACTGGCTGCGCATCGAGACCTCGTCAGTGCGAACAAACAGACACACCGCGCATTGAGCGCGCGGGTCGTCTCAGGTGAAATATCGGCTGACGATTCTCCTGCGATTCACGGTATTTCCGATTGTGCCGCTTTCGCATCCACATTGCCGAGACCGCGCCGGAGGTCACCTCGCTACACAATGCCCGCCTTATCCATTTTCCGAATTGACCGAATTCAGACGGGGTCGCGGCGAGCTGTGTGGATTCTGGACGTGCGGTTTGCAATTGGCATGAATGCGGTTACTAAGCTCACAGCGGGCAGGCGGCAACAAGTGCAGAGGACAGCGATCGGATGGACAACGGATTGACGACACCGCAACGAGCCGCGGTTGAACATTTCACCGGACCACTGCTGATTCTCGCCGGACCAGGTTCGGGTAAGACCCGAGTGATCACGCGGCGAATCGCTCGGCTGGTCGAACGCGGCGTCGATCCGCGAGCCATTCTGGCCATCACGTTCACGAACAGAGCCGCGCGGGAAATGCAGCAACGTGTGGATGCGCTGCTGCCCGGTGCCCGCGTGTGCGTCAGCACGTTTCATCGCTTCTGTGCGAATGTGCTCCGGCAGCGGGCAAACATCGTCGGGCTCGACTCAAATTTCACAATCTTCGACAAAGCCGACCAGTTGCAGGTCATTCGGCACGTGTTGAAGGAACTCGACATGGACGCCGTGCGAGCGCAGCCGTCGAAGATCAGTGCCCGCATCAGTCGCATTAAGAACAGTTTCACAGAACCCGATGAGTTCGTCCGCACGCTCGAAAGCCGCATTGGTGAGCCTTTTGACACACTCGTCGCGCAGGTCTATCCGCGATACCAGTCGGCGCTGCTTGAATCCAACGCCGTCGACTTCGACGACCTGCTGCTGCATGTTGTGCGACTGTTTGCAGATAACCCGGACCTGCGCGCCGACTACGACATGCGCTACCAGTTCCTGCTTGTGGATGAGTATCAGGATACGAATACTGCGCAGTACCAGCTCGTGAGCGCGCTGTCGGTCAACGTGCCGAATGTGTGTGTCACCGGGGATCCCGATCAGTCGATTTATGCCTGGCGCGGCGCGACGATTGAGAACATTCTCAATTTTGAACGCGATTACCCGAACGCGCGGCTCATTCGGCTGGAGCAGAACTTCCGCAGCACAGGTCTGATTCTGCGAGCGGCAGATCGTATGATCGCTCACAACCGGCAACGCAAAGCGAAGTCGTTAATCACGGACGCCCAGGACGGGTATGCCCCCAGACTACTTGAGTTCCCGGATGGACGGACAGAAGCAACAGGCATCGCCGATCAGGTTTGTAAATTGCGGGAGGACACCGGACTCCGCTGGTCAGAGATCGCGGTCTTCTATCGTGTGAACTCGATGTCGCGCGAATTGGAGCTGGGGTTCACACGCCAGAGGATTCCATTCCAGGTCGCGGCCGGGCTCGCCTTCTATGACCGTGCGGAGATCAAGGACCTCGTCGCTTATCTGCGCGTCATCGACAATCCCGCCGACCAGATCGCATTTCTGCGGATTGTGAACAGGCCGGCGCGAGGGATCGGCGGAAAGACGCAGACACTACTGCAGCGCTGGGCCAACGAGCGTGGTGTCAACCTGCTGGAAGCCGCCGGCTCGGCTGACGAGATCGAAGGAATCTCGAAGACGGCACGGCCAAAACTGAAGATGTTTGCGCGCATGATGGAGGGTTTGACGCTGGCAGATTACGGCAGTGTCAGCGCGCTGCTCACCGGAATCGTCAACAAGACCTTCTTCCACCGCACGTGGGCGAACGTTGCTTCCGAGCAGGCGATCGAGAAGGAAGCCAACGTCACCGAGCTGATAAACGCGGCAGCTCAATACGACGAGCTGGACGAAGACAATCCGTCGGTCACCGGATTCTTGGAAACGACCGCTTTGGTAAATGACGGTGACCTGCTTGATCCATCAGCGGGCAAGGTCACGCTGATGACGATGCACGCGGCCAAGGGACTGGAATTCCCCTGTGTGTTCGTGGTCGGTCTCGAGCATGGACTGATTCCGCACGAACGGGCTGTGAAGTCCGAGGACCCGAAGCAGATCGAAGAAGAGCGACGGCTGCTGTTCGTCGGCATGACGCGCGCGATGCAGCGGTTGTTTCTCACCACAGCACAAGTCCGGTCGGCGCGAGGCAAGCCACAGCTCACGATTCCGAGTCAGTTCCTAGGCGAGACGGAATTCGAGTCCGAGGATGGGCGCTTCGAATCGGATGATGCAGAGGCCCAGCCGAAACGGTCTGCGTTTACGGAAAAGGACCTTGAACTGCGAAAACGGCTCAAGGAATCGCTCGGGGCTGCCGAGAAGCCGCTGCTGACAACGGGCGCGGCTTTACTCGATGGAACACACGACGCAGCCGACTTGCCGCAGCTGTTTGCGATCGGTATGCGAGTTCGACACCCGCAATACGGAGTCGGAGCCGTCACGAACGTCACGGGATTCGGTCGCCGGAAGTCGGTAACAGTTGAATTCCAGGAACCGTCGGAGTGTCACACGTTTGACGCTGCCCGTTGCCCGTTGCAGCCAGTTGGCATGCGTTGAGCCGCGTTTGATGCGCGTTGCCCGGAGTGATGCCTTGGAAGTGGAGCCCGCACGGCTCCAACGCCGAATTGGGAATAGGACCGTTTCAAGTACGTCGAATGAAGACGCACTGCACGGCCGCTCGGCGAACCAACTCTCATTCACTCAGCAGATTCCATGCCTCAGCGCAAGCGTCCACCATCCGGTGGCAACGGCTCAGTCCGGAGCAACCCGGTCGCGACCCATCTCGTTCCCTTCCTTCACTACCTGGAAGCGGAATGCGGACTCGCGAAGAACACGCTGCGTGCGTACGAGTCCGATCTCAACCAGTTCGCAATCTGGTACCAGGCCAATGGTCCGGCTGATCCGAATGACATCAAGCTGCGCACATTCACGAGCTACCTTGAGCATCTGCATGGTCGGCAACTGGCGGCCACGACGGTCTCCCGACACCTGGTCGCGATCAAAATGCTGTTCCGTTATCTGGTGCTTGAAAGTCTGCTGCTCAAGTCCGTCGCAGACACTCTGAGCTCGCCGAAGCTGTGGCAGCACCTGCCCAAAGTGCTCAGCCCGGACATGGTCGAGCGATTGCTGAGTGCCCCGACCAGGCACGACCGCTTTCCGCTCCGCGACCGGGCTCTGTTGTGTCTGCTGTATGCCACAGGCTGCCGTGCATCCGAAGTCGCCGACATTCGGCTGGGGAATGTTTTTCTGGACGAGCGTTACGCACGCTGCACAGGCAAGGGCAACAAAGAACGGAGCGTCGGCCTCAATCCGGTTGCGGTCTCTGCCATCGAAGCATGGATCGAAGACGAGCGTTCTCAACTGGTGGGAGACGGCGATGCCCCGTGGCTGCTGCTGAACGGTCATGGGCGGCAACTCTCGCGTGTTTCCGTATGGCAGTTCGTCAAGAAGTACGCACAACGCGTCGGCTGCGGAGAGGGCGTCAGTCCGCACACTCTGCGGCACAGTTTTGCCACACACATG
>CAYSJO010000184.1:0-13568 GCA_964431285.1 uncultured Planctomycetaceae bacterium
GAGGGTGTTACTGTGGCGGTGGTTCTGGTTATGCCGGCTGTTGATGGTCTTTTCATGGCGGTTGGACTCATTAACCGGGCTGTGGCATTCCTTAACCAGGTTGTGGCATCCCAGGATACGGCTGCTGTGGCATACCGGGATACGATTGCTGCTGTAGCACGCTACCCATTTGTTGTTGCGCGGCAGCAGCTTGCTGTGCAGCGAGCGCTTCCTGTGCAGCCTGATCCGGTGGCTCAGTTGGTTGTTCAGCGACAGGTTGCGGGTCAGCGGCAGGTTCTTCTGCCGGAGTTGCGACTGTCTCCGCGGCAGGCGGCTCTTCTGCGGCCTTGATTGTTGTGTCGGACAGCGGCTGTTCCGTCAGCCCATCCTTTGAGGCGATGACAGCAGTATCGCCGGACATGACAGCGGTTTCCGACAGCGAACTCGCGTCTTCGAGGCCAAAGCCCTCGAGCGTGAATTCACTGCCCCCGCCGTCTGAGCCACTGGAGTTGGTCTCAGTCTGATCGACAAACTGGATCACGAATTCCAGCCCGCCAACCGTCAGGCGATCCCCGTTCGTAGCCGGCTGACTGCCGACGATACGGGTGCCGTTCAGATGTGTCCCGTTCGAGCTGCCAAGATCGCGAACTCGAACTGAGAAGTCATCAATCGTTATTGCGCAATGGTGGCGGCTGACCGATTCACTGTTTGGTCGCAGATGGCAATCGTGTTCACGGCCGATCAGAAACTTCTTCGTGGTGAGCGGAATGAGTTTGCCATCCTGTTTGCCGCCAACCACCTTGAGCACTGCATTCAACATGCACGTGTCCCCAAAACAGAAAACCTCCGTAGTCGGATCGGGGAGAAAGATTCCTCCACCGACTGCCCCGCCGAAAATAGCGGAGACAGTAACGACGGCCCAACGAGAAATGAGGCCGCCAGCAAAGTGATGTCGGGACGGAGTAAAACGAGATATGACGTTGAAGCAAAAAAGGGCTGTAAACCGCCAAGAAGGCGACCTCAGCTACGCTATCAGTGAATCTGAAGATTGTCAACGAGCTGGACAGCCGAGAACCAGACACCCAAACCGAGTGAAATCTGGATGAAAGACGCACCAAATCTCGCAGCGGATGAGATTCTGAGCTCCACTCACAGGTCCCGCTACATGTCCCATACTCACTGTCTTTCATACGGCTTCCTGTTCGGAATACCAACTGGCAATCGCGTCGGAAATCAAGAAACCTGTATGTTGCGAGATTGGAAACCTTCTGGACTCCCATTTGACATGGAGTCTCACTCCTGATTCCGGGCGTCATCGGATTCAACATTGCTGGACTGATTGCTCTGCTGAGTAGCTGAGGTTTCAACGTCAGCCTGGGGCGTTTCCAACTCCCGCAATCGAGACTCGATACCAGAGACGATTTGCTGAGCGCCCGGCTCCGATTCGTAGAGCACGAGCAATCCTGTCAGTAGTTCATGTGCCGCCTCTGTCTCGCCGTTTCGCAGCAGTTCGTCAGCCCTCGTCAAGCCATCGCTGCCGAGTTTGTATTCCTGAGAATCCCGTCGTCGCCGATCGGTCAGCTTCGTTAGACGCTCGTCGACCTGTTTCAGTTCCTCGGCACGAGATGCGTCATGCCGAATGACTGCGTGCAGCGCTCGAAGTATCTGTTCCTCTCGCGCCACGTCTCCGAGTCTTCGATACGAAGCTGCCAGTCGCACAAACCGATTGACCTCGTCCCGATCGGTCGTCGTCGGTGCGGTCACTGTTGATGAACCCATCAACTGGAACCACACAACTCCGCCCACAATGACCAATGCGAGACACGCAACCAGTACCCAGGTCTGGTCGAAAAACTCTCCGATCCGTGACTTCCGCTGAGAATTCGAAATCTCGGCCCGGAACACATTGCGCATCAGAGTAGCCGGCCCGGGACCCGCTGCCGGGTCCCTGTGAGCATCGACCACAGTTGCGTCGGTGACAGGACGTGCAGCTACGGTTGCAGTGACAGAACCGTCACCAGCAAGGTTTCCGTAAGACTCACTTTCGTGCGCAGATGCCAGTTCGACACGACGAACGACCTCGCGTAGTCGCAATGACACGATGTGAGCATCCGGGTGACGATCATCTGGATTCTTCTCCAGCAACTTACAGACGAGATCTTCGAGCAAACGCGGCGTTTCCGGCGCGTACAGGCTCGGCCGATCGAATCTGGCAGTTAAATGTTTACGCAGGGTGTCCAGTGAGGTCTGACCGGTGAAGGGCGGACGTCCCGTCAGCATCACATACATCACTGCTCCGAACGAATACAGATCGCTCTGCCTGGTACAGCGCCGGCCTTCGGCCTGTTCGGGCGACATGTATTCGGCGGTACCGATGACGCCGCCGGTAACGGTCAGTCGTTGAGTTGCAAAGACCTGAGCGACACCAAAATCCGTCAGTTGCACGACGCCGTCACTGCCGATCAACAGGTTGGATGGTTTTAAATCCCGATGCACAATCCCTGCCGCGTGTGCCGCCTTTAATGCCAGACAAATCTGCAGAGAGATATCGACGACCTGGTCCCAGCTCAGTCGTTTGCGCTCTTTCAGTAGCTGCCCGAGCGTCACACCCTCGACGTATTCCATCGAGAAATACATCTGGTCGGTTTCGGGGTCCGTCCCACTGCCAAACAACGATACGACGTGCGGACCGCTCAGCTTCCGCATCGCTTCAATCTCGCGACTGAAGCGTTCGATGATTTCCGGTTCGCGCGCCAGACTCGCCGATAAAACTTTGACAGCCGCAATCTGCCCGGTCTCCCGTTCGCGGCCCAGATAAACTGTGCCCATGCCTCCCGCCCCCAGTCGGCGCTCGATCTCGAATGGGCCAATCGACTCAGGCAGGGCGGGTTCGGCTATGATCTCCGGGGGAGGGCCGTCTGGTTGAATGCCAGCGGCGGTCGTCATATCCGGATCGGCTCGGACGGATTTGCCAGAGCGACCGTGCGTTTCATAATCCCAGCCAGCATCGGCCGCGGGGTCCACCTGCGACTGATCCGATTCGGGCTGAAGATTGTGGGGATCAGGTTGTTCGCGGGTCGTGGTCACCTGCAGTACTCCCGTGACAGTTTCAGCCCTCTTCGCCATGATCGGTCGTCGGCAGCCCAGCGCCAACACATTCCGTCCCAGGGCGGAGTCGCAACATGGTCGACTGGAGGCGAAATGACACGCGACCAACTCACAACCCCGGAACGACTCAGACAGTCGTGCAGATCCGGCGACTGGACGAGACAGACGTCAGGTCAGGCGCCGGGATTTGCCCAGACGAATCTGGTCGTACTACCTCGGCAGGACGCCTTCGACTTTCTGCTGTTCTGCCAGCGCAACCCAAAGCCCTGCCCCTTGCTGGAAGTCACGGAACCGGGGTCGCCCATCCCGGCGCGGCTCGCCCCTGGTGCTGATTTGCGAACAGACCTGCCGCGGTATCGGGTCTGGCAGAACGGTGAAATCACGGCCGAGCCGACAGACATCATGAGCTGCTGGCGCGACGACCTGGTCAGTTTCCTGATCGGTTGCTCGTTCACATTCGAGTCGGCACTCATCAATGCGGGAATTCCTGTACGGCACGTGGAACTGCAACGCAATGTGCCAATGTTTCGCACGTCCATTCCCTGCGTCCCGGCCGGCCGTTTTCATGGTCCACTGGTTGTGTCGATGCGCCCCCTGCGCCCCGCGGATGCCATTCGAGCCGTAGACGTCACTGGCCAGTTTCCCGAAGTGCATGGCGCTCCTGTTCATATCGGATTTCCCGGCCAGATCGGGATCGACGACCTGCAGTCTCCCGACTTTGGCGATGCCGTGGCGGTCGCGGACGACGAGCTTCCCGTGTTCTGGGCATGTGGCGTAACACCGCAGGCGGCCGTCATGGCGGCGCGGCCTGAGTTTGTCATCACACACAGTCCGGGGTGCATGTTTGTCACTGACGTGCCTGACTCCGGGCTGCGCAGTCAATAGACTCTGAAGGCGGTTGAAGGTCAATCAGTCGGTGGGTATCATTCTTCGCCCCAAACAATTGCGTGGACAGAATTTCCGGCGAATTGCCGAGTGATTCCGACGCCCGGCCTTAGTGCAGGAATGGCACTTCATGGCGGAGACGGCCAGTCCGGGCGATGCCCGGGAACACAGCGATCTCGTACACCAGATCGTCCAGACTCTCACGGAAAACGGCATCGTCGGTCTTCCCACCGAGGCGGGCTATGTCACCATTGCGTTGGCACTGTCCGCGGATGCCGTATGCCGACTGCCACAGCGACCAACGCACGACACCGTGTTGCTGGTCCGTTCGACTGATGAAGCCATCGACTTTCTGCCACAGCTCGACGCGATCGGTCGACGTTTGTTGCGACGCTGTTGGCCAGGACCGGTGTTCCTCGAAGTTCCGGTCGAATCAACGACAGGTGGCTTGCTTGATTCTCTCAGCGACAGTGTCCGTACTGATCTCGTCGGTGAATCCCTGACGTGCGGGTTTCCCTCAGAATCTCTGTTCCACGATGTTGCCCGACTCGTATCCGCTCCTCTGGTTGCGGGCGTTCCGGTCGAGCCGCTGGCTGCCGTGGCCAGTGACCAGGAGCCGGACAACGTCGATCTGTTTGTGAATACGGGGGAAGTGCAGTTCCCGGACGGGCCGACAGTTGTTCGACTGACAGAGGCCGAACCGTGTGTGATGCGTGAAGGAGTCGTGCATGCGGCCAGCATCCAGCGCATGACTGCCCAGGTGATTCTGTTCGTCTGCACGGGCAATACATGCCGCAGCCCCATGGCTGAAGGACTGTTTCGCCATTTGTTGTGCGAACATCTGAAGTGTGGACCCGAACAGTTGGATGACCATGGACTGATCGTTGCATCCGCAGGCATTGCCGCCAGTTACGGCATGCCGGCAAGTCAGGAATCTGCAGAGTTGATGGCCGACACAGGTATCGACATCGGGGCCCACGAGAGCCAGCCACTCACTGGACGCTTGCTGAACAACGCTGATTTTGTCTACACCATGACTCGCGGGCATCGAAACGCCATCCTGGCTCAACGGCCGGACCTTGCCGACTGTGTCCAGGTGCTGGCCCCGGATGGGTCAGATGTGCCGGATCCCATCGGTGGCGGCATGGATGAATACCGTCGCTGCCAGCACGCTATCGAAGGTCATCTGAACCAGATCATTTCCCGCCTGTCTCTTCCTTCGGAGTGACCGGTTTCCGAACGACTGCTTGCAGTTCCCGGCGCTGGTGGAAACGGCAGGTATTCTCAGCACTCCGTCACCTTCTGTCCTCAGGTATGG
Organism: uncultured Planctomycetaceae bacterium; assembly: GCA_964431285.1. Lineage (GTDB taxonomy): Bacteria > Planctomycetota > Planctomycetia > Planctomycetales > Planctomycetaceae > CAUZFZ01. The sequence goes on from CAYSJO010000184.1 coordinate 5,291, forward strand.
TACGGGACTCTCAGGTACTGATATGAAGATTGCTATTGGAAGCGATCACCGCGGAGTGGATGTGAAATTCCACATCCTTGAGACCCTGCGGGGTCTGGAACATGAGGGACAGGATTTCGGCCCAGACAGTGATGACAGTGTCGACTACCCGGACTACGGGGCCAAAGTCGCCGCCGCCGTGTCCAGCGGCGATGTGGACCGCGGAATCCTGGTTTGTGGCACGGGTATTGGCATGTGCATCGTTGCCAACAAGTTTGACGCAGTGCGTGCCGCGCCAGTCCATGACGATCTTACGGCCGAAATGAGTCGGCAGCACAACGACGCCAACGTTCTGTGCCTGTCGGCTGATCTGATTGGCGAACAGGTTCTGGATCGCCTGATCGAGATCTGGCTCAAGACTGAATTCGAAGGTGGTCGTCATCAACGTCGCATCGAGAAGATTGGCGACATCGAAGCCAGTCGTACGGGGCCGGTATCAGAGTCGGCCGTGGAGCAGTGAGGTTTCACCTGTCACGAGGGAGCAGTTTTGAATGGATGTGGATTCGCTGAAGTTTGCCAGAACGCACGAGTGGGTCTCGGTCGCCGGTGATGTCGCCACAGTGGGCATCTCGCACTTCGCTGTCCAGGCTCTGACGGACCTGGTGTTCGTGGATTTACCCGCCGTCGGGACCAGCGTGACTGCTGCTGCAACCTGTGGCGAGGTCGAGAGCGTCAAAGCGGTCTCCGACCTGTACGCCCCTGTCAGCGGCGAGATTATCGAGTCCAACGAAGGTCTGGCCGATGACCTGGATGCACTGTCCGAAGACCCGTACGGTCGAGGCTGGATGATACGCGTCCGCATGTCGAATCCGTCGGAGCTCGACGAGTTGCTCAAACGCCCCGCCTATGACGAGCATTGCCAGTCCGAACAGAACTGAGTCGTTCGCGTGCATTGCTTGACCACTTTTCGCCGAGTGTCAAACTACGCGCCGACTTAACGCCGGGCAGGACTTTGGGAGATGTCGGTTGAGCTACCTCTTCAGCACACCAGATGAGCAGCAGCAAATGCTCGCCTCGATTGGTGTTGAATGTACGGCCGCGCTGTTCGATCAGATTCCGGCGACACTGCAGCTCAACCGCCCGCTCGATCTGCCGCCTGCTCTATGTGAACTGGAACTCGAACAGTTCGTCCAGGAACAGGCTGACAATAACCTTGGTCGGCACCACGTCTGTTTTCTGGGCGGCGGCGTTTACGACCACTTCATTCCGTCGGCCGTCGACGCGATCGCCGGACGCAGCGAATTCTACACGGCGTACACGCCCTATCAGGCAGAAGCCAGCCAGGGGAGTCTGCAGGCATTCTTTGAGTACCAGACGCTGATCTGTCAGCTCACGGGAATGGACGTGTCCAACGCCAGCCTGTACGAAGGCGGCACTGCCGGCAGCGAAGCAGTCTTCATGGCCATGCGCTGTACGCGTCGGCACAGCCGTATCGTCATGCTGGGCTCGGTGCATCCCGACTACCGTCAGGTCGTCGAGACATATCTTGGAAGGCTCGAGTGCGAACTTGTCACGGTCGAGACTCGTGGTGGAACGGCCGACCTTGCGGCAGTGGAAGCCGCAATGAACGATCAGACCGCGTGCCTGGTCATCCAGCAGCCCAACTTCTTCGGCTGCCTGGAGCAGGCTGAACAACTGATCGACATCGCACATCAGACGGGTGCTCTGGCCATTGTCTCGTTCGATCCGATCAGTCTGGGCGTCCTGAAACGGCCCGGCGACATTGGTGCGGACATCGCCGTTGCCGAAGGCCAGAGTCTGGGCATTCCGATGCAGTACGGCGGACCCTTCCTGGGAATCATGACCTGCCGCCAGAAGTTCGTCCGTCAGATGCCAGGTCGCCTGATCGGCAAGACGGTCGACCGCGAAGGCCGTGACTGTTTCGTGCTCAATCTGCAGGCCCGTGAACAGCACATCCGTCGCGAGAAGGCAACCAGCAACATCTGCACAAACCAGGGACTGCTCGCCCTGCGAGCCACCGTGTACCTGTCGTTGCTGGGTCCACAGGGACTGCAACAGGTTGCGGACCTGAGCTGCAGCAAGGCCCACTACGCAGCGAATCGACTGTGCGAAGTCAACGGGATCGACCTGGCATTTGATCGACCCTTCTTCAAAGAGTTCACGCTGACCTGCCGTGATGGGGCCCGGGTGGTGGTGAACCGAGCCCGTGAAAATGGTTTCGACATCGGACCAGCGTGCGTCCGTGCCGGAGCATCGGCCAATGACAAACTACTGGTGGTTGCCGTCACCGAAAATCGGCGACGGGAAGAGATCGATGCGTTGGTGGCGATACTCGAATCGTGAATCTGGATAGGACAGATCGAAAGTGGCTCCGATGCATCGTTTAACGGCCAGTCGCAGGCGTCAGTGTTTTGGCGTGCCGACGCCTGCGACTGGCCGTTAAACGAACTCGAACAGAAAGCGGCGGTCAGTCGCCGCACTCCAAAGATGCGAAATCAGCTCGCCACGCAAGTGCTCTTCGACCTCGCACAGTCCGGTCGCCGAGGCAGCGTCTTTCCCGCATCGGATGTACCGATGGACTCGGCGGCTGAGTGCATCCCACCCGAGTTCCTTGCGACATCACCCCCCCGTCTGCCCGAGGTCAACGAACCGGACGTCATTCGTCACTTCACGAATCTGTCGACGTTGAACATGTCCGTCGACACGCACTATTACCCGCTGGGGAGTTGTACGATGAAGTACAACCCCAAGCGGCACGAACGTCTGGCTTCGCTGCCCGGCATCGTGGATCGTCACCCCTGGCAGGACGAAAACGACCTTCAGGGCCTGCTCGGCATGTTCTTCGAGTTGCAGGGTATGCTCGCGGAAATCGCCGGACTGCCCGCTGTCTCCCTTCAGCCAGCGGCCGGAGCACAGGGCGAACTCACATCGCTGCTCGTCGCATCGGCGTACTTCCGTGATCGCGGTGAAACCCACCGGACGAAGGTCCTGTTTCCCAGTAGTGCGCACGGCACAAACCCCGCCAGTGCAGCGCTGGCTGGGTTCGACTGCGTGCAGCTGGGTGGGGGAAAGAATGGCTTTGTCGACCTGGGCGAATTGAAAGAGAGGCTCGACAATCAGACCGCCGTCTTCATGATCACCAACCCGAACACGCTGGGCCTGTTCGAAGGCGAGATTGCCGAGATCAGCCGCCTGCTGCACGACGTTGGCGGACTCGTCTATATCGACGGAGCGAATCTGAATGCCATCATGGGCATCACCCGGCCGGGCGATTTTGGTGGTGACATGATGCACTTCAATGTTCACAAGACGTTCACTGGCCCTCACGGAGCCGGTGGACCCGGAGCCGGCCCGATCGCCGTCCGCGACTTTCTCGCCGATTACCTGCCCGGCCCGATCGTGTCGCGTGATGCCGACACGGAACAGTTCCGTTTGACGAGCCCGTCGAAAACGATCGGTCGAGTCCGCAGTTTTTTTGGCAACGTCGGCATTCTGCTGCGCGGATATTTCTATCTGCGAACTCTTGGCGCCGAAGGTGTCAAATCCGTTTCAGAGCACGCTGTCCTGAATGCGAATTACCTGATGAATCGTCTGCAGGATGTATTGCCCGTGCCATTCGGCGAACACTGTATGCACGAGTTTGTCGCCTCGGCCCAGCAGCTTCATCGGGAGCGCGGCATCTCGGCCATGGACATTGCGAAGCGACTGCTCGATTACGGATTCCACGCGCCGACGGTGTACTTTCCGCTGGTTGTTCCCGAAGCGATCATGGTCGAGCCGACGGAAACGGAGTCGCGTGAAACGCTCGATGCGTTTGTCGACACGCTCCGTACAATCATCGACGAAGACCCGGAACTCCTGCACAACGCTCCGCACACAACGCCGGTCAGCCGACCCAACGACGTCCAGGCCGCCCGCAATCCAATCCTGAAATGGGCACCGGATATGGGCTAGAGTGCCCAGCGGATCATGAGTTTTGAAACTGAGCCTAGATTTCGGCCAGTTCGCAGAGACTCGGAAAGTCGCTCTTCAGTGATTGGTAAAGCTGACCATACATCGGATACGCCCGGTTGTAGGTTGCCGTGGTCGTGCTACAGGATTCTGTTGTATTGGTGACATTGATAGTTTTTTCACAGGCTTCGACCACATCGTTGTAGGGACCGCAACCAACAGCGGCGAGGAGTGCGACGCCATAAGCCGGGCCTTCGTCGGAATTCGTGTCGCATACGGACTGGCCGTAGATGTCGGACTGCAACTGTCGCCAGAAATGCGATTTGGCGCCACCACCGGATACTCGGATTTCTGAGACCGGAATACTCATGCCTTTGATGATTTCCAGGCAGTCGCGCATGGCATACGTCGCGCCTTCCATGACCGAGCGGATCATGTGCGGGCGACCGTGACGCAGAGACAGTCCGATCCAGGCTCCACGGCAATAGGGGTCGCAGTGGGGCGTGCGTTCGCCTGTCAAATACGGCAAAAAGTACAGACCCTCAGACCCGGCCGGAGCCTGCGCGGCCGCGGAGGTCATCAGCTCGTAGGCTTCGGTATTGAGGCCTGCGGCAATGGCCTTTTCCATGTCTCCAAACTGATTGCGATACCACTGCAGACTACCTCCGGCCGACAGCACGACTCCCATCACATGCCACTTACCGTGTACGGCATGGCAGAATGTATGCACGCGACCTTCCGGGTCAGTCTGCACTTCATCCGAGTGAGCGAATACCACGCCTGACGTACCCATAGTGGCCGAAATAACTCCACCGCTCACGATGCCGTTTCCGACTGCTCCCGCCGCCTGGTCACCACCACCACCGACCACTCCAATTCCTGCGGGCAGACCAAGAGCTTCAGCCGCGACCTGACTGAGTTTGCCTGAGACGACTTCCGATTCATGTACATTGGGAAGCAGGGCTTTGTCGATCTCCAGTTTGTCGAGCAGCGGCTGACACCATTTGCGGTTCTTCACGTCCAGTAACAACGTGCCCGACGCGTCGCTCATTTCGGAGGCAAACTCGCCAGTCAGCCGGAAGCGGACGTAGTCCTTGGGCAGCAGGACCTGGACGGTTTTCTCGTAATTCTCCGGTTCGTTGTTGCGCAGCCACAGAATCTTGGGAGCTGTGAAGCCGGTAAGCGCCGGGTTCGAGACCATGTCGATCAGTGCCGATCGTCCGCCAGCACGCGATTCGATTTCTTCGCACTCGGCCTGAGTGCGCTGATCGTTCCATAGAAGAGCGGGCCGGACGACGTTGTGGTCAGCGTCGAGGAACACGCTGCCGTGCATCTGGCCGCTCAGGCCAATACCTTTCACTTCCGCCGAATTGATGTCACCAGCATGAATAACCGCCTGGACGCTTTGAACTGTCGCCTCCCACCAGTCTTTCGGATCCTGCTCAGACCAGCCGGGTTTGGGTGTGTACAGCGGATACTCGACCGTGTCCTTCGCCAGGATCACCCCGTCTTCTCGCATCGCCAGCGTCTTCGTGCCGCTGGTGCCGACGTCGATGCCAAGGAAAACGCTCATAAGAAGTGCTCCGACAGATGCGGGAGTGCGTGAATAGATGGAAGTCGGGCAGCGTACTCAAGGATGTGCGAGTTTTCGACGCCGGACGGTTTTGGAACGCCCTTGAACGGACAGGCTGTCAACAGCCGATAACGAGGTGTCGCAACCTAGCTTCACATTGTCCACACTTGAGCCAGGCAGTATACTGGCACACATCAATATGCTTTGACCCGTATTGTCGGACATCCAGTCTGGGAGACATGACATGCTGACACTCTTAGGTCCCCGCGACCGCTCATTCTGCGATGGTTTGTCGCGCCGCAGCTTCCTGTCCATTGGCGGATTCGCCATGGCTGGCACCGCCTGTCTGCCTCTGGCCGACCAGTTGCGTGCCGAAGCCGCCTCAAAGAAGCCGGCATCTCAAAAGGCCGTCATCAACGTGTTTCTTGGCGGCGGCCCGCCCCACCAGGATATGTGGGAAATCAAGACGGATGCTCCCCGCGAGATTCGCGGTGAATTCCACCCAATCGCGACTGCCGTTCCGGACGTTCAGATTGGTGAGTGCTTTCCAAAGATCGCCGCAATGGCCGACCGGTTCGCTTTCATCCGCTCGATCATGGGATGTGCGGGTGGACATGACGCGTACCAGTGTTTCAGCGGATGGGATCGCCGCAACATGCAGTTCATCGGGGGTCGCCCCGCAGTCGGACCGGTGGCTGCCAAGGTGCTCGGTCAGGTTGCCCCGGGTGTGCCAGCAGCTATGGCACTGGCGAATCGCACGAGTCACAAGCCGTGGTCAGAGCCCGGTGGTCCTGGGTTTCTGGGGGTCGGGTACTCTCCCTTCAAACCGGACACCGACGGACTTTCCAACCTGAAACTGAACGGTGTCACGCTGGACCGTCTGCAGGACCGAAAGTCCCTGCTCAGTGGACTCGATCAGCTTAAACGCGAAGTCGATGCAAGCGGTGTGCTGGAGGGTATGGACGCGTTTAATCAGGCGGCATTAGGAGTCATGACATCCAGTCGATTGCTCGATGCGCTGGATATCAGCAAAGAGGATCCGAAAACGGTCGCTCGCTACGGCGACGGCAAGCCCTATCAGTTCCAATATGACGGGGCCCCGACAGTCAACGATCAGTTGCTGATTGCTCGCCGACTGGTTGAAGCGGGTGTTCGGTCCGTGACGCTGTCGTTCGGTCGATGGGACAGCCACGGCAAGAACTTCGATCTTGTCCGAGATCACGGGACAAAGCTGGATCAGTGCGTGACAGCACTGGTCTCTGACTTGGAAGAACGCGGCATGCTGGACGATGTCACTGTCGTCGTCTGGGGTGAATTCGGCCGCACACCGAAGGTCAACAAGGGTGCCGGTCGAGATCACTGGCCGCGAGTCAGCTGCTGTCTGATGGCGGGCGGTGGAATGCAGACGGGTCAGTTCATCGGCTCGACGAATCGCCTCGGCGAGTACGCAGTCGACCGCCCCGTTCACATGCAGGAAGTTATCGCGACCGTTTATCACAATCTGGGAATCGATCCAGAGACCACAACGCTGGCTGATCCAGCAGGTCGCCCGCAGTACCTGATCGAGAAGCGGATCCCCATGCGGGAGCTTGTCTGAGAACGACTCTTCGACTTGATCGAACGAAACGCTGACAAAAGCCTGTCGGAAACGGCGGGCTTTTTTTGTAGACATTGGTTAAGGGCACGATGGAGACCTTCGAAACGTCACGGCTTCGCGCCAACCGAATCCGCCAGGAACACAGCGGTCTGGTACGCCGCATGTTTCAGGACGAACGCGTCTGCGCGACCCTGGGCGGAGTCCTGACCGATGAGAAGTGCGACCGGGCTTTGCGTCGCAATCTTGATCACTGGGATCGGCACGGCTTCGGAATCTGGCACTTCTTTGACCAGCAGACGGACGCCTTTGTGGGCCGTGCTGGACTGCGCCATCATCAAACGGACGAAGGCAGCAGCATCGAGTTGTCTTACACAGTGATGCCGGAATTCTGGAATCAAGGTCATGCGACCGAGATGTCTGCCCGCATTCTGCAACTCGGATTCGGCGAACTGCGGTTGGACGAAGTGATCTGCTTCACGTGGGTCACAAACCTGTCATCACGGCGTGTGATGGAAAAGCTGGGGTTTGTCTTCGAACGCCAAGGCATGCACGCAGATCTGCCGCACGTGTTCTATCGCATGACGGCCGGGCAGTTTCACAGTCTCTGATAGCCGGGATGACGGCTACTACTCATCACGAGCGATTCCGTCGTCCTGGGGGCGGCGACAGGATCTCGTTGAGGACAATCGCAGTCTGGACCCCACCGGCCGTCTGAAACATCCCGATAATCGGGGACTTCCTGCCCGTACTTGTCGAACGAGACTTTGCCTCAGCGGCAGCAGATTCGACGCCCGGTATCAGGTGGCGTTCTTCGACGCTGGTACGCATGTGCCGCTGACCGACATTACTCTCGACATGTCGCTGGCTGACACTGCTCAGCTCGGCGACTTCCATGTGGCGGTTTGCGATCGATTCCCGGCGGGCGGGCTGCTCTGGTCCTGGCTCACGCTGCGGGCGTTTGCGTTTTGGTCGGTCCCGTTGTGATCGCCGCGGTCGCATACACTGAGGCCGACGTTAACGATGATCGGGAACGTCGACCTCAGAGGAAGCGACCGCGGCGATCACAACGGGACCGTTCAAAACGCAAACGCCCGCAGCGTGAGCCAGAACCAGAGCAGCCCGCCCGCCGGGAATCGATCGCAAACCGCCACATGGAA